>JBKHIE010000007.1:0-28176 GCA_046538775.1 Candidatus Izemoplasmataceae bacterium
TTCCTCCCTTCGACGATCGATTCCTATACCCGGCAGAACCGCTACACCAACGCCGAGGATGCGATCAAGCAATCGGAGAAGGCGAAGCGTTCAATGCTGAACGGCTTTCCCGCCGTCAACCACGGTGTGGCAGGATGCAAGAAGGTCGCCGACAGTCTCGATGCGCCGGTCCAGGCCCGCCACGGCACCCCGGATGCCCGCCTCTTAAGCGAGATCATCCATGCGGCCGGCTGGACCTCGAATGAAGGGGGCGGCATCTCCTACAACATCCCCTACGCGAAAAACATCGCCCTTGAAGATACGCTGCGCTACTGGCAGTATGTCGACCGTCTGGTGGGGTATTACGCCGAGAATGGCATCGAGATCAACCGCGAGCCTTTCGGGCCTTTGACCGGGACCCTCGTGCCCCCCTCGATCTCCCACACCGTCGCCATCATCGAAGCCATCCTCGCCGCGGAACAAGGGGTCAAGAACATCACCGTCGGCTACGGCCAGGGCGGCAACGTGATCCAGGACATCGCCGCGCTCAAGACGCTTGAGAAGCTGACCCAGTACTACTTGAAACTCTTCGGTTATGACGACGTCTTCGTGACGACCGTCTTCCATCAGTGGATGGGCGGTTTTCCTGAAGACGAGGCGGAATCCATGGGCATCATCTCGATGGCCTCCGCGGTGGCGACACTCGGTGGCGCCACCAAGATGATCACGAAATCGCCCCATGAATCGCAGGGCATCCCGACGGCCGAGGCCAATGCGGAAGGCCTCCGGGCCTCCAAGATTGTCACCAAGCTCCTAAGAGGGCAGACCCTCTCTTCCTCGAAAGCCTTGAAGGCGGAGATGGACCTGATCAAACGCGAGGTCAACGAACTTCTCTATGCGACCTTGAACGTCGGCAAGGGCGACTTTGCGCAAGGCGTCATCAAGGCCTTCAGCGCAGGCATCCTCGACGTCCCGTTCGCACCGAGCGAGATGAACGCCGGGAAAGTGCTCCCGGCACGGGACCAAAAAGGCAACATCCGCATTCTGGAATTCGGAAACCTCGGTCTCTCCGACGAGACCAAGGCGTTCCATAAGGAAGCGCTCAAGCAAAGGGCGAGAAAAGAAGGCCGCGACGTCTCGTTCAAGATGACCATCGACGACATCTATGCGGTTTCAAGAGGCCAGCTCGTCGGCATGCCGAAAGCACTGAAGGAGACCATGCAATGATCATAAAGGACGTACTGACAGCACCCGGTCTCACGGGTTTCTACTTTGACGACCAGGCCGCGATCAAGGCCGGGGCGGCCATGGACCGCTTCACCTACATCGGGTCGGCCAGGACGAAGAAGTTCAAGGCGATCCGCCAATCCGGCGAAGCCCTTTCCATCATGCTGATCCTGGAAGACGGCCAGATCGCCTACGGCGATGCCTCCGCCGTCCAGTATTCGGGTGCGGGCGGGCGCGATGAACTCTTTTATGGGAGCGAGGCGAAGGCGTTTTTCGACGCCCACATCAAAGACGCGCTGATCGGTCTCGATGTGGGTACCTTCAAAAAGCACGCCAAGACGTTCGATGCCTTCAAAGTCGACGGCAGACCCATCCACACCGCCCTCAGATACGGCATCACCCAGGCGCTCTTGGATGCGACCGCCAAGGCGAACCGTCTGACGATGAGCGAAGTGGTCAGAAAAGAATACCACATCGACGGGCCTTACAGGCGCGTGCCCATCTTCGCCCAAAGCGGCGACGACCGCTACGACCATGCGGACAAGATGATCATGAAAGAGGCCGACGTCCTCCCGCATGCCCTCATCAACAACATCAACACGAAACTCGGCCAAAAAGGCGAGCTTCTGCTTGATTATGTCAAGTGGCTATCGGAGAGGATCCTCACCAAAAGGCAATCCGACACCTACCACCCCATCCTCCACATCGACGTCTACGGCACCATCGGCATCATCTTCGAGGAGGATACCGACAAGATATTCCACTATCTGAAGCGACTCGAAGAACAGGCCCGCCCCTTCCTCCTCAGGATCGAAGGGCCCATCGACACGGGCGACAAGGAAGGGACCATAAAGGCGCTTAAGACACTCAAGAAGCGCATCGACGATGAAAACCTGAAACTCGAGATCGTCGCGGACGAATGGTGCAACACGCTCGAGGACGTGAAGGATTTTGCGGACCGCGAGGCCGCCCACATGCTTCAGGTCAAGACCCCCGACCTCGGCGGCGTCAACAACACCATCGAAGCGCTCCGTTACTGCCTTGAAAAAGGGGTGGGCGCCTACAGCGGCGGTTCTTGCAACGAGACCAACATCTCCTCAGAAGTCACCACCTCGATCGCCATCGCCTGCAACGCCAAGCAATGCCTGGCCAAACCCGGCATGGGCACGGATGAAGGCCTCATGATCGTGAAAAACCACATGGCTAGGACACTCGCCTTGATTGAAAGTAGGGGATCCCATGAATAAGCCTGTCATCACCGGTTCGCTCGAAAGCAGTGACTGCATGGTCACGCTTTTTGAGTCGGACCCGCCTGTGATCGAAATCGACACCATCGTCCATGATGCGTTCCACGACCACATCAAGCAACTGGTCGAAACCATCCTCAAGGACCATTCAATGATGCATCTGAGTGTGCGGCTTCAGGACAAGGGCGCCCTCGATTACGCCATCCGGGCCCGCCTTGAAACCGCCATCGCCCGCTACAAGGGTGAAAACCATGGCTAGAAGCTATCTATTCATACCCGGCAATGAACCAAGGATGCTTCAAAACGCCGAAATCTTCGAGGCGGACGCGATCATTTTGGATTTGGAGGATGCCATCCATGTGGATGAAAAGGACGAAGCCCGTACGCTTGTGCGCTTATTTTTACGAGACCATCCAAGGGAAGGCACCCCTTTTTATGTCCGCATCAACAGTGAAAAGGCCCTCATGCGCCGTGACCTCGAAGCCCTCAAGGGCCTTGATTTTGCAGGCGTCGTGCTCCCGAAGGCCAGCATGAGGATGCTCGCCCGTTTTGAAAACGAGGCGAGCGAAGTCAGGATCAATCCTGACATCCTCGCGCTCATCGAGACCCCCGAGGCTTTTTCCGACCTTCACCACATGGCCCAATACGACAAGGTCACCGGCTACATCCTCGGTGCGGTCGACCTCACCCGCGCCCTTGGCGCGACGCGCACGGCAAGCGGGGAAGAGATCGCCTATGCCCGCGGCATGCTCAAGATGCGCGCGGCGGCCAACCACCTAGAGGCGATCGACACCCCCTGGGCATCGCTTGATGAGGCGTCGCTCGCCCAGGACATCGAAAAGGCCCGCATCATGGGCTTTGATGGAAAGTGCGCCATCCACCCGAACCAGGTCCCGAAGATCAACGAGGCGTTCGTACCGTCGAAGGAAACGATCAAGGCGGCGAAACGCATCGTCAAGAAACACGAAGAGACCAAAAGCATGCGTTTCGCACTCGACGGCCGCATGGTCGATAAGCCCGTCGTCGAGGCTGCGAAGGCCACGCTTGAAAAAGCCTTGCGTTACGGGATTGAGGAGGCCGACCATGAGTCTGCATGAAACGCTTGATGCGCTCCTTGACAAACTGGAACTAAAAGACGGGATGGGGATCTCGTTTCACCATCACCTCCGGGACGGCGACCATGTCCTCAACCCGGTCCTGAAGGCCCTCCGGGCACGTGACATCAAGGATGTCCACCTCTACGCCTCATCCATCTTCCCGACCTACACGGAAATCAGACGGTCCCTCGAGTCGGGCCACATCAAGCACATCACCACGAACTACATGAACGGTCCCGTGGCCGACTCCATCAGTGAAAACGGTCTGCCAGGCAAACTCACCATGCAGACGCACGGAGGTCGGGCCCGTGCCATCGAACAGGGCGAGAACAGGATTGACGTCGCCTTCATCGCCGCCCCCGCGGTCGGCCATGACGGGTCACTCAGCGGGACCGAGGGCAAGAATGCCTTTGGCAGCATCGGCTACGCCGTGCCGGATGCGAAGTACGCCAAAGTCAAGGTCGCCATCACGGACACCTATGTCAAGGCCGTCGAACAACCCCAGATCGATGGGGCGCTCATAGACCATGTGCTCGTCGTCGATTCGATCGGCGACCTCTCGAAAATGGCCGGGGGCACCCTGAAGATCTCAACCGACCCCCTGGGTTTGAAAATAGCGAGGGACACCCTGAGGTTCCTAAAGGCCGTCCACGCGCTCAAGGACGGTGTCTCCTTTCAAAGCGGCGCCGGCGGGGTGAGCCTTTCGATCACCCACCTCTTCAATGAGACCTTGAAGGCCCGTGGGCTCACGGCCTCGTTTTATTCGGGCGGCATCACCGCCCACCATGTCTACGCGCTTGAAAACGGTCTTGTCAAGGACCTCTACGACGTCCAGTGCTTCGACAAGGCGGCGGCTAGAAGCCTGAGGGAAAACGCGCATCATCACATGATGAGCGCCAACCATTACGCCGACCCGACGAAAGCGGACAGGATCACCAAGGATCTGGACATCGTCATCCTGGGCGCAAGCGAGATCGACCTTGATTTCAACGTCAATGTGACGACCGACTCCTACAACCGCCTGATCGGCGGTAGCGGCGGACACGCGGACACCGCCGAAGACAGCAAGCTCACGATCATCGTGAGCCCGCTCATCAAGGCGCGGACCGTGCTCATCAAGGACCGGGTCAACACCATCACGACACCCGGGAAGTTCATAGACGTCCTCATCACCGAACGGGGCATCGCCATCAACCCTCTCCGCAAAGACCTCATCGAAGCGCTTGAAGGGACGAAACTCCCCGTCATGACCATTGAAACCATGCGAAAAAAAGCGTATAATCTAACTGGGATACCGGCCAGGAAATCCTATAAGGAAACACCAATCGGTACTGTGGAAAGCCGTCACGGAAAACCGATTGACACGCTTTATAAAAAAGGGTGATTCCATGGAACTAAAAGACGTCGTCCTGGAAGAAGAAAAGGCGGAATTGCGTCAGTTCTTGAAAGCTTTCCATCTTGTCTATGAGCAGGACATCGACCTTTCCCTGACCTTGCGTGAGGAAGGGAAGATCATCGCCACCGCATCCGCGGCCAAAAACATTGTCAAATGCGTCGCCATTGATGAGTCCTACCAGGGCAAGTCACTCGCGAACACGCTCATGAGTGCGCTTATCAAGCGCCTCAATCAACGGGGGCATCACCACCTGTTCCTCTATTCACGGCCTGAGCTCATGCCGTATTTCAAGCCGCTCGGGTTCAAGCGGATTGTCGAATCGATGAACTTTGCCTTCATGGAACTCGGCGGGGACATCACCCGTACGCTTAAGAAGCTGAAGCAGGCCCATGAACTAAGCAGCAAACCCAAAGGCTGCGTCGTCGTGAATGCGAACCCGCTCACCAACGGTCACCTCTACCTCATCAAGGAGGCGAAGAAGCACCACGACAGGCTCCTCGTCTTCGTCGTCAGCGAAGACCGGTCGTTCTTCCCCTTCGCCGCCCGCTTCAAGATCATCGAGGAGGCCCTCGAAGGCATGGAGGGCATCACCGTCCTCCCCACCCAGGACTATCTCGTAAGCTATGCGACCTTCCCGAAATACTTCCTCAAGCATGAAAGCTCCATCAAGGAGGAACACGCCCTTCTTGATGTCCTCGTATTCAAGGAATACTACATGAAGATCTTCAACATCACCGACCGCTATGTCGGTGATGAACCCTACAGCCCCATGACCAACACCTACAACCGGACCATGAAGAAGTACCTGAACAGCGATCTACACATCCTGGAGAGAAAAGCCATCGATGACACCCCGATCAGCGCTTCGACGGTCAGGAAGCTTCTTCAGAACCATTCGCTTGAAGCCATCGAACCCTACGTGCCCGAAGCGACCCTCCGTTTCCTCAGGAGCGAGCAGGGCCAAGCCATCATCGAGGCCATGAAAACCCATGCGTCCCGTCACTGAGGAAGCGATTCTACGCGCCCGCAAGAGGCGGGCGGACCATGCGGCGAATGTATCTCGGGACTTCGAGGAGCCGGTTGTCTTACTCAAGCTGAACATTCCCGGCAATGACAAGAACCCTCCGGTCGCGCGACCCGTTTTAAAACTGGCCGCGCGCCTTCTTTTTGAGCTTTTCGATGTCTCCATGGAGGCCCGGGTCCCTTCCGTCGACGGGGATTACCATGTGATGGTGGTCGACGCACCGCCAAGGACCCTCAAAAAAGTGGCGGTCTACCTTGAGGACACCCATCGCCTCGGGCGTCTTTTCGACATCGATGTCCATGCGGAGGGGCGGAAGCTTTCCCGGGTCGATCTCGGGCATGCGCCGCGGAAGTGTCTGATCTGCGGCGGGGATGTCCTCACGTGCCGGCGCCGCGGGGCCCATTCACAGCACGTGCTTCTTGGCGCCATCCATTCGACCGTCCACCGGTTCTTGCTGGACGCGCTCAGTGAAGAGGCGGTGCTCGCGTTACGGAAGGAACTCTACATGAAACCCTGCTTCGCCCTGGTCGGTCCCCTCGGGTCGGGCCGGCACAGGGATATGAACTTCACCCACTTCCTGACGTCGATTGAAGCCCTGAGACCCTATTTCAGGCTGTATCTGGATTACGGCTCTGACCTATGCCGCCATCTTGATGCGCTCCGCAAAGCGGGGAGGAAAGGCGAACAGACGATGCTTGAGGCGACCGGCGGCATCAACACCCACAAGGGAGCGCACTTCATCTTCGGGCTTGCGCTGCCCGTGTTCATGCACAGCCTCTTGAACGGTGAATCGATGGCCATGTTCAAAGCGAACCTGAAAGATACGGCCGCGTGGGTTCTGAGGGACGACTTCAAGCACCTGAAGAAGAAAAGGAGCCTCTCCAAAGGCGAACGCCTCTACGCGGAAAGAGGCATCGAAGGAATCAGGGGCGAAGCGAAGAGTGGTTTCAACAGTGTTTTTGAATGGTACCCGGAGGATGACGGGGATGACCTCAAGACCCTGATCCGGATCATCGGCCGCCTCGAGGACACGACCCTTTACCGTGAAAATGCGGACGGAAAGGCCATAAGAAAGGCCTTCAAAGCCTGTGAGGCGAACGGCTTTGAAGACCTGGATTCACTCTATGACGCCCACCGGCACATCTCGCCCGGGGGGGCTGCGGACATGCTTGCGCTGGTCTATTTCCTGAGGGCGACGGACTACCTTTTGAATGCATAGCCCTGATAGGTATCCCTGCGTCTTAATGCCTTGTCGATTTCATTCATGACGACGAACTTCTTAAGCGTCCACTCCGGTGCGATCAAAGTGTCTCTGGGCGCATCCCCGCTCAGACGGTGGATGACGACATCGGGGTCGAGCCGCTCGATCTGCCTTGTGGTGATGGCGACGTACTCTTCAAGGCTCAGAAGATGGAACGGTGCCTTCTTATAACGATGCCCGAGGGCCGTATGTTCCATCACATGCAGCATATGGATCTTGATGCCGTCGATCTGAAGGGCGTTCAGATGGTCGACGGTCTTTAACATGTCGGCGTCGCTTTCACCGGGCAGCCCGTTGATGATGTGGACCACGACTTCAAGCCCTCTTTTCTTAAGCGCCCTGACCGCCGCGTCAAAACATGCGAGGTCGTGCCCCCGGTTGATCCACTCGGCGGTGCGCGCATGGATGGACTGAAGACCGAGTTCGAGCTGGACCGGCTTCTTTTTGTTCAAGGCTTCAAGAAGGTCAAGGACCGCATCCGGAAGACAGTCGCAGCGGGTCGCAATGGCGATGCCGACGACGCTCTCATCCAGATCGAGCGCCGCTTCGAACATGGGTCTTAGCGTCGAGACGGGCGCGTAGGTGTTGGTGTTGGCCTGGAAATAGGGCATCGTGAGCGCGTCCGGCCACTTTTCCTCCATCCGTCGCTTGAGGGTGAAGAACTGGTCCCTGACCGACAGGGACGCTTCCGCGGTGAAGTCACCGCTTCCCGAGGGGGAGCAGTAGATGCATCCGCCACTGCCTTTGGATCCGTCCTTGTTCGGGCAGGTGAAGCCGCCGTCGATCGGGACTTTGAAGACTTTCCTGCCGAAGCGTTCCTTGTAGGTCTCGCTGAGCGTACGGTATCGTTTTTCCCGGTTCCTGAAATCCATCGCTACCACCTCGGACGTATTTTATCATAATTCGCTGCACAAAAACCCTTTTGTGTTATAATGTTTTCTAGGTGATACTATGTACCGACGCGTGAAAGAATCCATCATCGCCCCGGAGCGACTGATCAAATACCGAAACGACCGCCTGTACAAGGTGTTTTTATATATGTTCTTTTTCGCCGTCCTGATGACGACGAGCACCCTCATCACCCTGATCACCTTCGACGGGGTCACCCCCCAGCAAAGACGGGCCATCGAGAATGATTACACCCCGCCTGAAAGCGCGTGTGTGATCGAGGATGCGGTGTTGCAGTGCGATGAGGAGGAACCGTATACGGTCTATACCGAGAGCGGCATGCGGTTCGTCATCGACGGGCGCGACACCCTGGATTCTTCGGACTACTCCGGTCTCACCTACCATTTCGTCCTGCATGAAGAGACCGCCTACGTCTTCGTCATGGGGATTGTCGCTGAGCAAAGACCCATAAGCGACCTTGATCCGGGCATCCATGATTTGGATTTCAACCCTTCTTCAGAAGAGGAGGACGCGTTCTTTGATTCGGTCTTCACGGTGGTGAACGAAGAACTCGATGAAGCGAGGCCCCTGTGGGGAAGCGCACGCATCATCACCGACGTTCTCTCGGCGTTGATCCTGTTCAACCTGTTTGTCCTTCTGAACGCGTTCCTGATCCAAAGAAGACTCAGGAAGGTGCCGTTCAAGCAGATGTACACGATGATGACCTACGCCTCGACCTTGCTTTTTGTCGTCCTGGTCTTCGATGCCATGTGGACGATGGACCTTTTCCTCTTCCTCATCCTGCTTTTCATCGCTTTCCGTCAGACAAGCAAGCTCTCCTTTGAGATTCAACGCCGGCTTTACAATCATTAGCTTGAACCCTCGGGCCGGGTGTGATACACTGAACCTACAACGACTGCGAACCGAAATAGTAGCGAAACCATCCGTTTCAAGAGACTTAGTGGTGCTGCGAACTAAGAACGGACCTTCGTGAACTCGCTCGGGGAGTCGCCCTTCGGGCCGTTTTCCGCGTTAAGGACCCAAGCGCCTCTTCGTGAGGTATGAAGGTGGTACCGCGGCCAACGTCGTCCTTGTCTGTCAAGGACGTTTTTTATTATAAAGGAGGTTCTCACCATGAAATACAACCCCAAAGCCATCGAGAAGAAATGGCAGAAATACTGGTTTGACCACGGCATGTTCGAAGCCAAGGATTTTGGCGAAAAGCCCAAATACTACGCCCTTGTCGAATTTCCCTACCCTTCCGGGGCCGGGATGCATGTCGGGCACATCCGGGCCTATACGAGCCTCGAGATCGTCGCAAGAAAGCGGCGGATGGAAGGTTACAACGTCCTGTTCCCGATCGGTTTCGACGCGTTTGGTCTCCCCACGGAGAACTATGCGATGAAACAGCAAATCCACCCCCGCAAGGTCACCGATGAGAACATCGCCATCTTCACCGAACAGCTCAAGCGCGCAGGCTTCAGCTTCGATTTCTCGCGCGTCGTCGATACGACCGACCCCGCCTACTACAAGTGGACCCAGTGGATCTTCGTCCAGCTTTTCAAGAAGGGGCTGGCCTATCGCTCGACGACCCACGTCAACTATTGCCCCTCCTGCAAGGTCGTCCTCTCCAACGAGGAAAGCCAGGGCGGCGTGTGCGACCGTTGCGGGTCCCAGGTCGTCCAAAAAGAGAAGGATGTCTGGTTCCTGAAGATCACCGCCTATGCGGAACGTCTCCTTGACGGGCTTGAGACCCTCGACACCAACCCGAGGATCAAGCGCGAACAGCGCAACTGGATCGGCAAGTCCGTCGGCGCCGAAGTGGACTTCCCGGTGCCTTCGGCCGATGAGACCCTAAAAGTTTTCACCACCCGCCCCGACACCCTTTTCGGTGCGACCTTCATGGTCGTCGCCCCCGAACACCCGATCCTTGATTCCAACAAGGCGGCCATCAAGAACTGGGAAGCCATCAGGGCCTACCGTGAACAGGCCGCCCTCAAGACCGAGTTCGAGCGGACTGAGCTCCAAAAGGACAAGACCGGTGTGAAAGTCGAAGGGCTGCATGCCATCAACCCGGTCAACCATGAGGAAATCCCGCTTTTCGTGGCCGACTATGTCATGATGGACTATGGAACGGGCGCGATCATGGCCGTTCCGGCCCATGACGAGCGCGACTACGCGTTCGCCAAGACCCACGGACTTCAGATACGCGAGGTCATCGCCGGTGGCGACATCGAAAAAGAGGCCTATACGGATGTCTTTGAAGGCACCCTCATCAACAGCGGCTTCTTAAACGGCATGAACGTGCCGGACGCCGTCGATGCGATGATCGAGCACCTCCAAAAGGAAGACCTGGGTGAAAAGGCGGTCAACTTCAAGATGAAAGACTGGGCCTTCAACCGCCAGCGCTACTGGGGCGAACCCATCCCGATCATCCACTGTGAGAAGTGCGGCATGGTCCCGGTGCCTGAAGACGCACTGCCCGTGACCCTGCCGGACCTTGAAAAATTCGAACCGGGCGACAACGGTGAATCCCCGCTTGCCTCCGTCGACGCCTTCGTCCAAACCACCTGCCCGAAATGCGGCGGTGACGCCCGGAGGGAAACCGACACCATGCCCCAATGGGCCGGCAGCAGCTGGTATTTCCTCCGCTACACCGATCCAAGGAACGATGGTGAACTCGCCAACTATCACAAACTCAAATACTGGCTCCCGGTCGACTGGTACAACGGCGGCATGGAGCACGTGACCCGACACGTCATCTATTCCCGTTTCTGGCATCAGTTCCTATACGACATCGGCGTGGTCCCGACGCGTGAACCCTATAAGAAACGCACCAACCAAGGGCTCATCCTCGGACCCGACGGGGACAAGATGAGCAAGTCCAAAGGCAACGTCGTCAACCCGATGGAGACCATCGAGCGCTACGGCGCCGACACTCTCCGCGTCTACATCCTCTTCATCGGCGACTACGAACAGGCCACCCCGTGGAGCGAAGAGGGCGTCAAGGGCGCCCGGCGTTTCCTCGACAAGGTCTGGAGACTCTTTGACAAGGTCGAGGACGATGCGACCGACTCAAAAGACCTCATCACCCTTCTCAACAAGACCATCAAAGGCGTCGGTGAGGACATCGAGACCGTCAAGTTCAACACCGCGATCGCGAAACTCATGACGTTCGTGAACGAGGCGCTCAAGCAGGACGCCATTTGCAAGACCACGTATGAGACGTTCTTGAGACTTCTCAATCCGTTCGCACCCCACATCGCCGAAGAATTGAACGACCGCCTGGGCGAAGAGGCTCCGATGGTGCGTAAAGCCTATCCGGAATACGACCCGGAAAAACTGATCGAGGACACGGTCACCATTGTCCTTCAGGTGAACGGGAAGGTCAGGGAAAAAATCGAAGTCGAGAAAAATCTTCCCAAAGAAACCCTTGAATCCCTTGCAAAAGAGAACGAGCGTGTCAAGAAGTTCACCGAAGGCAAGACCATCCGCAAAGTGATCGTCGTGCCGGACAAACTGGTCAACATCGTAGCAAACTAGATAAAGCCCTCGGCCGAGGGCTTTATCTTTTGTTTATAAAGAATATGAAAACAGCTTGAGAATTTCCGCTTTTGACATTGAAACTCTTAAAAAAACATGTTATAATCTCACTGTAAAAACGCTTTCATGCCAAAGCGTTTGAAAGCCATCCAAATCTTTCAAGGAGGATTTTTTTATGAAGAAGTTTGAATACATGGAAAAGCACGGGTATGAACAGCTGGTGTTTTTTTATGACAAGACCACGGGGCTCCGTGGCATCACGTGTATTCACGACACCACCCTCGGACCCGCGCTCGGCGGTACGAGACTATGGAACTATGAAAGTGAAGACGATGCGACCCTCGATGTGCTCCGTCTCGCACGCGGCATGACCTACAAGGCGGCCGCAGCCGGGTTGAATCTCGGTGGGGGGAAGACCGTTCTGATCGGCGATGCCGAAAAAGTCAAGAGCGAAGCCTATTTCCGCGCACTCGGACGCTATGTCCAGACCCTCCAGGGACGCTACATCACCGCGGAAGATGTCAACACATCGACCAAGGACATGGACTACGTGCACATGGAAACCGACCATTGCGTAGGGCTTGAAGGCAAGAGCGGAAACCCCTCCCCAATCACGGCACTCGGTGCTTTCCACGGTATTCGGGCTTCACTTATGAAAAAATATGGCGACGATTCCATCGAAGGCAGAAGTTTCGCCATCCAGGGCGCCGGCCAGACCGGTTACTACCTGATCGGCTATCTGCTTGAGGCGAAAGCGAAGAAGATCTATTTCACAGAAATCAACGACCAACACATCAAGAAAGTCAAGGATGAATACCCTGAAGTCGAATTTGTCGAACCCGACGGGATCTACGAACAGGACGTCGACGTGTTTGCGCCCTGCGCCCTCGGCGGTGTGATGAATGACGACACCATCCAGAGGCTCAAGGCGCCCATTGTCGCGGGGACCGCAAACAACGTCCTGGAAGAAGAGGACAAACACGGAGAGATGCTTAAGGAAAAAGGCATCCTCTATGCTCCGGACTTCGTCATCAATGCGGGCGGGCTCATCAATGTCTCGCATGAACTCTCATCCTCCGGCTATGTCAAGGAGAAGGCGGTCCGTGAAGTCGAGCGGATCTATGACCGCCTCCTTCAGGTCTATGACATCGCTGAACGCGAAAACGAGCATACGCAGCGCGCAGCAAAGATCTTCGCAAAAGAAAGAATCGCAACCATCAACAACCTGACGGCGAACTACGTCAAGCGTTGATGAAAAGAAAACGCATCACCATTATCACAGGTCATTACGGGGCGGGCAAATCGGAGATTGCGATCGCACTCGCAATCTCCGAACCGCCCTTTGACATGCTTGTAGACCTTGACGTCATCAACCCATACTTCCGGAGCCGAAGCGCGGAAGACGTCCTGAACAAACATGGGGTGGAACTGATCACCTCGCCTCTTGGCAGGGCTGCCGGGAGCGATCTACCCTACATCCCCGCCAGGGGAAGGGAGCCCTTTGTGAACAAGGATGTCCGCGCCATCTACGACCTTGCCGGCGACACCGCCGGGGCCAAGCTCATGATGCAGTACGGGGATGTGCTTGAAAAAAAGGACGCCTTGGATTTTTTGTTCGTCGTGAACATCTATCGCCCCGATACGAGCAGCGTTCAGAAAATCAAGCATGCGATCACCATGGTCGAGGCCGCCGCACAGATCAAGGTGAGCGGACTCATCAACAACTCGAACCTGATGGATGAAACCGAAGAAGAGCACCTCCAAGAAGGTGAGCGGATCCTGAAGGAAGTCGCAAGGGATCTGAACATCCCGATCGTCCTTACGTGCCATGACGCGTCATGGACACCCAAACACCCTTATGAAGGGGAACTACTTTCGCTCAGACGGTATGTGAAGAGCGGATAGGAGGCTATTATGGCAGCAAAAGGTAGGATCATCATCGACGTGGACCACTGCAAGGGTTGCGGGCTCTGTGTGCCGCATTGTCCCGTCAATATCCTGACACTCGATACATCGACGACGAACGCCCTCGGGTATACCCCGCTCAAAGTGACGGACATGGACCAATGCATCGGCTGTGCGTTTTGTGCGATGATGTGTCCCGACCGTGTCATCACGGTCGAACGTTTTACAAAGTAAAGGAGGCCCATTATGGCTAAAGTACTCATGAAAGGCAACGAAGCCATGGCGCTTGCCGCCATCAAGGGTGGATGCGACGCCTTTTTCGGCTATCCCATCACCCCGCAGAACGAATTGCCGGAATACCTCTCCAAGCATATGGCGAAGCATGGCCGTGTCTTTGTGCAGGCCGAAAGCGAAGTCGCCGCGATCAACATGGTCTACGGGGCCGGAGGGAGCGGCGCCCGCGTGCTCACATCCTCATCCTCGCCGGGCATCGCCCTCAAACAAGAAGGCATCAGCTACCTGGCCGGAAGCGAAGTGCCGGCCGTCATCATCAACGTCATGCGCGGAGGGCCGGGCCTTGGAGGCATCCAGCCCGCCCAGAGCGATTACACGCAGATAACCCGCGGGGGTGGAAACGGGGACTACCACATCCTTTCGTTCGGTCCTGAAAACCTCCAGGAGACCGTCGACATCATCAAGGAATCCTTCACCCTCGCCGACAAATACCGAAATCCGGTGATGATCGCCGCGGACGGCCTGCTCGGCCAGATGATGGAACCGGTCGACCTGGACGCTTCAGGCGCGGTGGAACCGGCCGGGAAGAAGGCGTGGGCCGCGACCGGTGAAAGCGGCGCCCGAGGACGGCGAAACACCATCGTCTCGCTCTTCTTGGACCCGAACGACCTCGAAAACCACAACCTGAAGCTGCAGGACAAGTACAACCGCATGCGCGAAGAGCAGCAACGCTATGAGATGATTGAAACCGACGATGCCGAAATCGTCTTTGTCGCGTACGGCTCCATGGCCCGCATCGCTAGAAGCGCCATCGAGGCATTGAGGGAAGAAGGCGTCAAGGTCGGCATGATCCGGCCCATCTCGTTATGGCCGTTCCCAGAAAAAGCGTTTGAAGGCCTCCCGAAAAGTGTGCATACGCTTCTGACCTTGGAGATGAGCCTCGGACAGATGCTTGAGGATGTCAAGATCGTAAACCAGGGAAGGTACACCCTCGATTTCTTCGGCCGTACCGGCGGCGTCGTGCCGGAACCGGATGAGATCGTCGAAAAAGTGCACACCCTTTTAAAAGAAGGTGAGAAGCGATGAATGCAAAGACTGTCTATAAACCCGGCGCCGGTCTTACCGACCGCCAGTTCACCTATTGTCCAGGCTGCACCCACGGCATCATCCACAAGCTCACCGGTGAAGTCCTTGAAGAAAAAGGGCTCATCGACGAAGCCATCGGTGTCGCCAGTGTCGGATGCAGTGTCATGAGCTATGAGTTCTTCAATTGCGACATGCATCAGGCGGCGCACGGACGGGCGCCCGCGGTTGCGACCGGGGCGAAACGCGTCCAACCCGAGAAGACCGTCTTCACCTACCAGGGCGATGGCGATTTGGCCTCGATCGGGCTGGCGGAGATCGTCCACGCCGCCCACCGCGGCGAGAACATCACCGTCGTCTTTGTCAACAACGCCATCTACGGCATGACCGGCGGACAGATGGCCCCGACCACGCTTGTCGGCCAGAAGACCACCACCTCGCCCTTCGGCCGGGACAAGGCGCTCGCGGGGGAACCCCTCCGCATGAGCGAGCTGCTTGCGACCATACCCGGCGCCACCTACCTAGAACGCGTAAGCGTGCACGATCCGAAACACGTGAAAAAGGCGAAAAAGGCGCTTGAAAAGGCGTTTGACGTCCAGACCAAGAAACAGGGGTTCTCCCTGATCGAGTTCATCTCGACCTGCCCGGTCCAATGGGGCATGCAGCCTTACGATGCGACCGAGTGGGCCGTTCAAAACATGATTCCCTATTTTCCGCTTGGTGTCTACAAGGACGCTACCGGAGGTGAGGGGGATGCCTAAGAACGAACGCGTCGTCATCGCCGGTTTCGGCGGACAGGGCGTCATGCTCATGGGCCAGATGCTCGCCCAGGCCGCGACCAACGAAGGGCTTGAGACCGTCTGGATCCCATCCTACGGGCCCGAGTCACGCGGAGGGACCGCGAACTGTTTCGTGACCATCAGCGAGACCCCGATCAATGCGCCCATGGTCAGCGAGAGCGACACCCTGATCGCGATGAACGAACCTTCGCTTCTCAAGTTCGAGACGAAGATCAAGAAGGGCGGCCGCCTGCTGGTGAACGCCTCCCTCATCAAGGACCATGACTACCGCAAAGACATCGAGGTCCATCGCATCCCGATCAACGACCTCGCCCTCGAACTCGGAAACCTCAAAGTGGCCAACATGGTCATGCTCGGTGCCTACTTGAAAGCGAGCGGCCTTTTCGGCCCCGAAGCGCTCGAGACCGTCTTCAAAGACAAGTTCACAGGCAAGAAGGAAGCGCTCTTGGACTTGAACGAGAAAGCGCTCAGACGCGGCATGAAAGAAATAAGGGAAGCTTAGGTGATAGCATGCGTATCCTGACCATCAACCCCGGCTCCACCAGCACCAAGGTCGCCGTCTTCGAGAACACGAAACGCATCGCCAAAGCGACCATCCGGCATAACGGTTCACAGATGCTCAAATTCGACACCCTGGCCGACCAGCTACCCCTGAGGCAGAAACTCATCGTCGAGTTCTTGCATGAATACGACATCGAACTCGACACCATCGACGGTTTCATCGGAAGGGGCGGTCTGGTCCGCCCCCTTGAAAGCGGGCTCTACCGTGTCAACGAGACGATGGTCGAGACCCTCAGGAACAACACCTACGGCCACCACGCCTCGAACCTTGGCGGACTCATCGCCAAGGCCCTCGCTGAAAAGGTCGGCAAGGAGGCCTACATCGCCGACCCGGTGGTCGTCGATGAGATGGAACCGCTGGCCCGGTTCACCGGTCTCAACGGGATCAAGCGCCGCAGCATCTTCCACGCCCTCAACCAGAAGGCCGTCGCCCGCGCCTACAGTGAGGATGTCGGCATCCCCTATGAGAACCTTCACCTGATTGTCGCGCATCTCGGCGGCGGCATCAGCGTCGGTTACCACAAGAACGGCCGCGTCGTCGATGTGAACAATGCGCTTGATGGCGACGGACCGATGTCGCCTGAAAGGACCGGGACGCTCCCCGTATCAAGCGTCATCGACCTTGCCAAGGAGAGCGACACCGAGAGTCTCAAACGCATGGTGAGCGCATACGGCGGGATGTTTTCCTATCTCAACACCAAAGACGCCGAGGAAGTGAGCGACATGATCGCCGAAGGCCACATCGAGGCGCGGCGAGTCGTCGATGCCATGGTCTATCAGATCGCCAAGGAGATCGGGTCGCTTTACGCGCTCACCAAGGGGCAGCTTGATGCGATCATCCTGACGGGCGGACTCGCCTACAACCAGGATGTCATCCAGCCTCTGATCGAGATGATCGACCACCTCGGCGACATCTCCATCCATCCCGGTGAGAACGAACTTGAAAGCCTCGCTTTCAACATGCTCAAGTTCTTAAACGGCGAACTCGAAGCGAAAGAATACTGAATGTCTTCACGACCTTTCTTTTTTTCGCCCGAATCGGATGGGTGTGCTACAATGAAAGGGGAGTGATTCGATGCGCAATGTCAAAAGCCCGCGTTTTTATGCCATATTGCTTGTCTTCATCGTGAGTGCCCTGAGCATCGCGGGGATTCTAGGGGAACGTCTGGCCCTGCCCCTTATCCTTTTCTCATTGAGCCTGCTATTATTCACCATGGCGTATGAGATGGTCGTATTGCAGCGTGCCCTGCCTGCAAAACGGCTATTGACCCTCGGACTTTTCCTATTCATCCTGTCCCTGGCCCTCGGGTTGTATGCATTCATAGAGTAAAGAAGTAAAAACCCCCTCTCACCGCTATCATTGAAGGTGAGAGGGGGTTTTTGAATGCGCGTTTGCAAGCACTGCGGCAAGAGCTTCCACCCGGTCCAGACATTCCAGTCGCTCTTCAGCCCGCCCCAAGAATGCGGCGTGTGCGAAGCTTTACTTAGAATACCGCTCAGAAGCGAGCACCTGCCACTCTATATGAACACCCTGGTCCTTCTGACCCATGACCATCCCGCCCGTCCGGCCTTGGTCGATGACCTGTTTGAGCGGGTGATCATAGAAGATGCCTTTGTCATATTCCACGACAGTCTGAACCAGGCTCCGCCCGAAGCGTGGCGGCTGATGCCATCCCTTTTGAATCCGCTCATCCTATATTACCCGGATTACCCTTCATTTGACGTGTTGGAGCGCTTGCTGGAAAGGTTTGAAAACGAATTGAAAAATTCACGTGTTTCCATGGAATAGTCGTCCCAATCCTATGTTATAATAAGGATACAATCGAATAAGGAGATGATTCTGATGCTCGTAGAAGTACGTGGTAAGAACGGCTTCACGGTTACCAACGCTATCGAGAACTACGCGAAAGACAAACTCCTGAAACTGGAGCGGTACTTCCGAGAAGAACTCGATGCGGTCGTCGTCTGCAAGACCTACAAGGACCATCACAAAGTGGAAGTGACCATACCGACGAAGTACTATACCATGCGCGCTGAAGTTGGAGAAGAAGACATGTATGCCGCAATCGACTTAGCGATCGATAAACTGGAACGTCAGATCCGTAAGAACAAGACGAAGATCAACCGAAGTCTACGCAAGAAAGAAGGGGTCGCGGACCTTTTCGATGAAGATATCGATTTAGAAGCCCTCGAACGTGAACTGGTCGGAAAACCGGTAAGGAAGAAACACATCGACCTTGAAGAGATGAACACCGATGAAGCCATCACCGCAATGGAGATGCTCGGACACGATTTCTACATCTACAAGGACAGCGAGACCAAAAGTGTCAACGTCCTCTATCTCAGGAACGACGGGGACTATGCCGTGATCGAAACCAAGTAAGCATTCCAAAAAATGCGCGCAAGCGCATTTTTTTTGAAACACGCCCACACTCTTCCTAAAGTAGACGCTTTGTGGTATTATGTGTATGATAAATTGAGGTGAAACCCATGTTAAAAAAACTATTCGACCCAAGCCGTCGACAACAAAAACCTCTGATGAAACTCGCCGACGAGGTCATAGAGCAACACGAGGCTTATAGATCGTTAACCGACGAAGATTTCAAGAAGAAGACCCTGGAGTTCAAACAACGCTATCAAGAAGGGGAGACCCTTGAAGATTTGAAAGTCGAGGCGTTCGCACTCGTCCGCGAGGCCTCCACCCGTGTCACGGGCATGACGCCTTTCAAGGTCCAGATCATGGGTGCGGAAGTCATCCACCAGGGCAACATCGCCGAGATGAAGACCGGTGAGGGGAAGACCCTGACCGCGGTCATGCCCGCCTATCTGAACGCCCTGAGCGGTGAAGGGGTCCACATCGTCACCGTCAACGAATACCTCGCCGAACGTGAACCGGAAGGCGAGATTGGTGAGATCTACCGCTTCCTCGGGCTCAGTGTCGCCGTCAACAAGCGCGAGATGAGCAAGGAGGAGAAAAAGGAAGCGTACGCGTGCGACATCCTTTATTCCACCAACAACGAACTCGGATTCGACTACCTCCGCGACCACATGGTCATCTATAAGGAGGACATGGTCCAGCGCCACCTGGCGTATGCGATCATTGACGAGGTCGACTCGATTTTGATCGATGAGGCGCGGACACCGCTCATCATCAGCGGGGGCGCCAAACAGACCGCGAATTTGTACCTTCAAGCCCAGGCTTTCGCCCGGACGCTTCATGAAGACGATTATGAAATCGACCTGAAAAGCAAGACTGTGACGCTCACTGAGTCAGGGATCCACAAGGCCGAGCGTCATTTTGGCGTGGACAACCTTTACGACCTCGACCATGTGAGCCTGGTCCATCATATCAACAACGCCATCAAGGCGAACTACACCATGGAACGCGATGTCGATTACGTCGTCGAAGACGACCAGGTCGTCATCGTCGACCAGTTCACCGGGCGCCTCATGCATGGCCGTCAATTCTCAGAAGGCCTTCATCAGGCCCTTGAGGCCAAGGAAGGGGTCACCATCAAGAAAGAGACCTCGACCCTGGCCACCATCACCTTCCAGAACTTCTTCAGGATGTACGACAAGCTTGCCGGCATGACCGGTACGGCGAAGACGGAAGAAGAAGAGTTCAAGAACATCTACAACATGCTTGTCATCCAGATCCCGACCAACGAGCCGGTCATCCGGATCGACGACAACGACGTCATCTATCCGACGATGGACGCGAAGTTCAAAGCGCTCGCCGACGAGATCGAGGCCCGCCATAATAAGGGGCAGCCCATGCTTGTGGGCACGATTTCCATCGAGAGCAGCGAACGGCTTTCAAACCTGCTTAAAAAACGGGGCGTCAAGCATAGCGTCCTGAACGCGAAACAGCATGAAAGGGAAGCGGAAATCGTAGAGAATGCCGGCAAGAAAGGCTCGGTCACCATCGCGACCAACATGGCCGGACGCGGAACCGACATCAAGCTCGGTGAGGGCGTCAAGGAACTCGGCGGGCTTGCGGTCATCGGTACCGAGCGCCATGAGGCGCGCCGGATCGACAACCAGCTAAGAGGCCGCAGCGGCCGCCAGGGCGACCCCGGTTACTCGAAGTTCTTCCTCTCCGGTGAAGATGACCTTGTCCGCCGCTTCGGAGGCGACCGTTTCAAAAACCAGCTCGAAAGACTCACAAAAGCCCGGGGCAAGGATGACAACCGCCCCGTCGACTATAAGATCTTCTCCCGTTTCATCAAGCGTGCGCAACGCCAGATCGAGGGGAACAACTACGACCGCAGGAAAACCATCCTCCAATACGACGAGGTCTTAAGGAAACAACGCGAGACCATCTACCAGCAACGCCGCGATGTCCTCATCAAGGAGAACATCGAGGATATTGTGAGGGCCATTGCTAAACGGCATATCGAGACGCTTGTGGACACCCATACGGATTATGAGCAAAAGACGCCGACAATCGATGTCGACGCCTTCCATAAGACCATCGACGGCAGCCTCTTGAACCCGGGGGACGTCGACAAATCGCGTCTGAGCGAAGATCCTGAAAAGACCAAAGAGGCCCTCAGGAAGCTTTTGGACGAGGAATTCGAAAGCAAGCGGGAACAGTTCGGTGAACAAAACTTCAATGAATTCTTGAAAGTCGTCGTCCTGCGCGTCGTCGACACCTACTGGGTCCGTCACATCGACCAGATGAGCGAACTGAGACAAAGCATCGGCCTTAGGTCCTATGGCCAACAGAATCCCCTTCATGAATACCAGGAAGTCGGATTCAACATGTTCGGGGAGATGATCGGCCACATCGAACGGGATGTCACCCGCTATCTTTTCAGGGCCCGCCTGCGCGACAACCTGCAAAGGGTCCAGGTCGCCAAACCGACCAAGACCTCATCCGGCAAAGAGGAAACCACAAAGAAAAAACCGATCCGAAAGAAAAAAATCGGGCGCAACGACCCCTGCCCCTGCGGCAGTGGCAAGAAGTACAAGCATTGTCACGGCCGTTAGGCCCCTGAGGTGAGTTTATGGAACTGCATGAAATAAGATCCAAGCGTGAAGCCTTCGCTTCAAAGCTTGAAGAGATGCGTGAGATGCTTGACATCGACGCCCTCAAAAAAGACATCGAAGCGATGGAGACCAAGACCTATGAGTCAAGCTTCTGGGACGACCACGAGAACGCCCAGAAGACCATCCGCCTGCTTAAACGCAAAAAAAGACGTTACCAAGGGTATATGGACCTTGTCGACAAACTTGAAAACATCGACCTCTCGCTTGAACTGATCGAACTCGGCGAAGACGCACCGTCCCTTGAAGACGACATCCAGGCGCTTGAAAAAGCGTTCGACTCATTCGAGACCGAAGTCTACCTTTCCGGTGAACACGACGACCTCAATGCGATCATCGAGATCCATCCCGGCGCCGGTGGGACCGAAAGCCACGACTGGGCGGACATGCTTTACCGCATGTACCACCGCTACGCCGAAGACAAGGGCTTCAAGGTCCTCATCAACGACTATCAGCCCGGCGGCGAAGCCGGTCTCAAAAGCGCGACCATGACCATAAGTGGCGAAAACGCCTTCGGCCTGCTTAAGGCCGAAAGGGGCGTCCACCGCCTTGTCCGCATCTCCCCCTTCGATTCGTCGGGACGCCGTCACACGAGCTTCGCGAGTGTGAACGTCGTGCCCGAGATCGACGATACCATCGAGATCGACATCAAGGAGGGCGACCTCAAGATCGACACCTTCCGTTCAAGCGGAGCGGGCGGTCAGAGTGTCAACACGACCGACTCCGCGGTCCGCATCACCCATCTTCCCACCAAGATGGTGGTGAGCTGCCAGAACGAACGTTCACAGATCAAGAACCGTGAACAGGCGCTGAAGATCCTCAAAGGCAAGCTTTACCAAAGAGAGCTTGAAAAGCAGCAGGAGGCCCTTGCGTCTGAGAGGAACAAGGACCTGTCCAACGCGTTCGGCTCCCAGATCCGCTCTTACGTCCTTCACCCCTATACGATGGTCAAGGACCACCGTACGGGCGAGGAGACGGGCAACGCGAACAAGGTCCTGGACGGTGAGATCGAACCGTTCATCCGCGCGTTTTTGAAACAGAAGGCAAAGGAGGATGTCATGGATGCACGTACTTAAGGAACTTTCACTTCTGAGACGGTATCTCTACATCAGCCTTGGCATCGTCCTCATGGTGGCGGGGTTCTACTATTTCATCATGCCCGCGTCCATGGTCATCGGCGGAGTGAGCGGTGTCGGGGTGCTTTTCAGCGAACTCTTCGACATCAAGGTCTCGTATGTGGTCTTCATCCTGAATGTGGTCCTGCTCGGCCTTGGCTGGCTCATGCTGGGGCGCAAGTCCTTCATCCGAAGCATCTATGGCTCCTTGCTGTTCCCTGTCGTCCTTTTCATCCTTGAAACCTTCTCCCCGCCCCTCGACATGCCGGATGACTTCTTGCTCTATGTGACCTTCGGCGGTTTCTTCCTGGGCCTCGGTTTCGGCATTGTCATCCGTTTCGGCGGGACAAGCGGCGGCACGGACATCCCGATCAAGATCCTGCACCGTCTTTTGGATCTGCCCCTCAGCTTGTCGATCTACCTTGTCGACGGACTGATCATCTTTTCGGGGATCGTCGTGTTCTACAGTGAACAGGGCATCGCCCTCGGAATGTACGCGATCCTGACCACGGTGATCGCGGGCAAGGTGTCCGACTTCATGGTCGCCGGCTCCAACACGCTCAAAGCCGTCCATATCGTCACCGACCATCCCGAGAGGATCAAGCAGCTCATTTTCGACACCATTGAACGCGGTCTCACCGTGGTCCCGATCGAAGGCGGCTATTCCGAAGAAGAAAAACACATGCTCGTGAGCGTCATCACACGGGATGAGTACTATACCATTCGCAGCATCATCGCAAAAGAGGATCCATACGCGTTCGTCTTTGCGAGCCCTGCGACAGAAATCCAGGGCGCTTTTACAAAACGTTGGGAGGATTGAGATTCATGAAACGCATACTATTCAGCATGACACTGCTATTGACATTGGTCTTTGTACTGGGTGCTTGTGAGAGCACCGGGTTGAACGGCGACAATGGCAACGACGAGGTCTCAGAAGAACAGGAACGCTTCGAGGAGGTCATGGACCATCTTCAGAACAGCCATTACAAGACCCCTTCCGAGGCCGATCTCTATGAAGGGGCGATCGAGGGCATGATGGAATCCCTTGACGACCCGTTCTCGCGGTATTACTCCGACGAGGAATACCAGGAGTACCACGACAGTTTTGGTGAATCGTTCGTCGGCATCGGCGTCACCGTCGAGAATGTCGACGACAACCTTGTCATCCGCAAGGTCTGGGAAGATTCCCCTGCGAACCGCGCCGGCATGCAGGCCGGCGATGTGGTCACCCACATCGATGGGGAGGATTACCGCGACAAATCCTACATCGAAACGATCGCCAATGTCCGTGGCGAGGAGGGTAGCACCGTAAGCATCACCGTGGACCGCCCGGGTGTTGAAGATCCCGTCACCTTCGAGATGGAAAGGGAAGAGATCGAAAATCCTACCGTCGAATACGAGCGGGTGGACCATGATGGCGAAACCATCGGCTACATCACCATCCATACGTTTGGTTCAGAGACCCTCTCCAAGATGGAATCGGCGGTTGAAACCCTTGAAGACGAAGACGGCGGCATCGACGGGCTCATCATCGACCTCCGCGACAACAGCGGGGGGTATCTGAACACCCTGAACGGCATGCTTGACCTCTTCCTCACCGAAGGCGACAAGCCCATGTTCACCATCGAACAGCTTCAAGACGGCGAATGGGTCTCCAACGACTACGACGCCTCCGGCACTGAAAACAAGCCCTACGACATCCTGACGATGGTCAACGGGTATTCCGCGAGCGCATCCGAAGTCTTTGCGGCGGCCATGAAGGAAAAAGGCGGCTACGACGTCCTTGGCACCCCGACCTACGGGAAGGGCACCATGCAGGCCTCGATATCCCTTGAAAGCACCAAAGACGAACTCCACCTCTCCCAAGGCCGCTGGCTGACGCCGAATGGCGAGTGGGTCGACCCGAGAGACGGTGACATCGAACACATCGCACCGACCATCGAAGTCGAACAGAACCCTTACTTCTCCGGTTACAACGTGCTTGTCGGCGATGACCCGCTGGTCTACGACACCGTATCCGACCAGGTCGAAAACGCCCAGCGCGTCCTCAGTCTCATGGGCTATGACGTCCGTGAAGACGGCTATTTCGACGAAGCCACACGCGATGCGGTCGAGGACCTTCAGGATGAAGAGGGGCTCGAAGTCACCGGCGAGATCGATGAGGCGACCGGCTCCGTCCTCTCGGAATACCTCTACGACTACCGGACCGACAAGGCCAACGACGACCAATACCAGGCCGCGCTCGACCATTTTACCGACGATGATTAAGATCGCATCCATCGATTCCAAAGGGAACACCTACCAGGTGACTTTCGAGGATAACGGTGAGACGACCACGATCACGGTGCATCAGGACGTCCTGATGCGCCATGGTCTTTTGAAAAAGAAAACGCTCACGGAAAAAGAGCGGCTTGAAATCGAAAAAGAAAACGCTTCCGCAATGCTCATGCAAAAAGCGCTCGACCTGCTTGCCCATCGGGACCACTCCTCGGAGTCCATGCGGAGGAAGCTTGAGAAGGAAGGCCGTCATGAAGCGGTCATGGAAACCATCGACACCTTGAAGACCCTCGGCTACCTCGACGATGAACGGATGCTCCGCCGGCTCGTCGACGACATGATCGAATACTCGCTCAAAGGCCCGCGCGCCATCCGTGAGAAAGCGCTCAAGGAAGGGTTTGAACCAAGCGCGATCGATTCGGCCCTCGCGTCTTTTGACGAAAGCCTTGAAGAAGACCGGCTGATCCGCTTCATCAAGAAAGAGCAGGAGCGCTACCCAAAAGACCCCATCAAGAAAAAAAAGATGAAACTGACCAAGCGCGCCATCCAAAACGGCTACGCCATGGACCTTGCAAGCGCGACGGTCGAAAGACTCCTCGATGCGGACAAGGATGCGTCGAATGAAGAGCAGCTCCTAGAAAGACGCATCGAGGCACTAAGGGATTCCTACGACCTAAACGACTACAAGAGCACCCGGAAGCTGATTCAGAAACTGATGCGTGAAGGTTTCGACTATGAAGCCATAAAAGACCGATTGAAATGAGGGATTTCCATGCAGACATTCGCCCCGGACACCATGTATTACTGGCACAACGGAGAACTGATCGATGCCTATGAGCATTTTGGTGCGCATCTGCGAAAAGAAAACGGGAAGATCGTAGCGACCCGCTTCACCGTCTACGCCCCAAGAGCGAAACACGTCCATCTTCTTGGAAGCTTCAACGATTTCACACCCGGTGTGGACATGCTTAGGAAAATCGACGACGGGGGCGTCTTCAGGATCGAGAAGAAGGCGAACCTGAAAGACAAGCCCTACAAGTACATGATCGAGACCCACGGAGGGAAGACCCTTTATAAAAGCGACCCCTTCGCCTTTTATAACGCCCTCCGCCCCGATACGACCAGCATCGTCGTCGATACCGAAGTCTACGAATGGAACGACCATGACTTCATGCGAAGACGAAGCGAAGAACCCCCGTATGAAAGACCGATGAACATCTATGAGGTCCATCTTGGGACCTGGATGCAAAAACCGGACGGGTCGTTCCACACCTATAGCGAACTGGTCGACCACCTGATCCCCTACCTGCTTGAGAACCATTACACCCATGTCGAACTCATGCCCGTGATCGAGCATCCTTTCGATGGCTCATGGGGCTATCAGGCGACGGGGTATTACAGTGTGACCTCGCGGTACGGCAGCATCGGGGATTTCAAGTACTTCGTCGACCAGTGCCATAAGAACGGTGTCCGCGTCATCCTCGACTGGGTGCCTTCGCACATCGTCAAGGACGCCCACGGCCTTCACATGTTCGATGGCGGCCCCCTCTATGAATACGAAGACAAGGCCCGCCGCGAGAATGTCGGGTGGGGCACGGTCAATCTCGACCTCGGCAAGGGCGAGACGCAGAGTTTCCTCATCGCGAGCCTCCTTTTCTTCATGCGGACCTACCACGTCGACGGCTTCCGCGTCGATGCGGTCTCGAACATCCTCTACCACCACGGAAGCCCCGAACAAGGGGAGAACGAAGGCGGCATCGCCTTCCTCAAGAAACTCTCCAAAGCGGTCTTTAGCGAACACCCGCATGCGCTTCTGATCGCCGAGGATTCAAGCGCCTATCCGAAAGTGACCCATCCGCTCGACCATGGCGGCATCGGGTTCAACTACAAATGGAACATGGGATGGATGAACGACACCCTCAAGTATTTCAGCCTCGACCCGATCCACAGGAAATACCACCATGACCTGATCACCTTCTCGCTCATGTATGCGTTCAGCGAGAACTATGTCCTGCCCTTCTCCCATGACGAGGTCGTCCACGGGAAACGTTCGCTCGTGGACAAGATGCCCGGGGATTACTGGCAGAAGTTCGCGAACTACCGCGCCCTGGTCGGCTTCCTTCACACCCACCCGGGAAAACCGCTCATGTTCATGGGCGGGGAATTCGCCCAGATGCATGAGTGGAAGGATTTCACCGAACTTGATTGGCACCTGCTCGCCTACCCCATGCACGAATCGGCCCACCGCTTCAACCGGGCCATGAACAAGCTCTCGACCGAGGAACCCTGTCTTTACACCTCCGACCACACCCCTTCGGGCTTCCAGTGGGTGGATGCCGACAACAAGGACCTGAGCATCTTCGCCTTCGTCCGTTACGACAAGGAAGGGAAGAACCACCTGCTTGTCGTCTTGAACCTGACCCCCGAAGTCCATCACGACTACAAGCTCGGGGTGCCAAGAAGCGGCCGGTACACGGAAATCATCAACAGCGACTACGCGACCTACGGCGGATCGGACATCTATAACGGGCTTCCTCTCAAGACGGAAGCCGACCCTGCGAACGGGTTTGAAGAGTCCATCCGGATGGCGCTTTCACCGCTGTCCATAAGCATCTTGAAATGGGAGGCCGTCCATGAAAACTAAAGTCATCGCCATGGTTCTTGTGGGGGGAAGGGGCACCCGCCTCCATCCCATCACCAAGCGCAAGGCCAAACCCGCCGTCACCTTCGGTGGGAAGTACAAGCTGGTCGACTTCGTCCTCTCGAATCTGACCAACGCCCTCATCACGACGGTCGGGGTCGTGACCCAGTATGAACCCTACAGCCTCATGAACTACATCCAGCACGGGGCCACCTGGGACCTTGACATCCCCGACGGCGGCATCCATTTCCTGACCCCCTACACCTCCTATGAAGGGGACCGCTGGCAAAAAGGCACCGCCCATGCGGTCCGGCAGCACCAGTATTTCATCGACCACTACAACCCCGATTACGTTTTGATCCTATCGGGCGACCATGTCTACAAGATGGATTACACCACCTTGGTCGACGCCCATGAGAAAAGCGGCGCGGCGATCACCTTGAGCGTGTTCAAGCCCGATAACGGCAGGGACCGTTTCGGCGTGGTCGAGATCGACGAGGAAGGGTGCGTCACTGGGTTCGAGGAAAAACCGGAACATCCGAAAAGCCCCTACGCGTCGATGGGGGTGTATGTCTTCAACAAGGACACCCTCAAGGCCATCTTGAACGACGAAGAACGCGAGACGTGGGACGTCTTCCGCTACGAAGACGCTGACCGCGTCCTCCGCGATCACGAGACGTTCTCTGCGGACCGTTCTGGGGGGAGTGATAGCTCTTCAGGCGACACTGGGGACGGTAATGCGGTACTGAAGACTATGATCAGTACGGACCCGCCAGAGCACGAGCGCCTACGGGGATTCGTAAACGAGCGTTTCCAACCAGGTGCGCTTCGTGAATACCGACCTCGGCT
>JBKHIE010000077.1:0-7245 GCA_046538775.1 Candidatus Izemoplasmataceae bacterium
CAGCCCTTCGCCTTTCCCTTGGGCATAGACCGCGCCTTGGAAACTCATCGGGGTGAGGACACTTTCAAATCGGATGGAACTCTCGGAAAAAATGAACATCGGAACGGTCGAATCGGTCGTAGTATTGCTTTCAAAAAGGATGTTGCCTTTGGCGAAAAAGGACATGCCCTCATTATCATTGTCCGATTCGAAACCGGAACCGGAATCGAAATCGACGACGATTCTGCCCGAAGAGTAGAGATTGGAGGTCATGAGCAAGTCCTGTTTATTCTCGAAATGAACGTCGCCGAACACGTACAGTTGACCCGGTCTGGTGATGGCGTCGACACTGTCTATGGTAAGGTCGCCCAACACAATCATGGTGTGACCGTTCAGTCCCAGGGTGTTGCCATTCAGATCGACCGAGGCGTCGCCGTCGACCAGCACGTCCTCATCCAGAATGTAGTCGCCAGACTGATTGATCGCACCGTCGACGGTCTCAAGGGAGGTTTCGTCCCGCAAGACCCCTTCATAATTGGCGGCATGGATCGATTCCTCTTCCATTCCCAGGATTTCCGCGAGCTTGTTGTAGTAATACTCGTCAAAATCAAAGCCCATGAACAGATCGCTGTAATAGTTGTCATAGTCCTCCTGGGTCTGAAAGGTGTAATTGTCTTCGATGAGTTCCAGGTTATCTCCATCGGTATCCAGACAGAGGACCTGGTCCTCACAGTGATATTCTCTTGGCGACACAAACGTGGCGTCCGGCCCTTTTTGGTCGTTGATGTCCATGTTGGCCTCCACAAGGACGTAGTTGCCATCGGAATCCTTGTAGGCTGTTGAATAGCCCCGATAGATTCTCGAGCCGTAGATGGTGGTGGAACCGGTATAGTCACCGCCGTTCAGTGCCACGGACTCGTTTGTGCCCATGGTGTATTCGAACGCATCGAATTCCCCATACTCAACGCCGAAGTCCGTAAAATAGATAGTACGGACGATATCACGCGAATCGTTCACGGGGAACGAGACTTTGAAGGCGATTTGGTGAACCCCGTCCGGTAAGAATTCAGAGTCGTAGAGGTCCTTGTCTTCCGTGATCGAGATGCCACGTCCATCCTCATCCGTGAGCGCATCTTCGATCGCTTTGATGCCATCTTCCTCATCCTCTTTGAAATCCCTGTAGACCCCGGATGTCGTAATGGCATCCGTGGTCAGATCCTGAAACCACTCGATTCCATACCCTTCATCATCGACATCTTCAATCCTGCGATTGATTTCGCGTTTCAATCGAGCGATGCCTTCATTCACCAGGCGCTTGCCTTCAGAAGAACTGGAATTCTCCTCGACACTCTGTTCGGTGCTTTCGGCGGTTCTGAAGGTATAGGCGGTAATGGAAGTGAGTGAAAACGAAAGAAGCGCAATCATGATGACCGCAACGCTCATGACACTGCCTTTTTGGTTTCTAAGCATGATTGTTCCTCCTTTTTAAAACACAATCGAGGTTTCAAACCGCATCGGTTTGAATAAGGGGTTGCCGTCGATGCGGTAATTGAGGGTGATGTTGAGCCGGATGATCGCACCTGAGATTTTTGTCTCACCCTCGAAATCGTCTTCGGTGATGGGTGTGAAATCGATGGTGGACTCGCTGTCAACCGTCACATTCGAACTGTTGATCCGGGTTTCATCAGGGTTCAAGAACTCATGGTTCTCGTAATCGAACGATTCATCCGAGCCGTAATATATGGATTTTTCAGAGCTGTCATAATGCAGGATGAAGGCTTCCGCGCTGTTAAAGTTGCGGTATACCACGCCGGACTCACTAAACCTCAGGTCATATTCATGGTTCAACCGCAAAGTCTGGTCGTCCGGATCCGAGGATGGGATGTCTTCGATGGAACGGACACCGAGTTCGAATATGCGTTGCTGGATGTATTCGCTGATGTAATAGGACTCGTTGAGCAGGCGGTTCTCATGGTCGGCCATGTTCTTGGTGAGAAGCGATGTCGAGAGGATGCTCATGAGCATCATGATGACAACGCTGCCGACACCGATGGAGATGAGCAATTCCACGATGGTGAGGCCCCTTGAGTTTTTAATTAGGGGAGGATTGTCATTCACGCGTGACCACCCCGCTCGAAACGATATCCTGTTCGTATTCGTCATCGTATTGGATCCAGACCGTCAGACGGTACACATCGGGATTGTCCTGGGTGGAGGGCGTCAAGTCGCGGATTTCATTCAGGACCTTGTCCGGAATGTCTTCGCGGGCCATGATGGCGTCTTTTTCATCCTCATCGAGGGAGTAGGGGTAAGCGTAGACCTTGAACGTTCCGGGTTCGTTGAACTGGATGCTGTTCCATTCCTGGTCGAAGATCATCTCGCATAGGGTTTCCGAATTCAAGTCATTGACATAAAGGTCGTCCTGTTCGATGAAGTCGCTGCAGTCATCGGGGGTGATCTCCATGATCATTTCTTCCGAATCTCGGTATAGAAAGAGGTTTTCAAAGTTTTGAAAAGGGACTTTGTTAAAGGCGTCCACGGTGGTCAGGGTGATCGAGGAGGCGGCTTTTCGGGACTGCATCCGCGTGTTTACTTCAAAATTCCCTATAAGTCCCGAAAGCAAGGGAACAAGCACAGTAGTCGAGATGACGATCACCGCAAGCAGTTCGATCAAGGTGAAACCCTTTTGGTCTTTCATACGTCATGCCCCCTTTTTGAGATACTTAATTATACCACAAATCACAAGGGCAACTCAATTATGCATTTTCACTTTGTCAAAGCAATGAAACTATTGTATAATAGGGACAGTTTATAAAGGGAAACAGGGTGGTAGGATGCTTAAGAAGATACTTAACAGCGACGTAGGTTATTTCATCTATACCGGGCTCGTGATCGTAGCCGGTATCGGAAGCCTTGTCTTTTTTTATTTCATGGTGACCGGCTTCAACATCGGCGTCTACGATGAAAACACCATGGTCGGAAGCGTCTATGTCGGCGGCCTCGATGAAGACGAGGCCGAACGGAAGGTGAGGGATCGGATCAACGAATGGCTCGAAGAGGACGATGTCGTCTATGAGATCGGTTATCAGGGGTATTATTACACCTTCGACCGCGAGCTGTTCACCTTCGATGTCGATGAGACCATGGACAACGTCCGCGAAGGCACGACGACCCCGATTGCCGTCTCCTATTCCCCGGGGGCCCTTAACACCATTGAATTCGAGATTTCCCAGGAACCCTTCATGGAGGACCTGCAGGATGTCTTCGACTTCGAAGCGGTCATCGAGGATGTCCTCGACGACGCTGCGGTGCTCAGGGAATTTTCACGGATGGAGCTCTCGCAGTATTTCCTCGACCGTGACCTGGCCGTCGAGACCATCCATGAAGTGACCATGCCTTATCCGCAAGGGGTGGATGAGGATGAGTTCCTAGGCAAACTGGATGAAGCCTATGAGGACCGGACAGTCTCACTGGGCCCACGGGAAACCTTCAGCGTTCAGGAGCGTTTCGATGAAACGTTCACCTCATCGGAACTGAACGCCCTCGGCAGCATTCTCCTAGAAGTCATCCTGCCCACGGACATGGTCCTGATCGAAAGGCACTACAACCCCCAGATCGACTTCAACCAGTACACTGTCGAGGATTACCCCTATTACGGACGCAATGTCCGGGTCAACCGGAACATCGGTTACGATTTTGTCTTTGAGAACGTCAACGAACAGAACTATGAATTCGAATTCTTTGAAGGGCCCGATGACAGACTGGGCGTCCGCCTCATCGGTCCGCCATACCTCAACAGTTTTTCGGTGACCGATGAGGACGATGCCAAGACCTATTTGGAGCATGGAACTGAAACTACCTCGGATCCTGACAGTGTCAGGGTCGGACGTGACGGCGTCGCTGTCATCATGCGACGGGAAGAGCGCGACATTCACGATGAGGTGGTTGAGGATTATGAAGTCGTTTTTGAATATTACCCATCCATCAGCGAAGTCACGCTTGAGGATTAAAGGAAGGTGAGCCCATGGCTAAGAACGCTCCCAAAAGACTCGGTGAAGTCCTCGTCGATGAAGGCGTAGTCACCGACGACCAGATAGAAGAAGCCCTTGAGAAAAGGGAGAAGGGCGAGAAGATCGGGGAGGCCCTCATCCGCTTCGGTTACTGCACCGACTCCCAGATCGTCGATGCCCTTTCCGATTCGCTCGGCATCCGCCGTGTGAACCTCGGCATGATCTTTGTCGACGACCAGGTCCTGAAGCTTCTCGATGAGGACTTCGTCACCAAATCCAAGATCATGCCCATCAACGTCCAGGGAAGGCGTCTTGTCATCGCCACGAACGACCCGCTCGACTTCCCGACGATTGAGAACGTACGCCTCAAGACCGGCATGAACGTCGAGACCGTCATCGCGACCAAGAATGACATCGAGACGGCGATTGCCCGGTACTATGGTTTCACCAAGACCCTCAAATCCTTAGGCATCGAAGTCGAGAAGGAAAAAGAGGACAATGAGAAGTTCTATGAGGAGATGGTCAAGGAACCCGAGCAGGACGCTTCGGAATCCCCGATCATCCAGCTTGTGAACCAGATCCTTCTGACCGCGGTCAAAAGCGAGGCCTCGGACATCCACATCGACCCGACCGACATCGAACTCAAGATCCGCTACCGGATCGACGGTGTCCTCAATACCGAGAGGATGCTGCCGAAGGTCATCCTCCCGCGTCTCATCTCCCGGATCAAGGTCATGAGCCACATGGACATCACCGATACGCGGAACCCCCAGGACGGCCGGATCAAGACCGTCATCGAAGGGCGTCCGATCGACCTCAGGATCTCGACCCTGCCCACCGTCCGCGGTGAGAAGTGTGTCATGCGGGTCCTGGACCTCTCCCGCGACTCGACCGGGATCAACCGGCTCGGTCTCACCGAAGGGGAGCAGCAGAAGTTCATGCGGCTCATCAAGCGCCCCAACGGCATCGTCCTTGTGAGCGGGCCGACCGGGTCCGGTAAGACAACCTCGCTCTATGCGATGCTCGACCAGCTCAACGACCCCGAAGTCAACATCATCACCGTCGAGGACCCGGTCGAGATCGAACTCGAGGGGATCAACCAGGCGAATGTGAACCCCGACATCGACTTCACCTTTGCCAACGCCCTTAGAAGCATCCTCCGCCAGGACCCGAACATCATCATGATCGGGGAGGTCCGTGACGTCGAGACCGCTGAGATCTCGGTCAAGGCCGCCCTGACCGGTCACCTGGTCCTATCCACGATCCATACCAACAGCGCCGTCAAGACCATCGGACGCCTCATCGACATGGGCATCGACCCGTTCCTTGTGGGCTCCGCCTTATCGGGCGTCATCGCCCAGCGGCTCGTCCGCCGGGTCTGCCCGGTCTGCGGACGCACCGAGGCGCCGACCGATGACGAAAGAGAGATCTTTGAGAGGAACGGCCATCCGGACATCAAGAAAGTCAAGCGCGCCGTCGGCTGCAGCAGTTGCAACAACAAAGGCTACAAGGGCCGCGCCGCGGTCTTTGAGATTCTCGATGTGAACGAGTCCATCGCCCGGATGATCGCGAACCATGAAAAGGAATACGACATCCTCGCGCAAGCCCGAAAAGACGGCACCCGGCTGCTCGTCGAGGCGGGCCTGGCCAAGGTCAAGGACGGTACGACCACCGTCGAAGAGGTTCTCAAGCTAGGCATCGATTAGGAGGTCTCCCATGCAAATTAACGACTATAAGTATAAAGCGAAACGGATGAAGGACGGAAAGATCATCAAAGGGTCGACCGAAGGCCCCTCGAAAGCCATCGTCGACCAGTTTCTCTTCGAGCAGGGCCTTCGGGCGATCGAGATCGAGCGCTACAGCTCGCTGATCGGCCGGCTCAACCGGATCACGCTCAACAGCGTCATCAAGGAACGCGACCTGATCTTCTATCTCCGTCAGATGGGTTCGCTCCTGCGTTCGGGTGTCAAGCTGAACGAGGCCTGTGAGATCCTGGCCTCCCAGCAGACGAACAAGAACGTAAGGCGCATCCTTTTCGGTGTCTATTATTCCGTGAACGGCGGACAGACGCTGTCGGACGCCTTCAAGGAATACCCACGGGAATTCCCGCGGATCCTAGTGGCGATGGTCGCGGTCGGTGAGAAGACCGGCGACCTCGACGAGGTCATCCAGGACACCGTCGACTACTTTGAGCAGCAATACCGCCTCAAGACCTCGATCCGCTCCACGATGATGATGCCGATGATTTACCTGATTGTCGCCGTTGTCGTCGCGATCTTCCTCATGGTCGGGGTCATGCCCCAGTTCGAGGGCATGTACGATACCGTCGGCGGGGAACTGCCCGCGATGACGCGCATCTTCATGAACACCGGTAACTTCATGCGCGACAACGTCCTCTACCTCCTCGGCGGCATCATCCTCTTCATCCTGGGCTTAAGGCTTCTCATCAAGAAAGTCTACAAGGTCCAATACCTTCTGAGCACCATCGCGATCAAGCTGCCGATCTTCGGCGAGCTCACCAAGCTCAACAACCTCTCGCGCATCGCGAGCACGATCGCGCAGCTTCTCAAGAACCACGTTCCGCTCCAGGACTCGCTTGAGACGACGTACGGCATCCTCGACAACAAGGTCTACCATGACCGTCTCGTCGAGGCGCAGAAGCTCGTGAACGGCGGGGACTACATGTCGAAGGCGTTCGAGCACCATTACGCGAGCGAAGTGGTCTTCACCCGCATGATGGCGGTCGGGGAGCGCACCGGCGACCTCGGCAAGATGATGGGCAACCTCGCGAACTTCTACGACGAAGACAGCGACGTAAAGGTCGAACGCCTCAAGAAAGCGCTTGAGCCGCTTTTGCTCATTTTCATTTACGCCCTCATCGTGGTCATGATCCTTGCGGTCATGTTGCCATCGTTATCGCTTTCAGACCAACTGTAAACCGTAATTCTTTTAATCCCCTGTATTGACCCTGTCATGCGATTGTGCTATATTTAGGGTAGCTTGGTGAATGGACTATAAAAAATATGGAGGCTATGAACATGGTTAGAAATGAAAAAGGCGTAACGCTTGTAGAACTATTGATTGTAATTGTGATCCTGGGAATCATCGCGGCGATCAGTGTCCCCGCCGTTGGCAACATTGTAAGCAATGCAGAGAAAGATGCATTACTTGGTGATGCGACAAATCTTGAATCGGCAATCGATTTGTACTGTACTTCTGAAGACGATCCTGATGATGAAGATCCTTGTGAAGGCGA
>JBKHIE010000078.1:0-7112 GCA_046538775.1 Candidatus Izemoplasmataceae bacterium
GTTCATCCCCTTGGACATTCTCGATATTCTTGACGAAAAGACTCTTGTCCTCACCGTTCTCAAACCGGTTCATCTCACGTTCGATGGCTCTGGCGTATTTGGAATTCGAAAACAGGGTCTCATCCAGAAGGTCCTCGATCAGATTCCTCTGCTGGACGTTGAAGGTGATGACGCCGAGGGTCTCGTCTTCGGATTTCTCTTTGATGGTACGCTTGATGATTTCGACAACCTTTTTGGCCTCGGCAAGGTTCTGTCTCTTGTCCCAGACACCGTCTTCGCAGACTATGTATTCGATGGGCGGGCTTTTCGGGTATTCCCTGTTGGGCGAGACGATCAGCTTCCCGTCATAGAAGGCATAGTTGGAAAACCCGATCAGTTCCTCATAACGGGAACGGTAGTGGTAATTGAGGATGGTCTCGGTGTATTTATAGCGCGCCAGGTCCAGCAGGCTCTGCGCATCCAGGGTGATGTCGAGTTCCTCGTCCTCTTCAAGCAGGGCATCATCGATCGCCAGGCGGCCTTGCCCAAGTGAAGAGGGCCTGAGCTGTTTGGTGTCACCCGCAATGACGACTTTTTTTGCCCGGTAGATCGTCGGAATGGCTTTCTCGACGAACATCTGGGAGGCCTCATCGAAGATCACGAGGTCGAACATCGCGAATTTGAGGGGGACGATCTCACTGACGACTTCCGGTGTCATCATCCACACCTTGATGTTGGAGAAGAGTTCGAGCTGATGTTCATCGATGAATTTCGAGACACTGAGTTTCCGTGTCTGTTCAATGCGTCGTTTGATATCCATGATGCGCTTGGAGTTGGAGAAGTTGAGGGCGTCCTGATAGAGGCTCATCGAAAAGGATTCATTCGACATCTCTTTTTTCTCCTCGATCCAGCCGTTAAGCTCCTCCATCAGTTCGCGGTAATGGCGGATGTCGTAGATCTTGTCTTGATTCTTGGCCTCGAACTCCTCGATGAAACCGGTATAAAGCGCATCAAAGATGTCGCTGTGGCGCAGATGGACACCCTCGATGGATTGGAAGGGTTCCCTATAAAGCAGCATCTTCACATACCGTTTTTCATCATCGCTCAGTTTCGAGCGCTGGTATTCCGCCCGTTCGAAGCTGGAATAGTGTTGCTTGATCCGCTGATAGAATTCATCGTCTGTGATGATGGCCTTGATGAAGGCCTTCGCGTGTCTTTTCTTCTCGAACAGGAAATCAATGTCGTCCGCGTGGTTGCGGATGAAGCGCCTGCGCTTCTTCCGCTTCGTGAAGAAGAAGGCGTGCTCGTAGGTCTCCTTGAAGGTTTCAAGGGCCTTGTAGAACTCGGTCCTCTTGAGTTTCTCGCTCCGTGTGAGCTTGAAGTTCATCTTCTCGATGATGGGGTAGGTGTCCACCATATACTGGTACGTGAGGACCCGCTTCAGTTTCTTGGTGTCTTCGAAAGTGGCTTCAAGCGACTTGAGGAACCCGAAGGTGAAAGGACCGAACACGTCCTTGAAGGCGTGGTGCACGGTCTCTGGGAAGAGGTCCTTTTTCAGTTTGTTGGTCGAGAGATAGCGCTGGTAGAACTTGAAAAGCGCCTGGTCGGTGAGGCTCGGCTCGTAAAAGGCTTCGTGCATGTTCTTGAGCTTGTGGAAGGTCTTTTCAATCGCCTCGTCGAGCGTGGGACGGTCGTTGTTGTGGTTCCTTACGGGGGGCATGGGGTCGATGTGGTTCTTGACCTGGGAATAAAAGGCTTCCTTGTCCTGGGCGTCGTCCATGAAAAGGGTGAACTTGGCCGCATAGCCAAGCCGGCTCTTGATGACATCGAGGGCCGCCTTCTTTTCACTGACAAGCAGGACGTTCTCGCCTTTTTCAACCTGTTTGGCGATGAGCGAGGTGATGGTCTGGGACTTCCCGGTGCCGGGCGGTCCCCAGATCACGAGCTTGTCGTGCTTGTTGAGAAGATCAAGAACCTTCTCCTGGGAATAGTTGAGGTCGTTGATGTAGGTCAGGTTGTGTTCGTCGACATCGCTGGTCTTAGTGCCAGAGAAGGGGTTTTCCTGACTGTAGTCATAAGGTTTATAGGGATTGTCCAGAAGCCCTTCAAGCAAATCGTTGAAGGTCTTGCCTTCAAGGATGGCGGTGATGTCTTCCTGGATCTTGGATGAATAGATGCGGTAATTGCCAAGGACGATGTATTTCTTGAGGTGCAGATCGCCCTTTTTCATCCTTTTGAAATCCTTTTTGACGGTATCTTCAAAAGGTTGGAAGAAACCTTTCGTGTCCGATTTCTTCTTGATGTCGATATGGTTCTCTTCAAGGAAGGGGAGGACGACGGACTTGATATTCTTGACGGTCAGTTTCTCGCTGTCGGGCATGTTGTTGATGGAATCGAAGTTGTTGAACTTGTTGTTGGCAAGGATGAGGTCACGGTTGATCCTTACATCCTTCTCCCGGTCAAGCTTGAGGTAGAAGTCATACCCCTTCCGTTCAAGGACGACCGGAAAGAACAAGAGGGGGGCCTTGACCTCGAAGCCTTCCCCTTGTAGTTTTCCCTGCACGAACGGATAGGCGATGTTGAGTGAATACGACCCGGTCTCCCGGTACTCCCGGTTGATTTCGCGATAAAGGAGGGTGAGTCTTCGATAGAACCGTTCCTCATCCTCGGTGATAGCTTCGCTTTTGATATCGGTGAGCCTTAACGGCTGGGTCCTGATCTGAAGCATGAACGATTCCAGGTCTTCTTCGAGGTGGCTTGTGTAAAGGTCCACCCCGAGTTTCCTAGAAAGTTTACCGGTATAGAGGTTGCGGTTCCGTCTTGAGATGTTGGTGAGACGGTCCTTGTAATCCGCGAGGGCGCGTTTTGATTTCCGTGAGACATTCACCTCTTCGATCAAGGCGTTCTTATGCTTGTAGATCACACGCAAAAAATCCTCGGCATAGCGGTCGACGAATACGTCACCGACACCTTGGATGGCTTTGAAATCGCTCTTTTTTAGCGGTTTCCTTTTCGCCATTTCACGCAGGGCGTCATCGGTGCAGATGACGGGCGTCCTGCCCGATTCATCCTTGAAACGGTTCTTGAGCAGGTCCCTGGTTTCTGCGAGTTCTTCAAGCAACGGATCTTTTTTTAGAGGCATGGGGTCACTTCCTTATACAAGACGGTACATGGTTAGTGTATCATAGATTCTGGATGCCCGCCATTTTAATAACGTCCCTTTCGCTTCTATCCATGAATGGGTAAAGGGCATCGGTCATTGGCGTTCGGGCATTGCCATTTTTCTTCTCCCTATGTTCAAAACCGTCTCAAAGGGGAGCCGGCCGTTTGAACATCCGTGCCCTTTCTTTATAAAGCAGGGTGAGAAGGGTAAGGACCATGAAAATCCCTATGAAGACCAGGGCCGACGTCTGGTCGATGATGTAGAAGATCCCTAAAGCGAAATTCGCGCTCGTATGGAAATAAAGGGCGCTGCTGATCCGTTTGGTGCGGAGATAAAGAACCGTCAGGATCATGGTCAGGATCATCGTGTTCACCAGATATAACGGAAAGCTGATCCCCTCCTGCGCGCTATCAGGAATGAAAAAGGCGGGTACGTGCCAAAACGTCCAGACCAAACCCAGAATAAGCGACGCCACAAACGGGTTATACTTTCTAAGAAGTCCAGGCAGGGCATACCCTCGCCATCCGATTTCTTCGCCCAATGGCCCTCCGAGAAAAAGGATGTAAAGAAAGACAACCGGGATCATCCAAGGGGCTTCGAACCATTCCAACGCATACTCAACGCCAAAAAGAAAACGTGTGATCAGGTAACTGATTCCAAGTATGCCTGGCATGAGGGCAAAGGTCAAAAAAGCAGTGCGGATATCCCCCCTATAGAAAAAGGTCTCCTTAATGACCGATTTGAATGACCGTTTCATGTGTCGGACCAAGAACCATAGACCGACGGCACTCGGTCCAAACGCCCCGATGATCCCAAGCAGTTCACCGGGAAAGGGCAGTGCGATCACACCACGCCCATCAAGCAAAGCCAAGCCCCAGAAAAACCAGGTGAATCCAAATGCCAATCCAAAAAACCAAACCAAAGATCGGGGTGTGTTCATACGCATACCTCATCTCTTATATTTTTAAAGCTTTTTAAAACGGACACCAAGGGTCCGGTTAACTAACCTCTCAAGCGGATTGTTTCCGCATCTGGCGGATGAGGGTTGCGCCCCGGTCGATGACCGCTCGCGCTTCCATGAGATGCACTTCCCCTAAGCCAAGAGGAAAGGATTGGATCAACCCTTCATTTCGCAATGCATCTCCGATTTTCAAGAAATCGTCGTCATCATAATCATAATCTTCAAAAGTCACCCATTCGCGCTCACCGTCCCTGATAATCGGACTTTCCTCTTTCTTCTTCCCGACCCATTCACTCAAAACCTCGCTCACATGGAATGCGCTGCATGAGGAAAGCGGGGCACCAAGCATCATGATCTTGCCTCCAAGGTCATATACCCTTCCCAAAGGGCTCTTCATCCCGAACATCGGTGTCAATGCGTGGTCCTCTATGATTGTCTCAGCGTTCACACCCTGGGCGCAAAACGAGACCTGGGGATGGTATGAGCGTTTAGTGTCTTTCATCGCCATGAACTGCGAGGCGACCTTGCCCATGCCCCGGGTCGGGGTCGTTTCAGGGTTGAAAGGGGGCATGTGGGCCTTCATCGTGTCAATCCATGCTTCCGGTACCGGCGGGTTCTCAAAATCTTCGGGATTGGACAGGTCCCCCGAATGCGATGGCATCACCAATGTCCCCTTGTCGAGGGTTTCCAAAAGGGCTTCTATGACGCTTTGCGCGCCCCCGATCACAAAGCCAAGCTTCGAAAGGGCGGTGTGGACGACCAAAGTATCATCATTCCTGATCCCGATTTCTCTCAGAAACATCTTCAAGTCCTCTTTTGTCAGTGGGTCTTTCGTATTCTGTATGACGGTTTCTTCTTTCATCGCCACATCTCCTAGCATTACCGAAAATTTTCATACGTGATGTCCCATATTCTTTATGCGTGCATGGCGGCGGGTCATTGGGTGCTTCAACATCGCAAGAATACTTGAATCTCAATACTATCCCCGTGCTTTGCTTGTAACTATCCATAAACTTCCATGCGACCGTCATTCGTCGGTTGAGATGGGTCTTCGAACGACCAGGTCGCTATCAAGAAAATCATCGAGGGATACGATGCCTTCTTCAAAGCTTTCACTCAATCTGTGGGTTTTAAATCCATCCCATACATAATAATCGCTCAAGCAACTTCCGTTGCCTATGGACTTAAGCGGGTAGACATATTGATAGGTATCGTCTTCGTGCACAGTGACTTCATCAACCGCAATATCACCATGGACAAACCTTGAAGTCTCCTCGTAGAAGAGCCGCTTGCCATCAATTTTATGTTCGGATGCATGAATCGGTATGTGTCTTCCGGCAATCACGTAAGTGACAACCAACACCACGTCATGATGATGGCAATCAACCATTGCTTTTTACAGCTCATAGCATTTCTCCCTCATCAATTCATTTTAGACAGTCTGTTTGTTCTTGAGGCTCAAAACAGTTTGCCTGAAGTCAGATGATGGAACACCTGGAATAAATATGTCCTTACGCGGATACTACTTGTTCATTTGCTTCAATCTTCTGGTGTGTCTCTTTCCTGTATAGGAAAACAAGAATGCTGACTCCGATGCATAAAACAATCGTAGTGATCAGACTGCTTTCAGCACCAAACGCACCCCCATTTAAAATCGAATTCTCCTCGAATACGACACTGGTGAAACTGATGGCTGACAAACCGCTCCCGCTCACAGCCAACCCAAACACATTCCCTTGAAAAAAGTTCCAGAATGCATGAAACATCATGATCCCGATGATGCTTCTTTCATACAGGACATAAAATGCTGCGAATAACCCATACAGGATCAAATTGATGCCTGCCAGAAAGCTCATATTGGGATTCATGCCATGCGCCACAGCAAACAACAAGGAAACAAAGACCACGCCAATCAAGGGGGTGTATGTCTTTCCGATCTTCGGCAGTGCCCATCCTTGAAACACCATCTCTTCGGCACTCCCCTGAATCAGCCTGCCACATAAAATGATTATCAAGTACGGAATAGACTGAAGGCCATCCGCCAACAAATGGGTTTTATCGATAGTACCCTGATCAAGGATGAGTATTGTGAAAACAATGGCGCCCATCATGACCAATGCAAGAACAATGCCTCGCATTCCTCGAAAAAAAAGTTTCTTACTCGAGAATCCTAGATGTTTTATCTTCCGTTTCTCATAATATTTAACGATAGCAAATAGATAGATGATGATAAATCCAAAGCTCGTAAAATGAAAAAGGAAGGCTCTGAAACTTAAAAACCATAAATAAGGAAGATTTTCAATTAACGGTGTAAACAGATAATCCATCGCCATTTGCCTGATATAAATAGCAATTATGAACGGAAGGATTGCCACAACGATTATTTCTAGGAGAAGAAACACTGCTTTCGGCTTTCCTTCAATCGCCCTGGCATTGCTTATGTGTTTGTTCACCAGCCTTCACTACCTTTCCAATTAATATTATATATGTTTTTTTACAAATAAAAAGCATGATTTCTCCATTATAGGTTTTTCTTTCCATGCCTCAACCATATCCTTTTGCATACGATACCGATTCTCTATGGCCATAGAGCATAAAAAAAATGACAAAGGCCTTTGAAACGCTACGTTCAAAGGCCTTTGTCAGATCATGATTCACAGGGACAGAGAATGATAGTAAGGAAAATCATAAACCCCTTGTTAAAGGAGCGATTTCTTATGCTTGATCAGCATCCATGGTCCTGATCGTCTCTTTGTCGTTCTTTGTCAACTGAAAATCAAAAATGTCGATGTTTTCAGCTTGATGCCCTTTGTTGTGTGATTTGGGAATCACGACCAACCCTTCACTCACTTGATAGTTCAAGACAATCTGGCTCCAGGTCTTATGGTATGGCTTGGCCAGCTCCGTCAATTTTTCCTTGGTCCTGGGATCGATCTTGGTAAGGGACTGGTAAGCTTCAGGGATCACATCGTTGGCTTTACAGAAATCGATCAGGGATTGCTGGTGTTT
>JBKHIE010000008.1:0-27201 GCA_046538775.1 Candidatus Izemoplasmataceae bacterium
GAGATTCTTGTTTCCATTGCGATTCTAGGTATCATTGCAACCATCTCAACCCCCACCATCGCCAAAACCTACGAAAACATGCAAAAAGACGACGTGCTTGATCAAGCACTCCAAATCGAACGCGCGGCAGAAAAGTATTGTCTTAAAAACGAGGGTGTCTGCACGGTCGGTGAAGAAATCCCCAACGATGATATCGAGCCGTACCTCAACGGTTTGAAAACCGACCATACCTACTCTGTCAAAAGGACAGGCCTCCGTGACTATGCCGTCCATTTTGCCAGCTCGGACGCCTTCTCTTTTCCCTATGACGAGGATGGCAAACTCATTTCCAAAGAGTTGAAACCTTCCAGCGGAAACAGGGACATGGTGAACAAGCCCGCTTCATTTGAGGGCGAAGACCCCTCTTTTGACTTCCCGGAATGGACCGAGGGTTCTTTCGAGACCGGCGACAGGGTGCTTTATGATGACAAAGTATTTGAGATTCGTGACGAAAGCGGCATCCATAATCCGCCCGAACCGTCAAACCTTCAGCCTTACGGACCGTTCCAGGAAGTCGAGATCGGCAATGAATACCGGAACTACAACACGTATTACGCAGGCGACACGGTGACCTACGACGGCATGACCTATGAGATGAACCATGAAGGCGGGAATGGCCAGTATCCCGATGAGACCTTTGCCTGGAATGCATTGACATCGACATGGCAGCCGACGAACGACTACGATACCGGCGATACCGTCAACCATGAAGGCGAAACCTATAAAGCGCATCATGGGGGTGCCGATGGCATCGAACCCGGAAGCGAGCAGTCCCGTGGGGTCTGGCAGAACATCTCCTCTGAAGCATGGGTTCCAACCAACATTTACAACGACGGCGACCGGGTAGAATACAACGGCGTCGTTTATGAAGCGCAGTGGTACACGGATCAGGACGAACCTGGAAACAGCGCAGTCTGGTCCGTCGTACAGGACGAGGGGGGCGGCGTCAGTCCGTGGAATTCAAATACCGTCTACCTTTCCGGCGACCAGGTCCGTCACGATGAAACCCTATACGAAGCGCAATGGTATACCGTCGGCGAAAACCCCAGTCATCACTCGGGGCCCTATCAGGTATGGCAGCCTGTCGAAGAATGATGAATGAGTGATGACAAGCAAGCGATGATTGAAAAATGGACGCAGGGCAGAATCTGCCTTGCGTCCATTTTTTTGTGTTGGAATGACCGGTTGGATCTATTCATGCTTGATCAGGGCGTAGTGTTTCTTGCCCCGTCTCAGGACGGTATAGCGCTCATGAAGGGCGTCGGCTTTCTCAATGAAGGCTTCGGTGTCGTTGATTTTTTCACCGTTCACGCTGATGGCGTTCTGCTTGATCATCGTCCTGGCCTCGCGTTTCGAGGAAGCCAGGCCGGTTTCAACCAGGGCCTGGACCAGCCCGAGAGAATCGTCAGCCTTCATCGTGGGCAGGCCTTCAAAGCCCATCTCGATTTCTTCAGGCGTCAGGGTCCCGATGGTGTTCCTGAAGAGCGCATCCGTGATATTCTTGGCTTGATTCAAGCCTTTCTCCCCGTGGATCAGGGACGTCATCTCTTCGGCGAGCGCCTTTTGGGCATGCCTCAGGTGCGGGGTGTCCGCCATGGCGCTGTTGATTTCGTTGATTGTCTCAAACGAGAGTTCGGTGAACTGTTTCAACCGGACCATCGCCTCGTCGTCTTCCAGGTTGATCCAGTACTGATAGAAGGCATAAGGACTCGTCTTTTCAGGGTCGAGCCAGACCGCGCCCCCTTCGCTTTTACCGAACTTCGATCCGTCCTTCTTGGTGATCAGGGGGATGACGAGACCGTATGCGCCTTTTTCGACGCCTTCTTTTTTGCGGATGAGTTCAAGCCCGGCGGTGATGTTGCCCCACTGGTCCTGCCCGCCGATCTGCATGGTGCACTGCTCACGGCGGTAGAGTTCCCAGAAGTCGATCGACTGGATGATCTGATAGGAGAACTCCGTGAAGCTGATGCCGGATTCCAAACGGCTCTTGACACTGTCCTTCGCAAGCATCTGGTTGAGATTGAAATGCTTTCCGATGTCTCTTAGGAACGTGAAGATGTCCATGTCCTTGAGCCAGTCGTAGTTGTTGACGACATCGGCGCCGGGAAGGATCTTCAAGACCTGGGCCCTCAGTTTCTCAACGTTCGACTGGATGGTCTTCATGTCCTGAAGCGGCCTTTCGGTGTTCTTTCCGCTCGGGTCGCCGATGAGTCCGGTCCCACCCCCGACCAGCAGGATGGGCTTATGGCCGTAGGCTGAGAGCCTGCGGGCGACCAGGTAGGCGACCAGGTGTCCGACGTGGAGCGAATCCCCTGTCGGGTCTGCGCCCAGGTAGAATGTGACCTTCTCGTTTTGCAAGACGTCTTCAAGCGCTTCATCCGTGAGTGCGTAGATGAGACCGCGTTTTCTTAATTCTTCGATAACTGTCATGATTTCCTCCATAATATAAAAAGGTGGCACCTAAAGGACGAACATAAGTCCGCGGTACCACCTTAATTTTGTTTGACAACACTTTAGGGTTATAACGGCACCACCGTCCATTATTTTGTAATGGCGACTCCCAAGTGTATTTCACACGTTCCGTTCCCGGTTCGCAGCCCCACCGGGTCTCTTGAAACGGTTCCCGCGCTACTTCTCTTGTTCAGCGTCTTTTTTGGGTAAGGTCGACCCACGCTCGATGATGTCGTGGTCGAGTTTGATCATTCTGTCTTCGATTTCTTCTTGGTTCATGAGCTTGGTCAGGACCCTCATGGATACGGCGCCGATATCGTAGATCGGGACATCGACACAGGAAAGCCGGGGTCTTGAGAGGAGTGAATATTTCGTATTCTGGAACCCTGCCACACTGATGTCTTCAGGGATCTTCACATGATTTTGGCGCGCGACGTTGATAAAGGATACGGCGATGGAGTCGCGGACCGCGATGACACCGTCGACGGTGTGGCTGTGGAAATACTCGTTGAAGTGTTCGGTGTTGATGGATATCCGTCCACTTGTGCGCATGATGCGAGGGGTCAGGCCCGCTTCGCTGATGGCGCGCAGATACCCTTGTTCCTTGAGGTCGTTGACCATGTATTTGCGGACGGTTGAGACCATGTAGATGTTGGAGCGTCCGTCTTCAATGAGACGCTTGGTCATTTCATAACCGGCGGCCTCATAGTCGATGGAGACGCTTGGGATCTCATCGCTTTTGGGATAGATGGTGTTCGTGAGTACGATCGGAATCTGATATTCATCCCTGACTTTCTTCAGGAATTCATGCTGGGAATCCGTGATCTCATCGTTCAGATAAAGCATGCCGTCCACCTGGGCGGCGACGATTTCCTTGAGCACGTCTTCTTCACTGGATTCTTCATTGTCAAGAATGTAAAGCAGGATTGAATACTTGTAGACGCGGGCGATATCCGCGATCCCGTTCATCATCTCTGCGATGGACGCACGGCTCATATCGGGTACGAGCACGGCCACAGTCGTTGACTTGCGGCTCGCAAGCCCCCTGGCAAAGGCATTGGGTTTGTAGCCTAGTTCTTCAATGACGCGCAGTACGCGTTCTCTTGTCTCCGGTTTAACTTTCTCGGGGTTGTTGATTGCCCGTGACACGGTTGCGAGTGACACGCGAGCGGCGCCGGCGACGTCGTAGATTGTCGCTTTGCTCATTAAACCACCTACTTTCTACTTTAAGGTATTATATCATTTAATGAAAATGTTTTCAATTGCTTTGTTTAAAAATTCTGCATTTCATTGGCACTCGATAAAAAAAGCCTTTTTAAAGGCTTTTTTTCTGCTACCTGCGTTCTTTGATGCGGGCTTGTTTGGCTGAAAGTCCACGGATGTAATTAAGTTTTGCACGGCGGACCTTGCCTTTGCGGATCACTTTGAGTTCTTCAATGGACGGAGAATGGACGGGGAACGTACGTTCAATCCCTACGCCGAATGAGACTTTACGAACGGTGAAGGTTTCGCTGACACCGGATCCTTGGCGTTTGATGACCAAGCCTTCGAAAGCCTGAAGACGTTCGCGGTTCTGTTCCTTGATTCGCACAGACACCCGAACCTTGTCCCCGGGACGGAAGTCCGGGACATCATTCTTGAGATACTCATTGGTGATTTCGCTGATAAGCTGTTGCGACATTGGAATCACTCCTTGTATTGTATCCTGCTCATGGATCCCAGCCCAGCGGAACAGACATTTTTTAACAGCGCGAATTATTATAGCACATGCGGTGGTCGCATGCAACTATTTGTCTTGTTTTTTCAAGTATTTCTCATAGAGGTCCGGGCGTCTTTCCTTTGTCCTCTCAAGCGCCTTTTCACGGCGCCAATCTTCGATTTCCTTGTGATGCCCGGAAAGCAGGACCTCCGGAACGGCCTTGCCTTCAAAGACGCGTGGGCGGGTGTAGTGAGGATATTCAAGCAGGCCGCTCGCGAAGGAATCGTCCTTGTTGGAGTCCTCGTTATGGAGGACATCGGGAAGCAGGCGGACCATCGAATCGATGAGCGCAAGTGCCGCAATCTCGCCACCGGTCAACACGAAATCGCCGATGGAGATCTCGATGTCGAAATAATCGCGGATGCGTTCATCAAAGCCTTCATAATGTCCGCAAAGGATGATGATGTGGTCGTTTTGGACCATGGTTTCCGCACGCTCATGGGTGTAAGGGATCCCCTGGGGTGTCATGAGGACTTTAAGGGCATTCTCGCTGCCCTCGATGTTTCTCAAGGTCTCGACGACCGGCTGGACTTTTAGCACCATGCCGGCGCCGCCTCCGTATGGGGTATCATCGACGCGGCGATGCTTGTCGTCGCTATAGTTTCTGAAGTCGTAGACGTTGATCGTTACATGTTTTTCTTCCTGGGCCCGAAGCAGGATCGAATGGTTCAGGACGGGCTCAATCATTTTCGGGAACAATGTCATGACGTCGATTCTCATAGCAATCCCTCGATTTCGTTGAGTGTGATGGTCTTGTCGTCTTCGTCCACTTCCTTGATGAAGTGTTTCATGAAAGGGACGAGCGCGTCCTTGCTGCCGGGTCTTTCAATGCGGAGCATCGCCCCTTGCGGCATGTCCATGACACTCTTGACCACGCCGATCTTCTTCTTTTGATAATGGACGCTCATGCCTTCAAGCGTGTCGTAATAAAAGGCGTCGTCTTCCAGGGCGTGTCTGGATTCCGCGTCCACCTCGATGGTGCAGTTTCTCAGTTTCTCAGCCTCTTCGACGGTGTCGATGCCTTCGAATCCAAGGATTTCCCCGCCTCTGTGGCCGCCATGTTCTTGGATGGTGGTCTTCTTGAGCTCGCCTCGACAACGAAGAAAGACGGTTGCGCCTTCTTGGAAGCGGACGTCCGTGAAATCGGTCTCCGCGCGGACGCTCACACGACCTTTGATGCCGTGGGGCTTTTTGATGGTGCCGATGACGATTGTATTCATAGGATGACTCCTTTAGCGGTTGAACATGATTTTTTCACTGTTGAACATGGCGTTCAAAAGCACGACGAGTCCAAGGGTGTAGACCAGGCTTGCGGCTATCGTCAACAGCAGGTTGAGCATGGTATAGTCAAAGGTGAGAATCCCTGCGAGGATGTTTATCTGACCATAGATCGGAATCAGATGAACCAGGGCGTCCTGGTTCACATCGGCACCGAAGGAATTCAGGATGCCGACAATCATCGCAAGGAAGTAAAACGGCAAGATCAACATCGATGCTTCCTTGATGGTCTTCGCAAAAGCGCTGATGACCGAAACCAGACCTACGACAAAAATCACGGTCGTGATGAGGACCAGAAGCAACGCGAGGTAGTCCTGGAAGGTATAGATGGAGACATCCGGCATGGAGTCGTCAAGCTGCATGAGCTTGGGGAGACTCAGTATGATCCCGATGAACGATGAAAGGGCGCTGATCAGTGAAAGGAGGGACAGGCTTGCGACCTTGCCGATCGCAATCGAGCTCCGTTTGACCGGACGCACAAGCAAGGTGGCGATGGTGCCGCGTTCCTTCTCACCCGCAATCGCATCGGGTCCGATGCTCATGGCCCCTGAAAAGAGGAAAATGATGATGAGCATGGGCATGATCATCGCGATTCCCTGTGCGACGACGTTGGATTCATCGACGATGTTCTCGGTGGAAAGGTTGTATACCTGGTAATCGGTAGGGTCGGAAAGTCGGCTCTGAACCACTTCCTGATGGTAGCCGTTCAAGACGGCATTCAGATCGGAATAGGCCCTGGATGACTTTTGCTCGCCCTGGTTGTAAAGCACTTCGAGACCTGGGGGTTCGGTTGAATCGTAGTTTTCGATCGCGTCCATGAAATCCTCGTCAAAAAGGAGGACAAGGTCGTATTCGCCGTCCATCACCTTGGATTCCAAGGTGTCCTTGTCCATGCCGGAGGCATCGTGGATCTCGGCATCCATCTGGCTGACAATGCGGTCTTCGATGGCCTGGGGCATCGATGTCTGATAGACGATCGGTTGATGGTTCTCGACTTCATCATCCATGTCTGAGAGGAGTGAGCCCATGATCGTATAGATAAGGTAGATGCTCAGACCCGGAAGGATGAAGATGGTCAGGATGAGTCGCTTGTCGCTGAAGACACGGTAGACTTCTTTTCGGAACACTGTCCATATGTTACGCATCGGAAACACCACTTTCTTCCATGTATTCAAAGAAGATGCCTTCAAGGGTGCCATCGTGGCTCAGGGCGCATACGTTGTCGAATGTATCCGACACCTTGATCGAACCGTCCAGGATGATGCCGACACGGTCGCAGATCTTTTCGACCACGCTCAGTATGTGCGTGGAGATCACCACGACCTTGCCTTGGTCCTTAAGTTCAAGAAGGTAATCGGTCACGGTCTTCGCCGTCAGGACATCCAGACCGTTGGTGGGTTCGTCGAAGACGATCACCGAGGGGTCATGGACCAACGCGATGGCAAGGGAGGTCTTCTGTTTCATCCCGCTTGAGAGGTCTGAAACCTTGACTTCCTGGAACCGGTCGATTCCGAACCTTTCAAAAAGCATGGTCTTGCGTTCATTCTTGGTTTCTTCATCAAGGCCGTGCAGATCGGCGAAATAATCGAAGAGGTAATTCGGGGTGAAGTGCTCGTCGAGTTTGAGTTCGGTCGTCAGAAAAGCAATGTCCTTGCGCACGTCCAGACTATCCTCGAGTACGCTTTTTCCATTGACAAGGATATCGCCCGAATCCGGATGGATCAGGGTGGAGATGCAGCGCAGGGTGGTGGTCTTGCCGGCCCCGTTCGGTCCGAGCAATCCATAGATCTCTCCGGGGTTTGCGGTGAAAGAAAGGCCGTTCACCGCAATTTTCTTGCGTTCTTTCGTGTCTTCAAGTTTTCTTTGTTTGTACGAAAGCTTAAACGACTTGGTAATGTTGTCAACCACTAAACCTTTCATTATGTCTCTCCTATCGTGCATATATTTTCGGTTGAAAAAATCTCCTTAAAAGTCAAGACTTAGAAGGAGATTGGGTTTTAAAACGCATCGATGTTGATGGTTATCTTCTTGTGTTCACGGGATGCGCTGGCATAGGCGATGGTCCGGATGGCATTGGCGATGCGACCGTTCTTGCCTATGACTCTGCCCAGGTCATCATTGTGCACGAGGACCTGCATGGTCACCTTCTCATCATCCTCTGCGATCTTCTGGACAGTAACGTCCTCATCGTGGACGACAAGCGGCCTTATGAGGTCTTGAATGAGCTTTTCATAGTCAACAGCCATATCTAGCGCCCCTTATTTAGCGTTTTTTTGATTGTGGAATTTCTCCATGACGCCTTGTTTACTCAAGATGTTGCGGACAGTATCGGTTGGTTGAGCACCGCTTGTAAGCCATACGAGCGCACGCTCTTCATTGATGTCCACTTGATCCTCTTGTTTGTCTTTTCTGGGATTGTAAAAACCTAGCACTTCAAGGTACTTGCCATCACGGGCGCGACGTGAGTCGGCCACGACGATGCGGTAGTACGGCTGGTTTCTTTTACCAAAACGTTGTAAACGCATTTTAACCATGTGTAGTCTCCTCCTTCATTTGATTCTCATACAGTGTACCAAAGGGAGGAACGGTTGTCAAGTTAAAAACCTTGACAGTCATGTTTTTTCTTCCGACGATGATCCGTTGTCTGAATCCGGTGCCTGGGTCACGGCGTCCTGGTCTTCCATTTTGCCGAGGTTGTTAAAATCCTCGGGTTTATAGGCCGTGTCGTCCAGCATGGAAGCTTCGGCCTTCCTGACATGATGAAGCTTCTCGATCCTGTCGATGGTGTCTTGCATCTTGTCTTCATCCACATAAAGCACCGCATATTTGCGTTTCTTATGGTAGTAAGTGAGGTTGCCATATGACTTCAGTCGTTTCAGGACTTTGGGACTTTTGAAGTATACGATCAAGCATTTCCTTGGTTGCATGTGCTGCCTCCTATCGATGGAAGCCCTGTGCCACGCGTGAATCTGAGGCGTGGGGAGACGCTTTTGGCGAGCGTGCTTCCTATTTCATCCAACATGGTCTGAAGGGCTTTTTCATGTTCTTTGTAGGTCTTGACAAGCGGGTGTTCATACAGGGCTTTCTTTGCGGCCTGGAAAGCCTTTTGACGCGTTTTCATGTCGGGATGGTGTTTCCCGTATTGTTTTGCGTCATTGTACTTTTCTTCCGCTTCTTTGAAAGCCTTGGAAAGTTCTCTGATTTCTTCGCTTTCCTCCACTGCTTTATCGGCAGCCTTGAATGAACGGTAGGTCTCGCTTGCCTTTATTTCATCCACCAGCTCGTAAGCCAGGGCTATAACTTCCTGTTTCATGTAATCACCAAACATAGTATACCATATTGCGCAATTCTTTAAAATCACATAATAATTCATTTCCTGCAAAAACACTTTCTCTTGAACACGCTATGATTCTGGGGAATCAAACCTTATTATTGTGCCCTTGAAACATGACAGGATAGTTTGACAAGCAAACCGAATAAATCTATAATGAAAGGGCCGAAAATGTTATGGAGCGAATAGTTTATGAGATATATGCTTAAAGTGCTTTTTCTTGTGCTTCTCTTGCTTGGAAACCTTGTACCTAGCAGCACTCCCTTAAGCGCTGAAGAGAATGGAACCGTTGTATATTTCTACCATCCGCAATGTTCGGGTTGTGCCGAAATTGAAGATGAAGGCGTGTTTTCAACCCTTGAAGATGAAGGGATTGAAATCATCCGTTACAATACCGGCGACGAAGACGATGCCAGGCGTTTTCTCGCTTACAATGAAACCTACGACGTGAAGGATGAACACCGCTACACACCAATCATCTTTGCGGGTGATGAATACTTCTATGGACCGGACACCATCATCGAGGCCGTCGATGATGGCGAACTTCAGAACCGGGCGGATGAAGCGTTGCTGGATGTCCCGGATGAGATCATCAACCTGGAAGGCTGGGGCGGTCTTGGACGCGTGATTGTGGCCGGTCTTCTCGATGGCATCAACCCTTGTGCGATTGCGATGCTTCTGATGTTCATCTCGATCATAGGGTTCTTGAAGAACAGGCGCACACTGATCATTGTCAGCACCTCTTATATCCTCGGAATCTTCCTCACCTATTTCGCGATCGGGTTGGGGCTTTTCTGGGTCATGAGTGAATTCCAGTCCACTCTCGACCGCTTTGCACACATCCTCTATGGTGTCTTCGGGCTTCTTGCCTTGACACTTTTCATCCTTACATTCCGTGACTTCCTCGTCACCCGCAAAAAGGAATACGGCAAGGTCTTCAACCAGCTTCCCGGCCGGTTGAAACGTTGGAACCAAAACGTCATGGCACGGTTTTCCGATGTCATCAAAAACGAAGACAACAAGGGCGTAAGGGCCCTATACCTCGGTATCATCCCCTTCATCATCGGGATTGTCATCGGAATCACGGAAGCCGCTTGCACGGGACAGATCTATATCATGATCCTCCTCAGCATCCGCACCACCGAACCGGTGACCGGCACCTTATATCTTCTTGTCTTCAATCTTCTTTTCATCCTCCCGCTCATCGTCATCGCCATCATCGCCGTCATGACCCGCAATGTGATGGGCGTCTCCGATTTCTTCAGGGAGAAACTGCCCCTGATCAAACTGCTCACGAGCATCTTCTTCATCCTCATGGCCCTTTACTTCATTCTTCTCGTTTTTGATATCCGTCTATTCAATCTCATAAGCTGGGTGATCTAAATGAAAAAGACCATCACCATCACCGATGGCGGTGAAACCCTGTTCAAAGGGAAACCCTTGAACATGCCGTTCAAGGAGGAAGCGATCCGGCAAAAAAGCATCGAGCTCTTTGATGACGAGGACCCTTGCATCATCCATCAGTCCCACATTGCAAGGGAATTCTCAGACACCGTCCTCTCCCGGTTCAAAAAAAGGGGTGCAACCTCTTTGAACCTCGAAGACGAAGAGGATCTGCAATCCTTTTTGGATGTCCCGATCACAGCCATTCTAACAATGAAGGGGTGAGACCATGCTTTATATGGACTATGCGGCAACCACACCGGCAAGCGACCATGTGCGAAAGGCAATGGACAAGGCGCTCGAGGATTTCCCCGGAAACCCGAACTCGCTTCATACTCCCGGGATTGAAGCACGCAAGCGCTACAACCGGGCAAAGAAATCCATTGCGAAGGGCTTCAACACCCACTGGAAGAACATCATCATCACCGGCAGTGGCTCCGAAGCCAGCAACACTGCCATCAAAGGCTATCACTCCCTGCATCCTGAAAAAGCCATCGTCCTATCCACCATCGAGCACGCCGCCACCATGAACAGTGCCGCCCATGTGGAAAAGACCGGGGGCAAGGTCCTGAGGTGCCCCGTCGATTCGAAAGGCTTCGTGCGCATGGACACCTTGGAAGACTACTTGTCCCAAGAAGATGTCGGATTGGTCTCGATCATCCATTCCAACAACGAGATCGGGACGGTGCAGGACGCAGAGAAACTGAGAGCCCTTACGAAAAAACATGGTGCGCTCCTGCATCTGGACATGGTCCAGACTGCGCCCCACATGCCGGTTGACCTGGACGGCCTGGATGTGGACATGGCCAGTTTCTCCGCCCATAAGTTCTTCGGGCCGAGAGGGGTCGGTGTCCTCTTCAAGAAAGCGTCCGTCGAGATCGAACCGCTGATTCACGGAGGAAGCCAGGAGTTCAACCTCCGGGCCGGGACCGAGAACGTCTCCGGGGTGGTCGGGTTCGAGACCGCACTGAACGCCACCTTGAACGATCACCAAAAACGCCAAAACCAGATCCGGAAAAACGGCGAGGCCTTCTTGAATGCGCTTGAACGCGAAGGCATCGACTTCATCCTGAACGGTCCGGACTATCATTCCAGCCACCGCCTGCACAACGTCCTTAACCTCGGCTTTGAATCCCAGAACGCAGCCGCCCTTGCGTTCGAACTGAATCAACGCGGCATCTATGTGTCGCAAGGCAGCGCCTGCCATGAGAACTCGGTCGAACTCTCGCATGTGCTCAAGGGGATCCGGGTCGGCAAAAGCTACATTCAAGGCTCCCTTCGCTTTTCCATCTCGCATCGCGAGAACGAAAACGATATGAAAGCGGCCGCCAGGACCATTGCCGAGATCATAAAAAGCGGTGAATCCGAGCTCTAATCTTACAAAAAACCCCGGGACTGACCCGGGGTTTTCTTTCAATCACTGATTGTCAATGGACTGCATCGTGTGGTAAATCGATAGGCCAGTCTGTTTTTCAAATGCCTTGTCCATGCGTTTCTCTTCCGCACGGCTGTTCAGTATCGAACGGTATGCATCGTACGCCTTCTTCAGTGCCTGATCCGACGGGGTCTTCGCGTCTTGGTCATGGTACGCCTCGATCATGGAAAGAAAACGGGTGACGGCTTCGATCTCTTGGGTCGAGTACGCCTCGAAATCGAGGGGATAGGCGATGTGCTTAGTCACCGAAACTGATGCCTAGCGCTTTCGCCGTACGGACCATGGACCCTTCAGGGTTCACGTTCTTGGCTCCGCCTTCACTGGTTTCACCGGTCTCGCCGCTGCCGACGACTTCTTCAAGGTCGATATGGGAGATATCACGGCCGCGATAGCGGACCATCTTGCCGGCCCCGCCTTGCATGAGAAGGTCAACGGCCGAAGTGCCGAAGCGAAGGCCCAGGACCCTGTCGAAGTTGGATGCGACACCCCCGCGTTGAAGGTATCCGGCGTTATGGTAGCGGACTTCATGGTCCTCGATCTTCTCTTGGAGCTGTTCCTTGACGACTTGACCGATTCCGCCCAGGCGGGTCGCATCGGCCGAATCCTCGACGGTTTCACGGATGTGAATCTTTCCGCCTTTGGGTTTGGCGCCTTCGCTTACGACGATGATGGAGAAATGTCTGCCTTCTGCGTCGCGTTCCTTGATCTTGTCAACCACTTTGTCGATGTCGTAAGGAATCTCTGGGATCAGGATGGCATCGGCACTTCCAGAGATCCCGCCTTCAAGGGCGAGCCATCCGGTGTGGCGTCCCATGACCTCGACGACCATGACACGGTCGTGTGAATAGGCGGTCGTATGAAGGGTATCAAGGGTATAGGTGACGTTCTTGAGGGCCGTATCGTAGCCGAACGTGACATCCGTCGCAGGGACATCGTTGTCGATGGTCTTGGGGACCCCGACTACGGGAAGGCCTTTGCGATTGAAGTCACGGGCGCTCGTCAAGGTGCCGTCGCCCCCGATGACAATGAGGGCGTCCACGCCTTCGTTCTTCATGTTTTCCATGGCGATGTCGCTCACGTCCTGGTATTCGTAGCTTCCATCTTCCTGCTTGATCGGAAGATTGAAGAGGTTGTCCTTGTTGGATGTCTTGAGCATGGTCCCACCTACGTGAGTGATGCCGGAAACGGCGTCACGGTCGAGATGGATGAACTCGTTTTCGTAAAGGCCCCGGTAGCCGTGGAGATAGCCCACCACTTCGATGCCGTATTTGTATACCGCTGCTTTCGTAATCCCGCTGATGACCGCGTTAAGGCCACTGCAGTCGCCACCACCGGTGATAATTCCAATTTTCTTAATCGGTTTCATTGTTTGCCTCCAATGTTTGATTTCCATAGCCATTATACTTTGAAAAGCACTTACACTCAATAGATAAGCATAGTTGAAAACGTTTTAATACCCGATCTTGTCAAGGATTTGTGGTAAAATAGGGGTTAGGTTTTTCAAAAAGCACAAACCGTGGTTTTTACCGGTGTCTTTGGTATAATAAGGTCGTAAAAACCACTTTCCGCTTAAGAGGTGAATCTATGCTGACCATGAACGATATCATACGCGAAGGCCATCCCACCTTGGAGACGGTCGCCAAGCCCGTCGAACTCCCTTTGGACGAGGCCACAAAGAATACCCTTAAAGAAATGCGCCAGTTTCTGCTTGACTCACAGGATGAAACCACCCGTGAAAAGTACGAACTTCGTGAAGGGGTCGGTCTTGCGGCTCCCCAGATCGACATCTCAAAACGAATGCTTGCCATCCATACCCTGGATGAAAAGTTCGAGACCCTGCACGACTATGTGATGATCAACCCCAGGATCGTCAGCCATTCGGTCCAGGAGACCTATCTTCCAGGCGGGGAAGGGTGCCTCAGCATCGACCGCGAGGTCGAGGGCCTGGTCCCGAGAAAGAAAAAAGTGACCGTTGACACCTATCTTTTCAATACCGAGACTGAAGAAGTGACCAGGGCAGAGCTTCGCCTGAGAGGCTTTCTCGCGGTGGTCTTCCAGCATGAACTCGACCATCTCGATGGCATCCTCTTCCCGAAAAGAATCAAGGAATCGCTTCCGGATGCTTCACCTGTTGAGTTCCGACCCCCGGAAGATGAAGACGAAGAAAGACAAAAAGTCGAAGAGAAGCTTTGACAGGATCTCTTCACAAGGAGGGCATTATGGGATTTTACGAGTTTGAAGCGACCAGGCCGGACGGAGAACGCGTATCGCTTGAGAATTACAAGGACAAAGTCGTCCTGGTGGTGAATACGGCGACCAAGTGCGGCTTTGCCAACCAGTTCGAAGGCCTTGAGCAGCTTTACCAGGACTACAAGTCCGAAGGGTTTGTGGTGCTCGGGTTCCCGTCCAACCAGTTCAAGAACCAGGAACCCGATGACAGTGAGACCGTCGAACAGACATGCAAGCTTAATTTCGGTGTGACTTTTCCGATCTTTGAAAAGGTCGATGTAAAAGGTCCGGACGCTCACCCACTGTTCAAGTGGTTGACCCGCAACAAGCCCGGACTCCTGGGCTCGGCCATCAAATGGAACTTCACGAAGTTCCTGATCGACCGTGACGGCAAGGTCGTCAAACGCTTCGGTCCGGCACGCAAGCCTGATGCGATGCGTGTCGCCATCGCCAAGACATTGACCTGACAAAAAAGAGTATCGCTTTGAAGCGGTACTCTTTTATTTTGAAGCGGTATGGGTGAGTCTTTCAATTCTTCTCTCGATTGGCGGATGGGTCTCATGAAGGAGCGCCCTCGCAGGATGACCCTGTTCGTTCTCCTGCCTTTTGAGTTTTCTGAGCGCATCGGCAAGCGCGTCGGCCTTTCCCACCGCTTTCGCATAACGGTCCGCTTCGTATTCCTGGTGCTGGAGGGTCAAGGCAAGCAGAAAGCGTGCCGAAAACCCGATCAGGAACCACCCCGTCAGAAGCACCGTATATAGCGTATGGGAATCGGATGGCATGCTGAAAACCCATACCCCATATAGCACCAGGGCCATCAAGAAGAAAAACGCAAGCAGCAGCCTTTTTTGGATATGGTGAAGACGGATATGACCGACTTCATGGGCGACGATGCCTTCGACCATGGCGTGCGACATGCCCGCCAACATGGATTTGGACACATAAAGGCTTCTCGGGTTGAAAAGACCGACAATCATCGCGTTCTTGAGATTCCCCTGTGCCTTCAAGTCAATCATGTAGGCCCGCTCACTAAAGGAAAGCCCTGCAAGGTAGTCCGCATCATCCATGCGGTGAAAATAGGGCACGACCCTCGCAAAACGCCTCAAAAACCATCCGTGTGAACGGTCGAATACCAGCACGAACAAAGGCAATGTGACGATGACAAGCCCAACAAGCAGCATCGGGCTCAGGACCCGATAGAAAAGAAACACGCTCATGCCAACCAAGCCGGCCAAGAGGACCGTCCCCGTGATTGTTTTCAGGGTGGTCAGGATGTTTCTTTCAAACCAGAACTCCGACACGACAAGGACCGCAAGCCAACCCCCAAGCAACCCGATGAGCTGGGTGTGGGTGATGATGGTCATGAGCCAGGCGCCCCAGGTGAAAAAAGCCGCCATGATGGTATGACGGCGGACAAGACGACGCAGGCACCTGATCCGGTTGTAATCTTTTTTGTAGTGTCTGAGCGATTGGAAATCCAAGGCATTCTCAAACACCAATGCAAGGGTGGTCAGAAAATAGAGTGTTCCGAGCATAGAATCCCTTCTTATTCACCAATGATCTTGATCAATACGCGTTTGTCGCGCATGCCGTCGAACTCGCCATAGAAGATCTGTTCCCATGGTCCGAAGTCGAGACGGCCTTCAGTCACTGCGACAACCGCTTCCCTGCCCATAAGTTGGCGTTTGATATGGGCATCTGCGTTGTCCTCGAACGTATTGTGTTTGTATTGGTCGTGCGGCTTTTCTGGGGCCACACGCTCCAAGAAGGTTTCATAATCCTGATGAAGACCGGATTCATCGTCGTTGATGAACACGCTCGCGGTGATGTGCATGGGATTGACAAGCACCAGCCCTTCTTGGATGCCGCTCTCTTCAAGCGCGCTTCTCACTTCGGATGTGATGTTGATGAAGGCTCTTCGGGTCTTTGTGTTGAACGTCAGCACTTTGCGATGGCTTTTCATGAAAGCACCTCCCTAATGAATGGTGTTGATGATCGATAACAGCGTGCCTGCATAATGGTAGGCTTCCTTATACCGGCGTCTTTTCTCAAGCAGTTTGGTAAGCAATGACACCCCTTGTTTGGTCATGGGGAAATCATGCGCTTCGATCGCATCGTCCGTGAAATCCCTGAGCATCTCAAGGTAGGTGTCGTCCTCGCCCACCTGAATGCCTCTTTCAATCAGTTTGTACAGGCGTTCATCCAAAGAGCGCGAAAAAGAAATGTTGGTGGCGTCGAACTGCTTCAGGGTCCTTAGCGCCTCATCATCCCTCTTCAGTTTGTAAAAGGCATAGGCCTTGGTCATATAGTAGGTCGCCGAGGGAAACTCGAAGGTATCAAGGATCCGCAGCGTCTCATCATAGTTTTCATCAAAGAGGTAATAGATGGCCTGGTTCAGATGGATGAAGTAATAGAGGTCGAGCACCCCGTTCTTCCTGGCATAGGCCTCGCTCTCCTTGAAGGAAGTCCGGAAATCCTCAAATCGGAAGAGATAGATATAGATTCTTTGTTTGACCGCCTTTGCGCGGTTGCTGCGGTTGAAATTGAGGTTGTCCTCAAAGATCTTCTGCGCCTCGTCGAAGGCATCAAGGGCATCGTGGTAATGCTTGTAATCCGCAATGAGGATCGTCCCCCGCGTATACTGCAGGATGCCTCGATAGTGCTCATTCTTTATCGTTTTAAGCAATGCATCGGCATGACTCAACGCCACCTCCTGATTGAACCGCTTATGAAGGTATAAAGTCTTCATCACTTCGAACCATTCACGTTTGATGTCGTCGTAAAAATCCTTCAGCAGTTCACAGGCATTGAAAAAATACTCCATCAGGTCCTTCCTATGGCCGGTGTGGACCACAACCATCAGCATGATCAGGTAATAATCCGTAAAACATCGGCAGTTCTCATAGATGTGGCGTTGCCGGTAAAGCGCGTCAAAATACTTTTTTGCGGTTTCATAATTCACATAAAGGACATTGTAGAAAAGCTCATGATAGATCTTATAGAACGCTTCCTCATACGCCTTTTCAGCCTTGAAACTGATATCCAGCGCATTCATGAGTCTTTCGAGGGCCTGAGGTTTTGCGATGGTGGTGCCTTTTTCGATGCGGTAGATCTGTGTATGCGATAATCCGCTCTTTTGGGAAAGCTCCCTCAAAGTCAGCGCTTTTTGTTTTCTCGCAAGGTAAATCTTCGTTCCAAGGATCTTCTCGTCGACCTTGTTCATCATAAAAGGCACCCCCTCATTCAGATACTATTATGCCACTTGAATCTTCGGGGCGCAACCATTTATCAATAATACCCCATGTCTTCAAGATACCCTTTCAAAATCCCGCTTGATTTCTGAAGCTTATGGTTTTCTTCAGGACTGAGCGAGAGTTTCACGATATGGTGGATGCCTTCACGGTTGATGACCGCGGGAAGGCCGATATAGACATGGTCGCAGGCGTATTCGCCTTCGTTCAAGACGGAGAGGGGGAGGATCCTGTTCTCATTGTTGAAGATGGCCGCCGTGATACGGACAAGCGCCATGCCGACACCATAATAGGATGCCTTCTTGCGCTTGATGATTTCACCGGCCGCGTTTCGGACCCGGTTCGCAATCAGCTTCATGTCTTCAAAACGGATGCTGTCCATGCTGTTGATGACATCGCCGATCGGTTTCGCCCCGATGTTCGCGTTGGACCAGCAGACAAACTCGCTGTCCCCGTGTTCGCCAAGGATGTAGGCATGCACGTTCCTGACATCGATCGAAATCTGATTTCCGATCTCATAGCGTAACCGCGCCGTATCAAGACTGGTTCCGCTTCCAAACACCTTGTTCTTAGGCAGGTTCGATTCCTTATGGACCACATGGGTCAATATGTCCACAGGATTCGATGCGACAAGCACAAGGCCAGCAAAGCCGCTTGCCATCATCTTTCCGGTGATGCTTTTCATGATGGCCGCGTTCCTTTCAAGCAATTCAAGACGCGACTCATCGGGTTTCTGGTTGACACCGGCTGTAATGACTACAAGGTCCGCATCTTTGCATTCATCATAATCACCGACCCTGATGAACATCTTCCTGGGTCCGAAGGCCAGCCCGTGATTCAGGTCCATGGCTTCTCCGATCGCTTTCTCCTTATCGACATCTATCAGGACCAGTTCTTCCACCGTCCCTTGATTCACAAGGGCATAGGCATACGACATGCCTACGAACCCTGTGCCAATGATAACAACTTTACTTCTCATGGTTCATCACTCCTTTGGTTTACAATATCACAGACATCCGTTTCAGACATGGTTTATGCGATAAAGTTTAACGGTGTACAAACAATAGATGGTCGCACGAAACGATTGTAAGCATCGGATGGCTTGCATAGGAGAGAATATGATATAGTCATATTGAGGTGAGACGATGTTAAAACTTGTAATCGAAAAACAAAAAGAGACAAAAAACCTCTGGATGCTGGTTGGTGTCCTTGTTCTTGTCTTCACGCTCTATAGCAGCCTTGATCTTTTACAACACGGGTCGCTTAGCACCATGGTTGCCGATCTCGGCATGCCGCTTCTTATTCTACATATCCTTATAAACATTGTCATGGCTTCATTCAGTGCCTTGATGATTTCCCTAAGCCAGATCAAGCTCAATCTCACGAAGAGCGAACCTAAGGGAGCGACCGGTATTCCTTTCCTGTCCTTCATCTTCGGACTGCTCACTTTCGGATGCGCCCCATGCGTTGTCACGTTCCTTGCGGCCATAGGCATATCCTTCACACCGATCGTATTTCCAAACGGGAACCTGCTTTGGAAACTGGTGCTGATCGGATTGCTCGCGATCGGATTCATCTACATCCTTTACAGCATAGAAAAAGGCACCTGCAAGATCAAACCCGCTTCTTTGAATACTGAAAACGAATAATGAACAAAAGGGCAGCATCGCGCGGCGATGCTGCCCTTTTTCTATGTCTGAGCTCTATTTTTGAGAAGGTTTGCCCTTATCATGCAAATGCTTCATAAGCCTATCGGTTCAAAGCACCCTTGTACAATGGCAGTCTTGATAGGGATGGCACCTTCATAATCCTCATGAAGGGTCACCACCGTATTTCTGTTTGTTGGGTATGACGCCACGGACGCCACCGCTTGGGTCTTCCATGTCGCCTTTGTACCTTGGGATCAGATGGATATGGACATGGTGGACCGTCTGACCGGCTGCTGTTCCGATGTTCACCCCGATGTTATACCCGTCGGGGTTGAACCGCTCATCAAGGATGGCCTTGGTCGCATCCATGGCGCGAAGAGCGGCGTCTCTCTCGGCTTCGTTCAACTCGAAGAAAGAGGCTATGTGGCGCCTGGGGATGATGAGTGCATGCCCCCTGGTGACAGGGAAACCATCAAAGATCACACGCATGTGCTGGTTTTCATGGATGAGGTGTTTTTGTTCCAACGAACAAAAAGGACAGGGTTTCATAGAGAGCTCCTCTCAGTGAAGGGATTGAAGCGTGAAGTCGGTAAAGGACCTGGTAAGCTGGTAGGCTTTCTTATAACGGCGTTTTTTCTTAAGCATCGTTGCATATAAATCGTATGCGTCTTTGCTTTCGATGTAGCTTTTACGGGCGATTGCCTCCTCATAGAATCTTTTGAGCGTTGTCTCATAAAGCCCGGACGCTTCCTCGTAATAGGCCTCGATCACATCCAGGCCATATTGATAGAGCAACGTGTTCTTTTCAGGCTTATTGGCAAGTTCCCGGCCTTTTCTTAAAGCCCTCAAAGCCGAGGCACGGTCCGATTTCTTGAGATGGATCATCGCTTCATAATAAGCATACTGCATGTTCTCACCGTCGATGTTCCTGAGTATCATGAGCGCCTTGTCATGAGCCTCCAAACGATAATGATAGATCGCGAAGGTGAAACGGATGAAATCCTCGATGCCCTTGAGTTTGTATTTCTTCGAAAAGGCGATGCTGTCGGTGAACAGGTGATCCGCATCCCCTCTCCGATAGGCCATGAGGTTCATGATCTCGATCAACAAACGGGTCTTGGAGATCCGGACATAGTTGTTGACGGTCTTGAAGATCTCGTGGGCGCGTTTGAGGTGGCGTATGGCTTTGGAATAATGATGCCTAAGCATATGGGTTCTGGCAATCAGGTATTCATCGAAGCCTCGGAGATGGTAGTTTGCGTTCAGTTCGGCGGCTTCGGTGTATTTTTGCATGGCGCCCTCATAATCGGACGTATTGAAGAAATGCGTCCCTGAATAGGTCAGGAATGCCTGATGTTGCTGCTCGTCAAAAAGGTCCTGGATCGCATTGAGCTCACGGTAAAGCGTGGGCGTCTGTTGAAAGCTCATGTCGAACATGAAATTGTAATACCCCATCTTGACGATCAGAAAATCCACCATCCAAAGCGATTGTTCATGATAAGCCGCCTTGGCTTGGAGTTTGTTCATGTTGATCTTATACTGCGTCGTATCCAAATAGAGGATGTTTTCGAGCATGTCCTGGGCCTGCTTGAAGAAGTCCCTCTCCTCATCTTCATCGTAGTGGATGTTAATGGTCAGTGTCTGGGTGAGGTAATCGAAGGTCTGTTTGGAGATGGTGGCCTGACCATTTTCTATCCGTCTGAGATAGGCATGCGAAATGTTCGTTCGTTCCGCCAGTGTCCTAAGGGAATGTTGCTGACGGCGCCGGTACAATCTTATGATCATGCCGAACTGCTTCTTATGCTGCGTTTCATTGATTATGTCGATAATGTTCATAAGCGTCTTCCTTCATTCTGCGACTACTATCATTGTACCACTTTTCTTCTAACGGAACTATGGATATACGAAAGGGCCGACACGCTTAGGGTCGAGGCGAAAGCGATGGTCCCGAGCTTGCCACCAACCCCTCCGAAAGTCTCGGCACTGTATATGAAGAGCAAGGCGAAGACAACACCCGCAAGGGCGCTCCATGCTTCGTCGCCAAGGTATTCGCGTGAAGCCATGCCCGCAAACGATGCCCCGAATGCAACCACCGCCAAGAGATACCCATCGGACGAAAAGAACACCGGCAGGAACCCGCCGAATACCAATCCGACGGCCGCACTGCCCATGACCGCGCCTTGAGAGAGCCGGACGTTAAGCAGATTCGAAATCGTGGAACCGGCAACGCTGAACAGGAGGATCCAAAAGATGATTGCGCGGTCAAGAGTCCCGCTTATCAAAAAGGGCTGGTCAATCAGCACACAAGTCACGAACACCCCTGATAAGGCGATGGTCCCAAGTTTGCCGCCCACCCCGTTGAAGACATCCTTGGCCATGACATAAATCAACGATGCCACCAAAGAGGCGATCAAAAGGTTCGGAAAACTAAGAAGTTCAGGACTGCTCATCCCGATGAAACTTCCACAGAATAGGGCGACCGCATACGGCTTGAAGAAAAGCGCGGCCAATATGCCGACCAATCCGCTCGCCAATACCGCGTTCACCCCGATGAATACCGATAAGGCATACGTGAGGACACCCCCCGTGAACACAGTGAAAAAATCAAGGAACGCTTGGAGGCTGACCAGTGCATACGTCTCATCCAGCGTATGCACACCTTTCAGGATGTGATAGGCCCTAAAAAAAGCCAGGGCTGTGACCCCCAAGACAAAAAGAAAGGCCAAAAGGTGAATAGACCAGGCGCTAACCAAGGTCAGCCCAAGCAGGACACCCACGAAGATTGTCAATATGAACGCACCGATATAACGTCTCATAAAAGGAAACTGAACGTCAGATGACGTTCAGTTTTCCCCCTACCTTTTCAAAGGCTTCAAGTGCGAAATCAAGGTCTTCCTTGGTATGGGCTGCACTGATCATGGCCCGGCACCTGCCGGTCCCTTTGGGCACGGTCGGGAAGACGATTCCAGAAACAAACACGCCCTCTTCCAGAAGCGCCTTTGAGAATTCCATGGTCTTGGCTTCAGACCCGATCATCACAGGTGTGATCGGGGTCTTGCTGTGTCCGATATCAAAACCGAGCGATTCCAGGCCCTTTTTGAAATAACGGGCATTGTCCCACAGCCTATCGGTATGTTCTTCACTTTCCATGAGCATCCTGACACTCTCGATGGTCGCAGCCGTTGCTGCGGGCGGGAGTGCGGTCGAGAAAAGCAAGGGACGCGCCCTGTGAAGCAGCCACTCCTTGACATTCTGTCTGGTGGCGACGTAGCCGCCGACAACACCGATCGCCTTGCTCAAGGTACCGACAATGAAATCAATTTCACCATGAAGCCCGAGATGGTCCACGGTTCCCCGGCCGCTTTCGCCAAGGACGCCGCTACCGTGAGCATCATCGACATAGGTGAGGCATTCGTATTCTTTTGCGAGCTTGACAATGGTCTTTAAATCGGCAAGGTCGCCGTCCATGGAAAAAACACCATCGGTGATGATCAGGACATTGTTGTAATCGCCGCGTCTTTCCTTGAGGATCCGTTCCAGGTCCTCCATGTCGTTGTGTTTATAGACGGCCTTGTCGGCTTTGGAAAGCCTGACGCCATCGATGATGGAAGCGTGGTTGAGGGCATCGCTAATGATCAGGTCGCCCTTTTCTACAATCGCCTGGATGGTTCCGATGTTGCAGTTGAGACCGGATTGGAAACTGACGACAGCCTCTTCTTTTTTAAATTCAGCAAGCACCGTCTCCAATTCTTCAAGCAGGTCCTGATTCCCGACAATGGTCCGGACACTGCCGGCGCCGACACCGTATTTCTCCAGGGCTTTTTTCGAAGCTTCCTTTACCCGCGGATGGTTTGCAAGACCGAGGTAATTGTTGCTGGAAAGGTTCACGACCCGCTTACCGTTCAAATCGATCACATGGTCGCACGGTCCGTGATTGACGGGAAGCACCCTATAGACGCCCTCATCTTTCAAGGATTGGATGCGTTCATCGATGAATTTCAGTTTATCACTCATAATCTTCCTCCTCTGGAATCAGTACGATTTTCCCACTGTTTCCACTGCCCATGATCTCACTGGCCTTTTCAATGTCCTTAAGCGGGAATGTGTGGGTGATGATGGCATCCAGATGCAAAAGGTCCTTGTCAATCAGTTCCTTGACCTGATGCCAGGTATCGTAGATGCGTCTTCCGGTCACGCCGTATATTCGGACCCCCTTGAAGACCACGTCATTCGCAAGATCCAGTTCGATCGGTTTCGAGGGAATGCCGAGCATGCTGATGCCGCCACCCTTCTTGACATACTTGAACGCTTTTTCGATCGCGCCCTTGTTTCCGCTGAACTCACCAATGACATCGACTCCGCGACCGTCGGTCTCTTCTTTGACGCGTTCAACCACATCTTCCTCTAAAGGATTGATGACAACATCAGCGCCAAGCTTCCTTGCGAGGTCCCTGCGGTAAGCGTTGACTTCGATGGCGATGATTTTCTTGGCCCCGTAGGCCCTGGCGACATCGATGCCCATAAGACCGATCGGCCCTGTCCCGACCACAGCGACATCCTTCCCCGAAACGTCAAAATGCGTCATGGTATGAACCGCGTTCCCCAAGGGTTCCTGGACTGAAAGGTGGTTGATGTCGGCTTCCTTGCTGTTGATAAAACAGTTCCTTGAAGGGATCTTCACATACCCGGCGAAGCATCCATCGGTGTCGACACCGATGATCTTGGTGTTCTCGCAAATATGCCCTTCACCACGAAGGCAGAACTCGCATTCACCACAAACGATGTGGGTCTCGGCACTGACAACGTCGCCAACGGACACATCGTCGACCGCTTCGCCCACATCGAGCACTTCGCCTGCAAATTCATGGCCGACGGTAAGCGGCAAATCCAGTCTGCTTCGTGCCCAGTCGTCATAGGAATAGATATGGTAGTCCGTACCGCAAAAGGATGCTCTTAACACTTTGATCAGGACTTCGTCCGGTTTTAGTGATGGGTCCATCGTCTTTTTTGTAATTGTAAATCCTTTTTCAGGCTTGTCTTTGACAACCGCCGTCATGGATAGTGATCTTTTCAAGGTATTCCCTCTTTCCTTAAATCTATTTTAATAACGCTTACATCAATTGACATTATAACACATTCCGCTTTTGTTCCCCATGTATCCCTTGAAAAAAGTATAAAAAAATCACCAAGCTTGCGCTTGGTGACTAAAAAAATAAAAAGGAGCCTTTGAAACATGATGGAAAAAATCCCTTCCCTGTCCTTAATCCACCTGTTACATTAATAATTATGCAACAGTTTTTATAAAAATACAAGTTAGGAGTGTTAGTTTACAAAAGATAATATCATAGTCTTAAGTACAAAATATTATCACTTTGTTTCACTCGTGTAATTGGTGGTGTGCCTATGGATCCACGTCTTTGCAATATCCAATGCTTTTTTACACTGGCCTTTGTCTTCGTAATATTCAATGACCAAGGCCGTGAAGAACGACCGTGCATGAATCGTCTCCAGGTCATAAGGATGGTTCAAAACATAATCCAGAGCCTTTTGGAGTTCGTCGGTATTCACTTCTTCATCGAGATGTTCAAGGAATACAAGCGCACAGTTCCGATACGTCTCATAGTGGACACCTTTGAACGTCCTCATCTTTCTAAGGTGAGCCTTCGCATCTTCATAACGATGGGTCCTATAGCCGATGAAAGCCTTTAGAAGCGTCGAGACTATATTGTCTTCCTTCGAGTCCTTAAGAAGTTCTGAGGCATGCTCGTAATCTCCCCTGACATAGGAAAGGTAGCTTCGAAGATTTAAGAGCCACTGTCGGTCGCTTTCCTCGCTATCGGAGTTGGTGACCGCGAAACGGATGCTGTTCAGATAGTTTTCAGCGGTCTGGTAGTTTCCGACTTCAATCATGTTTTTCGCCAAAAGCAAGTCAAGATCGATCTTTCTTTGGAAGTTGTTGGCGTTCGAATACTTATCCGATGCAATCCGTGCATAATAGAGCGACAATTCTTTCTTGAAAAGCTTGTCTGCGGTAAACGCAAGGTAATAATAGGTAAGGTGATTCATGTTGAAGGACGCGTTTTCATCCTCGCCTTTGATAAAAAAGTCAAATGCTTTATCGTAATGCTTCTTGTTGTAGGCATTCATGCCCTTGATAAGAATAAGGGCCTGGTTTTGCCGTTCGGTATAACAATCCTTCAGGGATTCCAGCCATTCAATGGTCGTATCCACGTTTTCATTCTTGATTACAAGGGAATGAAGCGCCCTTGAGAATAAGTATTCGATTCTAAGTGGCGAATGGAGCAGGATCTCTTCGCCTCTTTTTAGGCTGTCAAAATACATCGTCATTTCATGAAGCTGTTTCGTGTAGAACACCTGAAAAAAAGCATCCAGCGTATCCTTGAGTGGCCACAATGTCACGGGATCCTTGTAAAGCGGGATGCCAAGCGTATTGAACAAATCCTCGAGTGTCTCAGGATTCGGGATTATCTTCCTGTTTTCGATGTCGAACACAATGGTGTGTGCGACGTTGGCACTCCTCGCGATATCCCTTACTGAATAACCCGATTTCTTTCTGTAATCTCGAAAAAGAGGTCCAAGACTTTTCAAGAACTGTTTCGGATACATCTCGGCCATAATCATCCCTACTTTTTAGTTGACAATGATTGTTTATCGATTCAGGATCCAATCGGACAAAACATCGTATGTGTCCGATTTGTTTTTTTCATTAAGCACTTCGTGTCTTGCTTTGTAGACCGTCTTGACCTCGCCGTCAAAACCGTCCACAAGTTTTTCATACACACCTGCAAGTCTATGGATCGCTTTCATCTTTTTTGACAACGGATCGTCGTATCCGGAGATGAACAGGGTTTTGATGGCAGGCGTTTTGGCGATTTCAGACGATTTATTCAATGCGATGAGTGATTTGAAGAAACTGTTGTAAAAATACTTATTATAGACAAACCCGGAAAGCGGGTCTTCATCATAATGATTGACGACATCCTTATCGTGGGCTAGCCAATTCAGATTGCTTGTAGCATCAGGGATATTGCTAACCATGCTCCTGTCCATCAGGCGGTTCACAAAACGGTGCCGTTTTGAACCGCTCACAAACAAACCGCTGAGCCAGGATAGCATAAACATCCCACCCCCCGATAATAAGCCGTATCGGGGGAGCGTTCCCATGATAACCGCTTTCTCAGGCGCTTTATAGTCCTTTTGGAGATACCTGCGTAAAATCACGGACCCCATGCTGTGTCCCAGGATTGTCATAGGCTTTTCGGATTCATGCTTGCGAATATAGGCTTGTACGGCATTCACATCGTCCACCATCGTTTCAAACGATTCAGACTTATCAAAGATTCCCAAATCCTCTACGGTCGCAACACTGTTCCCATGGTTTCTATGGTCATGCGCATAGACCGTCAATCCATGCTCACTGAGATATTTAGCGAAATCATCATACCTGCCCGCGTGCTCGCCCATGCCGTGCAAAATATGGACAACGCCTCTAGAAGCCCCCTCGGGATGATAAGCTAAAGCATTTAAGCCACAACCATCCGAAGTTGTGATCTTCAAACTCTCTTTTTTCATTCGGTCTGTCTCCTTGATACAATCTAGTCTAATTGTATTGTATCATAGAAATCTTATTGCAAAAACAAATTAGATACCGTTTACACTAAACGCGCAGTAGACATTCCGGCGCATGAATACAGCTTTTCATGCATTCGAATGGTGAGTATGAATGAATATTCATATTATCATATCACATATATAACCCAATGAACATGGCGGATATGTCGTACTTTTTATCCTTCAATAAATAAACCGTCCAAAAGACGGTTCATTTATCATTTATTTGATAGAATCAAAAATCTTTTTATAGATTGGGACCATTCTCGGTTCATCAACATGCTTAAGCACGTCGTCGATTTCGAACCATCGGACTGCGGAATTCTCATCTTCCTTCACTACCAGAGGGGCGTTCTCGTCTGCGATCAGGTGGTAGGTCGCATTCAGGTGAAGATGGTCTGGCACGAACGCACCGTTTTTATAGTGGTTGGTGACATGCACGATATCGAGTGCCAGAAGCTCGTTGTCCCTGGGGTGGATGTTTTCAACACCGGTCTCTTCCTTCGCTTCCTTGATCGCGACGTCCAGAAGGTCCGGATTTCCATCGTTGTGGCCACCGACCCAGGACCATGAATCGTAGATGTTGTGATAGGCGAAAAGGACTCTGGACACCGAAGCATCGGTCACAATCGCGGATGAAGTCATGTGTGCTACAAGGTTTGAGCGGTACAGCACGTCATCGTTGTTTTCGATAAAATCCAGTA
>JBKHIE010000079.1:0-6845 GCA_046538775.1 Candidatus Izemoplasmataceae bacterium
CCCAGAAGAACCCGAAGGATGCGACTGCGAGACCGAACGTCGACCCGCCGACGAACCCGTGGCCGACTTCATAGACGGTCCCGATGTTAAGCGCCTGTCCGGGGCCTTGTCCGAAGCCCATCGGCATCAGCATGCCGGCGGCTGCGAACAGGTCGGGAAAAAGCGTGAAGGCGAGTATGAGGCTCACCGTAAGGCCGATGATCCCCTGCAGCATGTAAGTCGAGACGATGATAAGCCCGCTGTAGATGGATTGCTTGTTCTTGGTTGAGAACTTGTAGCGCTCATGGACCTTGAGCCCCAAGGCGATGAACCCGAGCGCGATGGTATGGTAGGTGACCATGCCGAAATAGCGGTTGACGCCCTCGACGGCCTCGATACCATAAACAGCTTCAAACAAGGTTTCTTTCAAAATCAGTCCGATCGTGCCTGCGATGACCGCGGTGGGGAGCAGTGAGCGTCTTAGGAAGGGGATTTTTCGTCGCAACGTGTTTCCAAGCAGCAGCAGCATCGAAAGGGTCGTGAAATGCAACATCCCGTCCCAGACGATGAATTGTCTGAAATCCATCTAATCAATCTCCTTTTTATTTTGTAGGCTCTCTATGGCCAGGGTGTATTTGAGGGCGTTCCGTTTCGGATGACTGAGTAGGTAATAGGTTTTGGATTGGTCGAAATTATGCAGGATCAGCTTGTTTTTCTGCTGGACGGCACTGTTGACGGCATCGATTTCAAACCTTTCATGGGTGCCGTCCTTGAAGTGGAAGTCGATGTGGGTCTTGTAGAGGCGGACATCCGCATGCCCGATGCAATGCTTGAACTTGGACCTTTCGACTTTGAGGACGCGTTCATTCGCGTTCTCAAAGAGGATGGATGTGTCATCCTTTTCTTCAAGCCATGATTCGAGAGTGTCTTTTTGGAAATGGTACCAGGGGATCGTGGTGGTGAAATAATCGGTCTTCCCGAGGTTTTCAAAGTGTCCGTACGCATCCATGCGGACATGGAAGCCGCAACGCTCGCACCAGACGTCGTCCCCCTTGGACACAAGCGTCTCGAATTGCCTGCAGGCGGGACAGACGAAGTAGGCGGACTCGAGGTCCTCGGCCTTCCGCCGGCTTTTGAAAGGGACCTTGCCACTGAACTCGTCGACCTTCAAAGTCTCCTGGATGGTCGCATAGATGGCTTCGGTGGAAAGGGCCTTGAAATCCTCTGGACGCCAGATCTTCTTCACCTCGCCCGTGACTTTGCCCATACGTTTCTTGCGGCTCCACCTGGGCCTGGCGAGGTAGCCGCCTTCAATGGTATAAAAAAGGACGGGAATCTTGAATTGCTTGATCAGTTTCGCGATCACGTAGGGAATGGGCATCTGTTCCCCGCTGAAGGTCGTGTTCCCCTCCGGAAAAAGGCCGATGTTTCCGCCTTCATTGATGATCCGTTTCATGTCCCGGATGGTCTCGATGTCGGAGCGGTACTTGGTCTTCGCGATCGGACCGACAAGGTACTTCATGGCAGCGGAGAGATATTTCACCGAAAAAAGCATGTCCGAAGCGACAAAGTAAAGGACGCCGGGAATCCCGATACCCATGAAGAACGGGTCGTGTGCCGTGGTATGGTTCCCGATCACGAGCCAGGGCTTGTCCTTGATGTCTTCAGGAGGTTTGAAGCGTTTTGCCTTGAAACGGTAGCTGACACGGAAATAAAGTCTGAAAAATGGCTTGAGAACAAAAAAAACGATGGTGTGCCTGAAACGTCTTTTGGTTACCATGTTGAACGACACCACTTTCAATTGTCATGAATGCTATTTTCAATATAACATAATTATCACATACTTTGAATATAAAACACTTTTCAATGCATGAAGGTTAATCGCTGTCAACCAGGCTGGAACCGTGGTAGAATAAAACCGGATACTTTATACGAAGAGGTGATTCCATGGGGCATATCGCCGTGGTCGGGTCGTCGAATCTTGACCTATCGATCCGTTCCCGTGAAAAAGTTGTCTTCAGGGACTCAAACCCCGGAACGATCACGATGCATCCGGGCGGGGTGGGAAGGAACATCGCCGAGAACCTCGCCCGGCTGAAAGAAGACGTCCATCTGATCACCATCCTCGGGGACGAACCGAATGCGACCTATCTCAAGGCCTTGACGGAAAGCAGCGGGGTCACGGTCCATGACCTCGGAAACGAGGCCGTGAGGGGGAACCGTTACGCCGCCTTTTTCGACGAGCGGGAGGACATGCTGCTCGGGGTCGCGGACACCGGGGGCATCGAGGCCCTTGATTCGGAGATGTTCGGGGCGAAGGAGAAGACCTTGATCGAAAATGCCGACATGCTCATCCTCGAAACCAACCTGACACCCTCTTTGATCGCCCATTTGGTCACACTGAATGACCGCGTCATCATGGACACGGTCTCCACCGCCAAAGCCGACAGGGTGATGGGGGTCCTCTCAAGACTCCACACCCTTTCGATGAACCTCATGGAGGCGAAAGCCCTCATGAAAAACGCGACCATCCCCGATCCAAAAGCCATCGGAGCCTTTTTCCAACAAAGGGGCGTCGACCATGTGCTCATCACCGACGGTGAGCGGGGCGCTTGGCTCCATGAACAGGGCCGCATCCGTCACCACCCGGCCATCCGGACAAAGGTCCAAAGCGCATCCGGTGCCGGCGACGCCTTTGTCGCCGGCTATGCCCATGGGCTCAAGACCCACCCCGACCCGCTCCTTTGCGCCATGGCCTCAGCCTCGATGGCGCTTGAAAGTCCGAAGACCGTCTCTGAGGACCTCACCCCCGACACCCTCAAAAAAAGAATGGAGGCACCATCCTATGGAAACACTCATGAAAGTACATCCTGAAGTCAAACGGGCGCTTGAAGAGAACCGGCCCGTCGTAGCCCTTGAATCCACCATCATATCCCACGGCATGCCCTATCCTGACAACGTGAAGATGGCCAAGAAAGTCGAAGCCATCATCGAAGAGGAAGGGGCGGTGCCCGCCACCATCGCCATGATCGGTGGCGTCCTGCGCGTCGGCCTTGACAAGGACGAGATCGACCGTTTCGCCAAGATGGATGATGTCAAGAAACTTTCCAAACGCGACATCGCCTTTGCGGCGGCGCACCAACAAAACGGTGCCACCACGGTTTCGGCGACCATGCTGATTGCGGAAATGGCCGGCATCACCTTCTTTGCGACCGGCGGCATCGGCGGGGTCCACAGGGAAGCGGAGACCACCTTCGATATCTCCCGCGACCTGGAAGAACTCTCCGAAGTGGACGTGACCGTGGTCTGTGCGGGGGCGAAGTCGATCCTCGACCTCGGCCTCACGCTTGAATACCTCGAAACCAAGGGCGTGCCCATCCTCGGGTATCAAACCGACGAACTTCCGGCCTTCTATACCCGCAGAAGCGGGCATCCCCTGCATCACCGTGTCGATTCGCCCGAAGCCATCGCCACGGTCGTGCACAAAAAAAGAGCGCTCAATCTAAAAGGGGGCATGGTCATCGCCAACCCAGTCCCAAAGGAGAGCGAAGTCGACAAGGAAACCATCGATGCGGCCATCGCGCAGGCCCTAAGAAACGCCAAAGAAGATGGCGTCACGGGAAAAGACATGACCCCCTACCTTCTGGCGGCGATCGAGAAGATCACCGAAGGGGAAAGCCTGAAGGCCAATCTCGCGCTCGTTTACAACAACGCGTCCCTGGCTGCGAAAGCGGCCAAGGCGTATCAGGCACTGAAGGGATAAGCGCCCATGGCCGCTTATTGATAACGGCAAGCAAAACCGGGGACAAGCCGTCCCAAACTGCTCCGGGTTGAACATATTTAATTGTATTTATGGATTTATGTGCGATAATATATAGTATACTATGTAAAAACAGGTTTTATAATCGGAGGTCAGATCGATGGGCATTGATACCGGCATGTTGCCGCTTTATTTGAACCTGGTGTTCTTCGGAATGCTCGGACTCGGCATGCTTTTCGGATTTTTAAAAGGTCTTAGGAAGTCCCTTTATTCCCTGATTGTGAAATTGGCGTTCTATATCCTCTTCTTTGCGACGCTGGGTTTCGTCTCCCGATTCCTATGGAATGTGGAGTTCGGCTTTATCGGAAGCACCCTCTCGATGGTGATGAGCGAGCTTTCCAGTGCGAACTCATTATCGGAAGCCCTTCCGATTGCGATTGAATCGATGCTCGGAGACCAATTGAACGCGGATCTGAGCAATCCCGAATTCGTGGCCTTCGCGGAGGGTGTGGGCATGTTTGCGATCAAGATTGTCTATGCAATCCTCTATTTCACCGTGATCCAGGTGATTTACCGGTTCATCATGTGGGTCGTCTACCTCATCTTCTTCAAACCGAAAAAAGAGGACGTCGAGGTCCACGGGAAGAAGCGCCTCGCCGGTATGGGCGTCGGTCTCTTCTCCGGGGCGCTTGCCGTCTATGCGACCCTCGTCCTGCTCGGCGGGGTCATGAACATCGCCGAGAATCTCGCCACCCTTGCCGAAGGCATCGACAATGACGAGACGACGGCTTCGGTGCCAACCGAGACCTATGACGTGAACGATGACTCGGTCCTGCGCCTTGCAAACCGTGACGAAACCCTCCCCCTGCAGACGCAGAACCAGGAACTCGATTCAGCCCTGAGCGAGTTGAACGCGATTGTCTCCGCCTACAACGAAAACCTCGTCGTCCAGAACTTCACCCGGGTGAATATGACCGACGAGGATACGGGACGGAAAACCCCGTTGAACCTCCACCTTTTCGATATGATCTTCTCGTTTGAATACAAGGACGATGATATCGCTTTTCGTGGTGAGCTGGCCGTCTTCACCGATGCGGCCGCCCTGTTCTTAAACTCTGAATACCAGGAATCGAACGACTTGTCCGACATTGAAGGCGCCGACGTCGAGGCACTTTTTGACAGTCTCTCAAACTCCAGGCTGCTTACCAACCTTGTGCCGCTCGCCATCGAGATGGGCGCCGAACACTACGACGTCGACCTCGCCCTTGACCGCGATGAGATCTACGCCATCGATTACCAAACGGAACTCTCTCAGATCGGCAGCGTATTCGGCGTCGCTTTTGACATGCTCAATACCGCCGGTGTCTTCAATGAAGATGCCGATTTCGACACCGTCACCCTTGATGGCGATGACGCCCAGTCCATTTTCGAAGGGCTCGGTGATTCCGAACTCGCCACCCTCGGCGCCTACGTCGCCATGGAACCGCTCCTAGAACAATTGGCTACGGATTCGGGCGCCATCCTCACCGTACCTGAAGGCATCGTCTGGGAGGACGAGTTCGACGCCTTCGGCGAAGTCGCCAAGGAGATCCTCGACACCGACATCACGCTCGGTGACATTAGGAGCGGGGACATCATGACCTATCTTCAACGCCTCTCCTCGATGGACCTGACTGTCATATTGCGTTCGAGCATCATCGAACAGGCCCTGGTCAATGTCCTCTCCGGGGCCGCCGAGATCGAAGGTATGGACATGATGATCGTCAACGACGATGTCCAATGGACCGACGAGATCGACGACGGCGACATCGTCCAAAAAGGTGAACTCAGGATAGTCCTTGAAGCCCTTAACACGTTTGCGGACAACGAAGATGTCGATGCGATCGAATCGTTTGACCAGAACGTGCTTCTAAACATTTCCGAAGATACTCTGGATGCGTTTTTGGACAGTGAAGTCCTGACCGATACCATCGGGGACTTCATTGTGAACCTTGAAACCGACGCCATCGTCATCCCGCCATCGGCCCTTAGGACCATTACCGTGGATGAGACGGACCGCGATGTCGTCACGCGCGAAGAGATCAGAAACATGTTCCTGGCTGTCCAGACCATTGACATCGATGATTTCGAGACGGTGGATTTCTCCGCCGACCTCTTGAGCACCCTTGAGGATGAGGACGCACCGGGCACCCTGGACGACGATAAGAGCGACACGCTCTTCGACTCCGTCATCCTCCATGCGACCGTCTCGAGGGCCCTGATCGATCTGACCGAGGATGGAAGCGATGCCCTCGTCGTACCGGATGAAGACATCGGAGAAACCGCCATCCGTTCGACCGATCCCGACGACAGCAGCATCGAATACATCAGCACCGTCGAACTCAAAGCCATCCTGGAAGCCGTCATCGTTTTGGACCTCACGGATTTCGAGAACCTCGAGAGCCTAGATGCGGAAACGATCGCAAATGAGATCGACACCCTGCTCAATTCCGCGATCATCCACGCGACCTTCTCCGACCAGCTGCTTACACTCCATGCCGATGACACGATCGTAGTGCCTTACTATGCGGAGGATGACACAACCAAGATCCGCATCACTGTGAGTGGAACGGAATACATTTCAAAAACCGAACTTGAAACATCCGTCGACGCCCTTGACACGCTTGACATCCTTGATTTTGACAATTTTGACGGCAACGTTGACCTGTCCATCCTTGAGAACGACACGAACCGCGATGCCGTACTCGCCTCGAGCATACTGCAAGCGACCGTCTCCAAACAGCTCATCGACCTCCATGAGGACGAAACCATCGTCCTGCCCTATTACAACCAGGACGACACCGAAGCCATCCGCACCCTTTCAACGGCTGGGGAAGAGGATATTGAATATGTCGATGTCGACGAACTTGACGCCCTGATCCAGGCCCTCGAAGTCCTCGACATCCTCGACATCGAATCGTTTGACGGCACGGTCGATTTGTCGGTCCTCGAGACCGAAGCGAACCGGGATACCGTGCTCGCTTCAAAGACCTTGCAAGCGACCGTCTCCAAACAGCTTGTCGACCTCCATGAGGACGAAACCATCGTCCTGCCCTATTACGATGAT
>JBKHIE010000080.1:0-6838 GCA_046538775.1 Candidatus Izemoplasmataceae bacterium
AGTTCATAGCGTTTCGCGTCGAAAAGGCGGCTCTCGAAGAAGCTGATCGCTCCGTCGACAGTCGCGGTTTCGCCTTGTCTGAGTTTGGAATAGACCTCGAGGATCGCATCGTGTGCGGTCTTGGTCAGATCCTTTTCCAAGGTGTTCTCAATATATTCGTTTTCACCAAACACGTCTAAAATCGCTTCGCGACCAGAGAATCCAATTGCCCGAAGCAGTGTGGTGAGCGGTATTTTCTTGGAACGGTCCAGTTTTACAAAAAGCGTATCCTTGGAGCCCGTCTCGTATTCCAACCAGGCTCCCCGGTTCGGGATGATCTGGCCTAGGTATTTACTTTCAAGGGTCTTGCGGTCGACTTCTTCAGAATAAAAGACACCCGCACTTCTCACAATCTGGGAAACAATGACCCGTTCAGAACCGTTGATGATAAATGAAGCGCGAGGTGTCATGAATGGAAAATCGCCCATGAAGATTTTCTGTTCCTTGACTTCGCCGGTGCTGTCGTTCATAAGCTTCACATTGACACGAAGCGGTTTTGCGTATGAAAGTTCTTTCTCTTTTGCATCTTCAATGGAATGCTTGGGTTCTCCGAATTCCAAATCTTCGAAATACATGAGAAGGTCACCGGTAAAGTTCTCGATGGGTGAAATGTCGGTGAGCAATTCCCGCAAACCCTCTTCGACGAACCAGTTGAACGAAGAGGTCTGGACCTCGATCAGATTGGGTAGTTCGACATCCGATTTAACACGGGAATAGTTCCTTCTTTCCCTTTTTCTTCCATACTTTATGACTGAGTAATTCAATATATTCACCCCGTTTTAAAATTAAAAAAAGTGATTACAAAACAAAAAAGCGCATGTTATCGCATTTTGTAATTGTATCACAATGTTGTCAAGGCGTCAATGTTTTTTTACAGGCCATAACATGGTAGCCTTTGTGTTTCCGCACGACATTGACGTCGAACATGGTGCGTAGATATTTCGCAGTGGTGGCTGCGCCTTGTTTCTTACGGACGACCAGCCAGAAGATCCCATCCTCGTTCAGCGCCTTGTGGACATCCTTGTACATCGCGTAAAGCCTGGGCTTTCCGATGCGGATCGGAGGGTTGCTGACAATGATGTCGAAAGCGCCCTTGATCCTGGTGAGTCCATCGCTTTTGATGACCTTTGCGTCGACACCGTTCGCCTCGGCGTTGCGCTTGGCGAGATCGATGGCGCGTTCATTCACGTCGGCCATGGTGACTTCAGCTTCCTTGCATGCCGCCATCACTATTCCGATCGCACCATACCCGCACCCAAGGTCAAGAACGGTTGCCATGCGCGGAACTTCGATCGCCTCAAGCAGGGTCCTGGTGCCCAGATCGACGGTCTCTTTTGAAAACACACCGTGATCGGTCGTGAATGTGAACGTCTTGTCGCAAAAATCAAACTGGATCGTCTTCTCTTCGGTCTTAACGTCCGATTGGTTCTCAGTGAAATAATGAGCCATCCGCTCACCTCGTCACTAGAATTCAAAGGCAAAAACCTGGGTGAGCACCCAGGTTTTTGTCTTCTTGGGTCCGTTACTTGACTTCGACACTTGCGCCGGCTTCTTCAAGTTGGTTCTTGATGTCTTCGGCTTCTTCAGGGTCGATGTCCTCTTTTACGGCTGAAGGTGCGCCATCAACGAGGGCTTTGGCTTCTTTGAGGCCAAGTCCGGTGAGCTGGCGTACGACTTTGATGACACCGATTTTCTTGGCACCCGCAGAAGTGAGGGTGACGGTGACTTCGCTTGGTGCTTCGTCTTCAGCGGCGCCAGGTGCGGCAGCGGCGACAGCGGTGGGATCGACACCGAATTCTTCTTTCATCAGGTCCACAAGTTCATTGAGTTCGAGAAGCGTCTTTTCTTTTAGCGCTTCAATGATTTCTTCATTGCTTAGTTTTGCCATGGTTTTTTTCCTCCTTAGATATTAACCGTTTTGTTGTTCCAGATTTTCTTTATGCATGTTGATTGCAATCGCGACGTTGCGGATCGGTTGAATGAGTCCGCCGGCGAACATGGTGAGCAGTTCTTCTCTTGATGGGATGACGGCGATCTTGTTGATGCGTGCGTTGTCCATGTATTCGTTGTCGACGATACCGACCTTGAGGTCGAGTTTCCCATAATCCTCGGCGAAGTCATGGATGACTTTGGCCGCAGAGACACTGTCTTCATATGAGAACGCGACGGCGTTCGGGCCTGTGATGGTCTCAAGCAGTTTCTCATAGCCGGCCTTTTCAGCCGCACGTCGGATGATGTTGTTCTTGATGACCTTGAATTCGCAACCTTCTTTGGTCAGTGCGGCACGAAGCTTGGTGACCTGGTCGACGGTGAGGCCTTGATAATCGGCGATGACGACAGAGTTTGCGCCTTGCATCTTCTCCGCCAACGCTTCGACTTCGGCACTTTTTCTTTCAATTGCCTTGGTTGACACCTTTCCACCTCCTAGTGAGTTCAATAAAAAGTCCTCTTCTGTCAAGAGCAAAAGAGGACATACAATGTGTGGTGTATGCGGTCTTTTGTCTCGTCAGGACATTAAGCGTTAAGCCCCTGAGGTCTTCGACAGAAAATCGGTTTTATTGGTTTTATTTGATTGAGCTGGCATCGAGCTTGATGCCGGGGCTCATGGTTGATGCGACCGTTGCATTCAGTACGAATGTGCCTTTGACCGTTGAGGGTCTCAGGCCTTGGATGGTGGTATAGAAAGAACGGATGTTCTCGGCGAGTTTTTCCTTGTCGAACGACACTTTACCGACAATGACGTGGAGATTGCCCACTTTGTCGACACGGTATTCGACCTTACCGGCCTTGATCTCTTCGACGGCCTTCTTGACATCCGGCGTCACGGTTCCGGTCTTCGGATTCGGCATGAGGCCTTTGGGGCCGAGCGTACGTCCGAGTTTACCGACTTGAGCCATCATGTCGGGGGTGGCGACGACGGTATCGAAATCCGTCCATCCTTGCAGCACCTTATCCACGAGGTCCTGTTCGCCGACATAATCGGCACCCGCCTCTTCGGCGGCTTTGGCCTGGTCGCCTTTGGCGAAGACCAGGACACGTTTGGTCTTACCGGTTCCATTGGGAAGCACGGTGGCGCCACGGATGTTCTGGTCGGCTTTGCGCGGGTCGACATGAAGTCTGAGCGCGAGCTCTACCGAGGCATCGAACTTCTCGAATGAAACGTCTTTTAGAAGATCGAGCGCCTCATCAAGCTTGTAGGCCTGGGTGGCATCGATCTTTTCTTGCGCTTCTCTGTATTTCTTTCCTTTTTTAGCCATGATTTTCCTCCTATTGTGGTCTAACGGAATCTCCTCCCACAAATAGCTGTCTCATGTGAACAACTAAATGCTAGTCCTTGACTGTGATTCCCATATTGCGTGCGGATCCTTCAATGATCCGCATCGCCGCTTCGACATCGTTCGCGTTCAGGTCGGGCATTTTGGTTTCCGCGATCTCGCGTACTTGGTCCCGGGTGACTGAACCGACTTTTTCCAGAAGCGGATTGCTTGCACCTTTGTCTACGCCTGCGGCTTTTTTAAGCAGGTCTGCAGCAGGTGGGGTCTTGGTGATGAATGTGAAAGACCGGTCCTTGTATACAGTGATTTCAACAGGGATGATATTTCCCATCTTATCCTTGGTCTGGTCGTTGAATTTCGAACAGAAATCCTGGATGTTTACACCGGCCTGACCGAGCGCCGGTCCTACCGGTGGAGCGGGATTCGCTTTCCCTGCAGGGATTTGCAGTTTGACAACTGTGCTGACTTCCTTTTGTTTTTTAGCCACGATGGACACCTCCTCATTCTCGTGATGTGGTCAACGGACGTTCGTGCGCCCTTCCACTCTAAAATAAGCATGACAAAAGTCATGCTCAATTATTGTATACGATAAGACCGTTCATGTCAAACGTTTTATCAGACGTCTGGGTCGATCTCATCAAATGTGAGTTCGGCCGGGGTTTCCCTTCCGAACATCTCCACCAGGACGGTGAGCACTTCTTTTTCATGGTCGATGGAATCGACCGTTCCGACCTGGTTGGTGAACGGTCCTGCGGTCACGCGGACCTTTTGACCGATTTTCACATCAAGTTTGGGTTTTTGCATGATTCCGACGCGTTTCAGGATCGGATTGATCTCATCGGGCGGAAGCGGGATGGGCTTGGTGCCGCCACCGCTACTTCCGAGGAACCCGGTGACACCCGGGGTGTTTCGGACGACAAACCACGAATCGTCGGTTACGATCATCTCGATGAAGACATAACCGGGATAAATCTTTACCAGTTTTTCCTTGGTCGTGCCATCCGTGCGTTTTTCCTTTTGGATTTCCTCCGGAATCACCACCTGGAAGATCTTGTCTTCCATCTGCATGGATTCAATCCGGCGTTCCAGGTTGACTTTGACGCTGTTTTCCTGACCGGAATAGGTCTGGACAGCGTACCACATTCTTCGTTTATCCTGTTGCTCCATCATGATTAAGCTCCCAGTCCGTAAAGGAAATCGAAGAGCGGACGGAACACGAGGTCGTATAGGATGAACATGGTCCCTAGCACGATGATGAACCCGAAGACACGGGCAAGACTGTTGTATGTGGTGGGTTTGTTCGGCCATGAGACCCGGTTCATTTCCTTGAGTCCGGGCAAGAAGAACGGACCGATGGAAACGAGTAGGGCGATGGCGCCCACGATCATCACGATGACGGAGAAGATGGTGATCTTCAAGGAAGAGTCGAATACCCAGAGGTCGGTGTATTGGATCTCAAGGATGTCCCCTTCGAAGATGTATACGCCCAGGACGAGTACGAGCGCACCCAGGAATCCAAGCAGCAGCCCTTCAAACGGGTATTCCTTCTTAAGGACGTTGAGCACTTTTCCGACTTTATCTTGCGGGGTTTTTTTGTTTTCTGCCATGACTTACAGCTCCTATTTGCTTTCTTTATGTTTCGTGTGTTTGTTGCAGCGTTTGCAGTATTTTTTAACAACCATGCGCTCTTTGTCATCCTTATGCTTATACGTGGTGTAATTTCTGGAAAGACATTCTTCGCAGATGAGTGTAATTTTCTGACGCATGTTATCACAACCTTGCAAATATATAATGTATCATCTACCCCGTGCTTTGTCAATGTTTAACCCTTAAAATACGCACGTATTTTGCGTTTTGCGCGATGCACGGCATTGTAGACCGCCTTTTCGTCGCACCCTGCCTCGGATGCGATGTCCAAAGTTGAGGCCTGTTTGATGATCCGGTTCATGGTGACCGCGTATTCAAACGGGGTCAGAAGTGCTTTGATCTCATCCAGGTGGGCGGAATAATAGACCGAGTTCTCATGGACGCGGTGATTGGCCGAAGCGATGTAGTCCCGATTCAGCTTGGTGATTTCACGGCGTCTTCGGATCCGGTTGATGTGGCCGCGCATGAGGCGTTTGAAATTCATCTCGAAGTAGCGGGTGAAGGTCTTGTTGAACACCGGGTCAAAAGCCAGGACGGATTTGTATAACAGGATGAGCCCTTCCTGATGAAGGTCTTCGAACATGTAGTGAAGACGGTAGTCATGGATCATGCGGGCAATGAAATCGCTGTAGTTCTCCACAAGGTATTCAAGCGCCTCTTCATCGCCCTCTTTGACCTTGGCGATGATTTCATAATCGTTTTGGGGCCTCAAATCCGGTTTCTCCGCGAGACGATGTCATAAAGGGCGACCCCGGCGGAGACGCTGACATTCAGACTGTTGATCGAGCCTGTCATCGGGATCTTCACAAGGGTGTCGCACGTCTTCCTGACCAACGGTCGCATGCCTTTGCCTTCGCTGCCAAGCACCAAAGCGAGATCCGTATCCGCATAGATGTCATCGAGGGCGCTGTCTGCACCAAGGTCGAGCCCGACCACCCAGATGTTGTGCTTCTTCATCTCAAGCATGGTCCGGTGCAGGTTGGTGACTTCAATCAGCCTGACATGCTCGATCGCCCCCGCCGAAACCTTGACCACGGTCGCATTGACCGAAGCCGAGCGGTCTTTCGGAAAAATCACCCCTGTGACCCCGAACGCTTCGGCGGTCCGGATGATCGCACCGAGGTTGTGCGGGTCGGTGATGGAATCAAGCATCAGGAATAGCTTTCTTGCGTCGCTTTCAAGCAGTGGCTTCAAGGCCACGGTCTCATAATCCCTGACATTGGCGCCGATGCCTTGATGGTGGTTCGTGAAGCGCTGGTCCATGGTCTTTTTGTCGAGCCGGGTCACCTTGATGCCTTTTTTTCTGGCCAGATCAAGCACTTGGTCGTTGTCCAGGCTGGTGAAGACCTCGTAGACTTCCCGGCCCGCATTCAAGGCTTCAAACACCGGGTTCTTTCCATAGATGAGCATACTAACACCTCTTTGATTTGGACTGTGGGTCCATTATACACGGTGTGCTTCTTGTTCTACTTGAAAAAATCCGAACCGTATAAAACTGCGGACAAATGTCCGCAGTCATTCCACCTTCAACGCCTCAAGCAGTTCGCGCATGCGTCCGGTCTTCCCACTGAGGTAAAGATAACCGATCAGGGCTTCGAAACCTGTGGCAAGACGGTAAGTCGTTAGGGTCGCGTTCTTCGCCCTGCGGGCGGTTGAGGCGTTGCGTCCCCGCCGGACGATGGCGCGTTCATTTTCATCAAGCATGGGTTCGATGATCTCAAGGGCGTTTTTCTGGCCCTCCGCGCCGGTGTATCGGATCGCGGCCTTATGAAGGTCATCGGGTTTGACGTGGCCCTTGTTGATCAACGCCTCCCGGATGAAGAGCTCATAGACCGCATCCCCGATGTACGCGAGTGTCTGTCCGTTGTGTTGGATCA
>JBKHIE010000081.1:0-6674 GCA_046538775.1 Candidatus Izemoplasmataceae bacterium
ATCCGGAGCAACGCCATCGACATCGTCGTCATAGACAGTGTTGCGGCTCTTGTGCCGGAAGCGGAAATCCGCGGGGACATGGGCAGCAGTCATGTCGGACTGCAGGCACGGCTCATGAGCCAGGCGATGCGTAAGCTCTCAGGCGCCATCAGCAAATCCTTCACCACGGCGATCTTCATCAACCAGATCCGTGAGAAGGTCGGCGTCATGTTCGGCAATCCCGAAACCACTCCCGGCGGAAGAGCCCTCAAGTTCTATAGTTCGATCCGTGTCGAGATCCGTCGCGGCGAACAGCTCAAGATGGGCAACGACATCGTCGGCAACCGCACCAAGATCAAGGTCGTCAAGAACAAAGTCGCCCCACCGTTCAAACGCTCCGAAGTCGACCTTGTCTATGGCGAAGGCATCTCAAGGGAAGGGGAAATCCTCGACCTTGCCGTCGATAATGACCTGATCAAGAAAAGCGGCTCCTGGTTCTCCTATGACAACAATAAGATCGGCCAGGGACGCGAAAATGTGAAATCGTATCTGAAAGAAAACCCGGAATTGACAGAAACCCTTGAAAAACAAATAAGGGAAATCATGCACATATGATTATCCGCCCGCTTTTGCGGGCGGTTTTTTATAGGTGTTAAGCCCTTTTCAACAACGAATATTGTTTGACTTTTCAACAATCGCTAAGGTATAATAGATAAGTACACTTTCATTCTACTCGTATAAGATTGATGCAATAGAGAAACCATTGTGATTATGAGTTGCAATATAATAGTGTCACATCATGAAACGGAGGAATTAATATGGATACTTTGATATTAATCGTCTCCGGTTTGCTCTTATTGATTGTAGGGGTTGCCGCCGGCATCATCGCGCGTGCAATCATTGTTGAAAAAGGTTTTGACAAAGCTCAGGCTCAAGCGAAGAAGATTATTGATGACGCCCAGAAAACGGCAGAACAGAACAAAAAAGAAACCATTCTTGAAACCAAACAGGAGGTTCACTCCTTAAGAGTTGACGCCGACAAGGAAATCAAGGAACGCAAACAGGAAATCTCCAATCAAGAGAAAAAGCTCTTTGAACGCGAGAAAATTCTTGATAACCGTTCATCTAATCTTGACAAACGCGAAAGCAACATCGACCGTAAGGAAGAGTCGATTGAGCAGCGTAAACAAGCCTTGAAAGAAAAAGAAAGCAAACTGGACCGATTGGTCAACGAACAGAACGAACGTCTTCAGGAAATCGCCGGATACACTGTCGATGAAGCGAAGGATCTCATTTTCAAACGAGTAGAATCCGAAATGGGACGCGAAATCGCACAGTATATCAAGGACGAAGAAGAAAAAGCGAAATTTGAAGCAGACAAGAAATCACGAGAACTCCTCGCGAACGCCATGCAGAAATACGCACAGGATGTCACGAGTGAACGGACCGTAAGTGTCGTCAGCCTTCCAAGCGACGACATGAAAGGTCGCATCATCGGTCGCGAAGGCCGCAACATCCGCACCATCGAAGCTTTGACCGGTGTCGATCTGATCATCGATGACACACCGGAAGCCGTCGTGCTATCGGGATTCGACCCGATTCGACGCGAAATCGCAAAACGCTCCCTTGAAGCACTTGTCAGCGATGGACGCATCCATCCCGGACGCATCGAGGAGATTGTCGAGAAGATGCGTCAGGAAGTGGACCGCTTCATCCGTGACAAAGGGGAAGAGGCCATCTTCGAAGTCGGAATCGGAAAGGTCCATCCCGACCTGGTCAAATACCTGGGAAGACTTCATTTCCGCACCAGTTACGGGCAAAACGTCCTCAGACACAGCATCGAATGCGCCTTCTTGACCGGCAAGCTTGCGGTCGAACTCGGGGAAGACGAAATACTGGCCCGTCGTGCCGCACTCCTGCATGACATCGGCAAGGCTGTCGACCATGAGATTGAAGGCTCGCACGTCGAAATCGGCTACAACCTCGCAAAACGCTACAACGAACCCGAAGAGGTCCTGGATGCCATTCTCTCCCATCACGGCGAGAATGAAGCCAAGACCATCATCGCAGAACTCGTTGCCGCTTCGGATACCCTCAGTGCCGCAAGGCCCGGTGCGAGAAGCGAATCGCTCGACAACTACGTCAAGCGCCTTGAACACCTTGAAAAGATCTCAGGGGAGTTCAAGGGTGTTGAACAAGCGTACGCCATTCAAGCCGGACGGGAAGTCCGCGTCCTGGTCAAACCGGACCAGGTTGATGACACGATGGCCCACAAGCTCGCCCGCGACATCAAGGCGAAGATTGAGGACCAACTCTCATACCCTGGAACCATCAAGGTTACAGTCATAAGAGAGACACGTGCGCAAGACATCGCCAAATAATAAACCAAAAAGCCTTCCCGCCGGGAAGGCTTTTTAGAACTGGAAAAGGTGGTACCATGGAAGAACGTTTCGACATCTATGACAAGAACGGACGCTATCTCAACAAATCCGTTCCCAGGGGCACGCGGCTTGCAAAGGGGGAATACTTCATGATCGTCCATGTCTGGATCGAGCGTGAAGACGGACAATTCCTTATTCAGAAGCGTGCGAAAAAAAGCGATCCGATTCCCCATCAATGGGCCGTCACAAGCGGGCTCACTGCCGAGGGCGAGGCACCCAAGGAATCGGCGATCCGTGAAGTGAAGGAAGAAATCGGCATTGACCTGGCACCGTCCGACTTGATGCATCGTGCACGAATTCTTTCATCCGGCAACTCTTACCACACCATCACCCATGTCTATCATGCCTACAGGACAGTCAATACCGATACGCTTGAACTGGATGAGGATGAAGTGCTCGAAGTGGCTTACGCATCGCTTGAGACGATCCTGGACATGGTTGAAAAAGGAACGTTTTGGGATTATAATAAACTACTTGGAACCCACGATTATTTTTCAATCCTGGAAAGAGGATAACCATGAATATCTTGTATCTCGGGGATGTGTATGGCGAGATGGGCATCAAGGCCATCGAGAAATACCTTCCCAAAGCGAAAAAGAAGTATCCGTACGACCTTCTGGTGATCAACGGGGAGAATGTCTCGGGCGGCATCGGGCTTACAAAGGACGACTATGCCAGACTGATGCGCTTCGGCGCCCACTTGATCACGCTTGGAAACCATGCCTTCTCAAAGGATGAAATCTTTGACTACATCGATGCGGCCAAAGTGATCCGTCCTCTGAACTTCCCCAGGGGTGTGCCCGGAGAGGGCATGAAGACCATCAATGTCAACGGCACCAGGGTCGCCATCCTGCAGGTCATGGGAAGGATCTTCATGAACGATCCCCTCGATAACCCCTTCACCGCGCTTGATGATGCGCTTCAAGGATTGGATGCGGATATCGTGCTCGTCGACCTTCATGGGGAGGCCACCAGTGAAAAGCTCGCGCTCGCCCACTATCTTGATGGACGTGTGGACGCGGCTGTTGGAAGTCATACCCACGTGCAGACGAACGATGCGATGCGTCTGCCGGGTGGCACGCTTTACATGAGCGACATCGGCATGTGCGGCGCCCTCCATGGGATTTTGGGCGCGGACAGGGGCATCATCGTGAAACGTTTCACCACCGGTCTTCCCATCCGGATGAAACCCGAGACGTCCAAGGCCCTTCAGATGAACGGCGTCTACATCGATACCGACACAAAAACAATCAAGGCAGTCGCTTACCGCGACGAATAGGTGATAGCATGGCTTCAAAAGATTATTCCAGATATTTCCATAAACCTTCGACCAAGGATGCCCGCAAAAGGCTTGAGGGCGCATCCGGCATCGAAGTCTACCATGTGCCTTCCCATCTCAAGGGGATGGCGACCGGCAGAAAGTACAAGATCCAGACCTACGGCTGCCAGGCCAACGAGGCCGACAGCGAACACATCAAAGGGATCCTTGAGACGCTTGGATTCAAGGAGACAGAAGATGAAAAGAGCGCGGACTTCATCCTCCTAAACACCTGCGCCATCCGTGAGAACGCCGAGAACCGGGTCTTCGGAGAGCTCGGCCGCCTGAAACAATACAAGCGTACGAACCCCGACCTCCTGCTCGGGGTTTCAGGATGCATGCCCCAGGAAGAGAAAGTGGTCAACCGGCTCTTGAAAAGCTACCCTTACGTCGACCTCATCTTCGGTACCCACAACATCGACAAGCTGCCGGATTATATCGAGACCGCCCTTTTCAACAAGGAGCGCGTCGTCGAGGTCTTCAGCGAAGAGGGAAGGATCGTCGAGAACCTCCCGAGGAAACGCGACCACTCCCGCAAGGCCTGGGTCAACATCATGTACGGGTGCGATGAGTTCTGCACCTACTGCATCGTGCCCTATACCCGTGGCACCGAACGCTCAAGAATGCCCGAAGACATCTTGAGGGAGATCGAGGGCCTGAAAGAGGAAGGCTACAAGGAAGTGACCCTGCTCGGACAGAACGTCAACGCCTACGGCCGTGACTTCAAAGCCAAAGACTACACCTTCTCAAACCTCCTCGAAGCCATTGCCAAGACCGGCATCCCAAGGGTCCGTTTCACCACGTCCCATCCGAACGATTTCGACCTCGAAAGCGTCAGGACCATCGGCGCCTACGGCAACCTCATGCCCCACATCCATCTTCCTGTCCAGTCGGGAAGCGACAAGGTCTTAAGGAAGATGAACCGTAAATACACCCGCGAGCGGATCTACGAGCTCGTCGACCAGATGCGAAGTCACATCCCCGGTGTCTCCATCACCACGGACCTGATCGTAGGGTTCCCCGGCGAAGACGACGACGATTTCGAGGCGACGCTCGAAATGGTCCGAACCATCGGATTCGAAGGGGCCTTCACGTTCATCTTCAGTCCGAGGGAAGGCACCCCGGCGGCGAAATACCAAGACGCCACCCCGGTCGAAGAAAAGCAGGCCCGCCTGAAACGCCTGAACGCCCTGGTCAATGAAGGGTACAGACTTGGCAACAAACGCTTTGAAGGTGAAACCGTCCCGGTTCTCATCGAGGGTCAAAGCAAGAACAACGGAGCCATCCTCGCCGGCTACTCCCCCCACAACAAGCTCGTCAACGTCAAAGCCCCGGCCGACCTCATCGGATCCATCGTCCCGGTAAGGATCACCGAGGCCAAGACATGGTTCTTGGAAGGTGTTGTCGATGAAGACGCTTGAGGCATTGATCAGGACCCTGAAGGACGATGAAACCGTAAAAAGCTACCAGGCGCTTGAAAAAGCGATTGAAGACAGGCCAGACCTCAAAGCGGCCTACGAGGACCTGCTTGAAAAACAGAAAGCGATGGTCCGTAGCGAAGCGCTCAAGAAGGACGATGTGGATGCGAAGCGAAAAGCCTACGAGGAGACCCTCAAAACCCTTGAAAACACCCCCATCATCCATCAGTACCTCACTTTGCAAGAAGACATCAATGAAGACATGCGGATTCTTTTTGAGATCATCGAATCGGGCGTGAACGAGGAGCGCTGAATTGTTGCATCCTTAAGCTTTGCTTGATTGATTTAAGGCATTGCCTGGTGTATAATGAAGTAAATGGCATGGTCACGGAGGACTACTTATGAAGCGTAAAGAAGAATCGATCGAACTCAACAACAAGAAAGTCTCAATCGAGAAGCTGATTGAGTCTTTCGTCGTGATTCCCTCGTCCGAGATTGTCAAATATCTCAAGAACAAGGAAATCTTTCTTCCGAACTACCTTCATAAGGCCCTGGTACGCAAGAACATCGCCCCGATCATCGCCAATGCCGATAACAACAACAAGTTCTCCGATGAAATGAAACACCGTCTCAAATGGTTCGACCGCTTCACCATCTTCCAGCTTGAAAGGCTTGCGGACAGTTATGGCATCACCGTCGATGTCAAGGAATACAAAAAAGACTTCTGGGACATCATCGTCCATAACCGCGGCGAGCTCGGCATCAACAACCTCGAATTCATCAAGCTTCAAAACCTGACCATGAAATACCAGCGGAGCGAACAGGAGAAATACCAGACGCTCAAGGACAATTTCAGCGAAGTCTATTTCGAACCCGAAGGGTATTTTGAAGGGTGCCGCGTAGAAGAGGCCCGTGAAGTGCTTCAGTATGCGACCACCATGAACGACATCCGTGAACTCGGGAAAAAACATGGGGTCGAGATTCCAAGAAGGATCAACAAGAGACAGTTGATCGAGATCATCGCCATCCGTCTCAACCTGAACGATGCCGAACAGGAAAAACTCGAGAAGAAATCCATCCTTGATCTGGAACGCTATGCCAAGGAGAACAACATCAACATGTCGATCGAGCTCAAGAAGGTCGACATGGTGGAATACATCCTGATCAAAAGACAGGACGGACCCGTCCCGGTCCATGAAGAGAACAGCAAGATCTTCGAAGGTATCAACATTGAAGAATACCTTTACAATGCGAAATTCGAAGAGATTGCACAGAAATACACAGTGGCCCACCGACGTAAGAACCGTGTGATGCGTGATGTCCTCATCGCGCTCATCATCGTCACGGCGGCAGTGGCGGTCGTAGTCTTCGACCTATTATAGGATGTGATACCATGGCCCGTGATAAAAACAAATACACCCCGATGATGCAGCAGTACCTAACGATCAAAGAAGACTATAACGATGCTATAGTCTTTTTTCGTCTCGGGGACTTCTATGAGATGTTCTTCGAGGACGC
>JBKHIE010000082.1:0-6577 GCA_046538775.1 Candidatus Izemoplasmataceae bacterium
AACCATTCCATGGTCCTCACAAGCGAGGCGCTTGATCATTTCAAATACACCACCAAATACGCTGTATGCAAGAAGTGTGAAAACCTATGCCCCCTTACCATCAACATCTTCTCAGGCGGCGAGAAATACATCAGTGGAAACCGCTGTGAAAAAGGCGCCGGCATCACCACGGGCTATGATGAGATCCCGAATCTCTATCAATACAAGTACGATAAGCTCCGCGCGTATAAACCGGACCCGGATAAAGCCTACGATGCCACCGTGGGGATTCCCTTTGTCCTCAACATGTATGAGAACATCCCGTTCTATCAACCGTTCTTCGACGCCCTTGGCATCAAGGTCATCTACAGCGACCGTTCGACCAAGAAGCTCTATGAACGGGGACAGGACACCATCCCGAGCGACACCGTCTGTTACCCCGCGAAGATCGTCCATGGGCATATTGAAAACCTCTATGAGAAACACCCGGATTTCATCTTCTACCCGAACATGCCTTTCAACGTCAAGGAGAAGACGCATGGTGATAACTACTACAACTGTCCCGTCGTCGCCCACTACCCCGAAGTCATCGATGCGAACATGGACCACCTCGACTTATCCGACTTTGAAACCCCATACCTCTCGTTCAACCATAAGAAAAAGTTCGCCGATGCAATGCATGAAGCCTTGAAACCCTATGTCGAGGTTTCCCCGCGTGCCATCAAAAAAGCGTACGACATCGGCATGGAGGCTTATAGCGCCTTCAGGAAAGACATCCAAAAAGAGGGTGAACGCGCCCTTGAATACGCGAAGGAGCATGGTCTTAGGACCATCGTCCTTGCGGGAAGGCCCTATCACATCGACCCCGAGATCAACCACGGCATCCCGAAGCTGATCCGCAGTTTCAACACCGTCCTCTTAAGCGAGGATGCCATCAACCATCTCGCCGACCAGAAGGACGTCGACGTCCTGAACCAATGGACCTACCATACCCGTCTTTACGATGCGGCCCGCGCGGTCGCCACGATGGACAACGTCAACCTCGTCCAGCTTGTGAGCTTCGGCTGCGGACTGGATGCGATCACAAGCGATGAAGTCAAGACCATCCTTGAACAAAACGGGAAACTCTACACCCAGGTCAAGATCGATGAAATCTCCAACCTGGGCGCGGTCAACATCCGTCTTAGAAGCCTGCTCTCGACCATGGAAGAGGGGGTGTCCAAAGATGGCGACGCTTGAATACACTGAGGATGGACGGGTGCTTTTCACCGAAGAAATGCGCCGTGAATACACCATCCTTGTCCCGCAGATGGCGCCTTACCACTTCGAATACTTCGTAAGCGCCCTCAACAGCGAAGGGTATAACGCCGAACTCTTAAGGACCACGGACTACGATTTGATCCAGGAAGGGATGAAATACGCCCACAACGACGTCTGCATCCCCGCCATGCTTGTGATCGGCCAGTTCATCGACGCCATCAAGCGTGGGGGCTATGACATCCACAAGGTGGCCCTCATCATCACCCAGACGGGGGGCGGATGCCGGGCGTCCAATTACATCGCACTGTTAAGAAAGGCGCTTAAGAAGGCCGAATACGATTTTGTACCGGTCATCTCTCTCAATGCCGGGGGGCTTGAGAAGAACCCCGGCTTCAAGATCAAGCCGAGACTTCTGCACAAGCTCCATGACGCCATGCTTTTTGGCGACCTCATCATGAGCCTCACCACCCAGGTGAGGCCGTATGAGAAGAACAAAGGGGAGACCGAGGCCTTGAGGGCCACCATCAACAAGGAACTCGAGGTCTATTTCAACCATAGCAGCATCTTCTCATGGCATCGCAGCAAGCATAAGGCCCGTGACATCCTGAGCCGTTATGCCGGGATAAAGACGACGGGCGAGAAGAGGCCCAAGGTCGGCATCGTGGGCGAGATCTATGTCAAGTATTCCCCCCTCGGCAACAACCATCTGGAAGAGACCCTCGAAAAAGAAGGGGTGGAGACGGTCACGCCTCCGCTTTACGACTTCTTCCTATACAGTTTCGACGCGACCGCGCACGACATCAAGCGCTACGGCGGCTCCGCCATCAAACGTGCCGTCTTCAGGGCCTTGATCGGCTACATCGAGATCCGCCGCCAAAAGATCCGGAAGATGATGAAGGCCTACGGTTTTGAAGCGCCCATCCCATTCAAGAAGCTCAAAAACCTTGTCAATGGGTTTCTCGATGTCGGCACCCATACCGGTGAGGGCTGGCTTCTGACCGCCGAGATGATCGACCTGATCGAGCATGAGGCCCCGAACATCGTCTGCACGCAGCCCTTTGGCTGCCTGCCCAACCACATCGCCGGCAAAGGCATGATCAAGAAACTCAAGAACCATTACCCAAACAGCAACATCGTCGCCATCGACTACGATACCTCCGCATCCCGGATCAACCAGGTCAACCGGATCAACCTCATGGTCTCCAACGCCTTCAGGATGTTCAATGAAAGCGAGCGTGACCCCCATGAAACCTCTTAACTTCGACATCACCCATGAATCCAAGGAAAACGACGCCCGCACGGGCGTCCTTTCATTACCCCATGCCCAAGTCGAGACACCACTCTTCATGCCGGTCGGCACCCAGGCCACCGTCAAGACCCTTGACCCGAGCGAGACCGAAGAGGTGAGTGAGGGCCTCATCCTTGGCAACACCTACCATCTCTGGCTCCAGCCCGGCGACAGTATCGTCAAGGACCACGGCGGCATCCGCGGGTTCATGCAGTGGCCCCATGCCCTTCTCACCGACAGCGGCGGATACCAGGTCTTCAGTCTCTCCGCCCAAAGGACGATCAAAGAAGAAGGCGTCCACTTCAGACATCACCGGAGCGGGGCCCCCTTGTTCCTCTCCCCTGAAAAAAGCATAGCGATCCAGGAGAACCTCGGGGCCGACATCGCCATGAGCTTCGATGAGTGCCCGCCGTTTGACGCGCCTTATGAATATATGAAAGAAAGCGTCGAGCGCACCAGCCGCTGGGCCAGGCGCGGCAAGGACGCCCATGCCCTAAAAGACCAGGCGCTCTTCGGGATTGTCCAGGGCGGACCCCACATGGACCTAAGAAAGAAAAGCCTTGAGGATTTAAAGAATATCGGATTCGACGGCTATGCGATCGGCGGGCTTTCCGTCGGTGAGACCAAGGCCGAGATGTATGCGGTCCTCGGACAGATCGCCCCGCTCATGCCGAAAGATAGGCCGCGCTACCTCATGGGGGTCGGCACACCCGAGGATTTCTTCGAAGCCGTGAAGCGGGGCGTCGACATGTTCGACTGTGTGAACCCGACCCGCCTCGCCCGTCATGGGACGGCGTACACATGGGGGGGACGGCTGAACATCTCCAAGAACGCCCAGGCCGAATCCCAAGAACCGCTTGACGCCCGGTGTGACTGCAAAGTCTGCACGACGTATACAAGAAGCTACATCCGTCACCTTTATAAGGCGGGCGAACATCTTGGCGCACGCCTGATCACCTACCACAACCTCTATTTTTTCAAAGCCCTCATGAAGGCCATTCGAAAGGCCATCAAGGAAGACCGTCTCGAAGCCTTTGAAAAGGCGTTCCTGGACACTTATCATGACCGGGGAAGGGAATAAGGAGTTTAGTATTTTATTATGCGGCATTATGCGTTATAATAGACCTAAAGACCGGACGGAGGTATCGCAATGTTCGAATCCAATGAGCACTTCAACCAAAAACCCTCAATTAAAGTAATCGGCATTGGCGGTGGTGGCGGCAATGCCGTCAACCGCATGATCGAAAACGAAGTCCAAGGTGTGGAGTTTGTGGCCATCAACACGGATGCCCAGGTTCTACGCCTTTCTAAAGCGGATATCCGACTCCAGATCGGGAAAATGCTCACCCGTGGGCTCGGCGCCGGCGCCGACCCTGAAATCGGACGGCGTGCCGCTGAGGAAAGCGAAGACGAAATCCGTGAAATGCTTCAGGACACGGACATGGTCTTCATCACCGCCGGAATGGGCGGAGGCACCGGAACCGGGGCCGCCCCCGTCATCGCGCGCCTCGCCCGGGAGCAAGGATGCCTGACCATCGGAATCGTCACCAAGCCTTTCAAATTCGAAGGAAGAAGGCGCGTCGCGACCGCCCTTGAAGGGCTCGACGCCTTGAAACCTTACGTCGACACCATGATCATCGTCCCAAACGACCGGCTCCTTTACGTCGTCGACCGGAACACGTCCATGCTCGAAGCGTTCCGTGAAGCCGACAACGTCCTAAGACAGGGCGTCCAGGGGATTGCCGAGATCATCACGGTCCCGGGTCTCATCAACGTCGATTTCGCCGATGTCAAGACCGTCATGAAAGACAAGGGCACCGCCCTCATGGGGATCGGGATCTCCAATGAGAACAACCGCGCGACCGAAGCCGCCAAGAAAGCGATCCATTCGCCCCTGCTCGATGCCAACATCGACGGCGCGACGGACGCCATCGTCAACGTCACAAGCGGCACGGACATCGCACTCTGGGAAGTGACCGAGGCGATTGAAGCCATCCAGGCGGCCTCCTCGACCGAAATCAACATCATCTACGGCACCACCATCAACCAGGATCTTGACGACGATGTCATCGTCACCGTCATCGCCGCCGGATTCGATGAAAACCGGAAGATTGAAATCGAGGCGCTCGGCGCAGATGACTACGTCGAAGTGAACGACGCCCCGGACCCTGATAACGAAGAGCCTGAGACCAAGGACAAACCAAAGAAACCCAAAAAGAGAAAACCCAAGCGGAAATCCAAGGACAAATCCAAAGACAGCGACGAAACGTCCAAGGAAGAGGAGAAGCCTTCGAAGGAGAACATCCCTTCCTGGCTCAAGTCCCGTTTCAAATGATGCGTGTGGATGTGATGGGCAATGAATAGACCGTTGATACGAAAACTGCAGTCCCGTTACCCGGGTGTCCGGATCGTCATGGCGTCAAAATACCTTGAGGCCCACGAATTCGAACCCTACATCCGGATCGGCATCCACGATTTCGGAGAAAGCCGTGCCGAGGCCTTCATCCGAAAGCATGAAGCCCTGAAGAACGAATCGATCCGTTGGCATTTCCTTGGGACCTTGCAGTCGAAGAAAGTCAAGAAGATGATCAATCAGATCGATGTCCTCCACAGCCTCGACCACATGCGTCTCGCTAGGGAGATCGACAAGCGAAGAGACAAGGTGCTGCCGTGTTTCGTCCAGGTGAACATCTCCTCTGAACCGCAGAAGCACGGGGTCCCGATGGACGAGGTGAAACCGTTCATCGATGAAGTCCTGATGAAGTATAAGACCATTAAGATCGTCGGGCTCATGGGCATGGCGGAAAACACCAACCATAAGGACAGGATCCGCAACCAGTTCGCCACTCTGCGCAAACTTCGCGATGACATCCAGAAGGACCATCCCACCGTCGAGGGTCTATCGATGGGGATGAGCCAGGATTATGAAATCGCCCTCGAAGAAGGCGCCACGACCTTACGACTCGGCAGAGTCCTGATATCGGAGGAACTCCTATGAGCAATAAGAAGACCAAAGACGCCTACAGCCGCACGGAATTCATCAAAATCGACAGCGGGAGCGACGTGTTCGCACTCGCTGATAAACTTATGTATAGAATCCCGCTGATCCTCAATTTCGAAGGTTTCGATGCGGTTGAAAGCAACCGCATGATCATCTTTCTCTCCGGTGTGATCTACGCGCTGGATGGCGAAGTGGAAGTCATCCGGGACAAGATCTTCGTCTTTGCGACGAAACCGGACTTGAAAGACAAGAGCCTTCGGAAATTCATCAACGAATACAAGGAGTAATCATTATGCTTAAACCATTGCTAGAAATTCTTTATACCATCCTCGAAGTCTATTTCTACATCATGATCGCCTACGTGCTTTTGAGCTGGATCCCCTCGATCCGTGAAAGCAAGCTCTACTATTATCTTCACGTGCTTGTGAACCCATACCTCCGCTTTTTCAGGGGCATCGTCGTCATCGGGTATTTCGACTTCACCCCGATCCTCGGATTCCTGCTTTACAGTTTCGGACTCCAGGCCTTCGGCCAGTTTGTCGCATCCCTTTGAACAAACCCCTTGCATTTTAGGCGCCAATTCATTATAATACCTACGAATCATGAACGTCTGTGAAACGGACGCGTTTTCAAAAGAACACTGTTGAAGAGACCGGATGGTGCTGAGAATCCGGACAGTCTTTTGAAAGACATCACCGTGAAGACGGATGGCGAAACCCATCCCGTATCCCGCGTTAAGGGTCTTAAGAGCTGGGCAACCGGAATCAGGGTGGTACCGCGGACACTATGTTCGTCCTTGATCTGGATGCTTTTTTTATTATCAAGCACAATGGAACATCCCATACAGGAGAGTGATGGTCATGAAAGACTATAAGGACACTTTGCACATGCCGAAGACGGATTTCCCCATGCGCGGAAACCTCGGCAAGAAAGAACCTTCCCGCCAAACGTTCTGGGAAGAACACGGTATCTATCAGAAACGGCTCGGGAAAAACAAGGCGAATCCCGATTTCGTCATGCCGGACGGTCCACCGTATGCGAACGGTGAC
>JBKHIE010000083.1:0-6344 GCA_046538775.1 Candidatus Izemoplasmataceae bacterium
AGTTCGACCACACCAAGGGCTTCAAGTTCTCGACCTACGCCACCTGGTGGATCCGTCAGGCCATCACCCGCGCCATCGCGGACCAGGCCCGGACGATCCGGATCCCCGTCCACATGGTCGAGACCATCAACAAGCTTGTCCGCACCCAGCGTCAGCTGATCCAGGAACTCAAGCGCGAACCGCTCCCAGAAGAGGTCGCCGAGCGCATGGACATCAGCGTCGACAAGGTCCAGATCATCCAGAAAGTCGCCCAGGAGCCGATCAGCCTCGAAAGCCCGGTCGGCGAGGAAGAGGATTCCTCCCTCGGCGATTTCATTCCCGACCAGGACACCCCGACCCCGATGGAATTCACCTCGAAAGAGATGCTCAAACGCGAACTCGACGAAGTGCTTGAGACCCTCACCGACCGCGAGGAGAAAGTGCTCAGGATGCGCTTCGGCCTTCTTGATGGACGCACGCGCACCCTTGAAGAGGTGGGCCGTGAATTCGGGGTCACCCGCGAGCGCATCCGGCAGATCGAAGCCAAGGCCCTAAGAAAACTCCGCCACCCATCAAGAAGCAAGAAACTGAAGGACTTCATGGGCGAATGAGACTCCATTCGAAGCGTCTAAGGGCCATTCTCGACCATCTCAGGGATACGAGAGTGCTCTACGATGTCGGCACCGACCACGCCTACCTCCCGATTGCGGCGGTAAAGGAGCTCGGAGTGGAAAAAGCCATCGCGGTCGACAACAAGCTCGGCCCGCTCTCCCGCGCTGAGAAGAACGTGGAAGAAGCGGACCTTTCGCATGCGATCGGCCTGAAACACATCGATGGCCTTCAGGCCCTCACCGACGACGTCGACACCGTCGTCGTCGCCGGTCTCGGCGGCCATACCATCTACAACGTCATCCATGAAGCCGACCTGAAGCACGTGAAACGTTTCGTGCTCCAACCCAACGACCATCCCGAGATGGTCCGGATGCTTTGCGACATCCGCCCGCTCGCGATCATCGAGGAGACCTACGCCATCGAGCGCGACACCTTTTACCCCATCATCGTGATGGAGGAAGGGTCGATGACCCTGAGCGAAAGCGAGCGCTACTACGGCCCCATCCTGATTCAGAAGCGCGAGAAGGCCTACATGCGAGAGCTCATCAAGGAATACGCCCGCCTTCTAATCATGATTGAACAGGTCCCTCAGCGGGACAAGCTTCCCCTGATCACGAAAAAGGCCCTTCTGGAGGAGATATTCTATGAACGGAAGTGACTTCAAAAAAGCGTTTGAAGCGGATTTTCCGCCCCATCTTGCGTATGAATGGGACAATGTCGGCCTCATGGTCGGCACCCTCAACAAGCCCATCAAGACGGTCCTTGTCACCCTCGATGTGACCAAGGACGTCATAAAAAAGGCCGTTTCAATCGGCGCGGACCTCATCATCAGCCATCACCCGCTCATCTTCTCGCCGATCAGAAGGCTTTCGGTGGATACCTACAAAGGCGCGATGATCGAGACCTTGATCAAAGAAGGCATCGCCGTCTATTCCGCCCACACGAACTATGACCTTGCGAACGGGGGCATGAACGACATGCTGGCTTCCAAGCTTGCCATGAAAAACGTGGCCATCCTCGAGATGACCGACGAGACCCACGGCATCGGGCGCATCGGCGAGCTTCCTAGTCCGCTCCCCCTTGAAGAGGCGGTCACAACCATCAAGCGCGCCCTGGACATCGACGATGCCCGCTACATCGGCAACCAAAAAGAAAAGACCGTGAAGACCCTCGCCATCAGCGGTGGCAGCGGCGCCGACCACGCCTTCATGGCCAAGAAGAAAGGCGCCGATCTCTACCTGACCGGCGATGTCTCCTATCACGAAGCGCACGACATGATGCAGATGGGCCTCAGGGTCCTCGATATCGGCCATACCGCCGAGAAGCACTTCAAGACCGCGATCAGGGATTGGTTGGTCGCCCTTGACGACACGCTTAAGGTCGACATCTACGCGCCAAGCCAGAACCCGTTTCAGCAAGTCTGAGCCCATAAAAAAGTAAAAAGGCCCGAAACGGGCCTTTTTTGTTAGCAGGATACGATGGGGAATTGAACCAAATTAGACTTCAATGATTGCATCTACGGGACAGACGACTTCGCAAGCACCACAGTCGATGCAGACATCCTCGTCAATCACATAGATTTCTTCTCCTTCAGAGATGCAATCCACCGGACATTCCTCAACACAGGAACCGGTTGCAATACATTCATCCGTTATACGTCTAGGCACGGTCATTCCTCCTTACCATATGGTCTAATTTCATTTTATAGGATATATTTTGCAATGTAAACCTTTTTTGAGCCATTTCGGCTTAATTTATAAGAATTATGAGTGGTAAAGAAAAAAGGACCGGATCACCGGTCCTATGGATGGATTTTCTATACTTCAATAATGGCGTCCACGGGGCACACTTCTTCACAAGCACCGCAGTCGATGCATGCGTCCTCGTCGATGACGAACTTGTCTTCGCCCTCAGCGATGCAGTCCACCGGGCACTCTTCGGCGCATGCGCCGCAGGCAATGCAATCATCGGTAATACGTCTTGCCATAGTTTCGCCTCCTTTTTATGACAGGTCTATTGTATCTTAACGCCATTGAAATGTAAACAGGAAAAAGGAAATTCGTAATACAGGTTTCAAGGCTACGCGTTCTGGCAAGAGATTCGGACTTTATACCTTGTGTTTTAACCTTGGTTCCCGTATAATGGTCCTGTAAAGAAGGAGTGATTGCATGGAATTATGGCTAGCCATCGTACTCATCGTCGTCGCTTTGATCGTCGGACTCATTGTAGGATTCTTTCTATCCCAGAAATACTTCAAACGGTATCTCGAGAAAAATCCGCCCATCAATGAGGACATGGTCCGTGCGATGATGATGCAAATGGGAAGGAAACCTTCCGAGAAACAGGTCCGTCAGGTCCTGAACTCTATGAATCAACACAAGAAGAAATAGCTAAAAGAGGGCGTGGCCCTCTTTTTTAGTTCTAGAAAACACGATGAAAACATTTTCAGTCATTCCATAATTGACGTGGTGTCATTTCTCTGATATATTTGAGACAACATAAAAAAATAGAGGCTGCGATGCAGACGAGTATGGAGTGGAGCCGGCAGGCTTTGAAACTTCAGAAAAGCAATCATCGCCGAGTGTGAACGGCAGGCATGCCCTTCGCATGGGACATGGGGAAAGACCCTGTGGACTCCTACTTCGGTAGAGGCGCTAATGGTTTTTAGGCAGGTTTAAAATCTATTGGTGTCCACCGTGACACTTTTTTTTATGAAAAAAAGAAAACGGAAGGACATGAGAATTATGAGAACATTTCTAGCACTTACCATGGGGGTTTTCGTCTTGACCCTGGCCGCCTGCGGCGGACCGAATGAAGACGAGCTTGTGGTTGGACTCGAATGCAACTACGCACCGTTCAACTGGACCGATACAGAAGAAGGGGAGCCGATCGAGGAATCGTCGGCCTACTGCGACGGCTACGATGTGACCGTCGCCGAGCATGTCGCCGATGAACTCGGACGCGATTTGGTCATTCGCAAAATCGACTGGGACGGACTTATTCCAGCCCTTGAAAGCGAGACCATCGATGTCATCATCGCCGGCATGAGCCCTACGCCTGAACGGGCCGAGACCGTGAACTTCACCGACGAATACTATCGCAGCGAACAGGTCCTGGTCGTCCGAAGCGACAGCGACTATGTGGACGCGACGAGTCTGGACGATTTCTCGGACGCGCGCGTCATCGCCCAGAAGAACACCCTGCAGGATGAGTTGATCGACCAGATCGAGAATGTCGACCATGCCGACCCGCTCGATGACTACCCAAGCCTTGTCGAACAGGTGGAAAGCGGCACATCGGATGCGCTGGTCGCGGAACTCCCGGTAGCGACAAGCATCACCTCCGACAATGACAATCTTGATTATGTGGAGCTTGAAGACGGCTTCGAAGTCGAAGACAGCGATGTGACGGTCTCCATCGCGACACGCAAAGAAGACAGCGAATTGAGCGATGAGATTGATGCAATCCTTGACGAGCTGGACGACGACACCCGTCAGGAATGGATGGAAGAGGCACTGAACCGCCAGCCATGATCACACTGACCAGCATCTCACCCACATTCTTCGGAGGCATGTTCGACCTCTTCATCCGCTACCTCCCGCTTTACATGCGCGGGGTCCTCTTCACCATCCTGCTTGCGGTCGCGGGGACGTTCATCGGCCTTCTGATCGCATTCATCCTGGTCATCATGAAAATCCAGGTGCTCACCCGTTACGGCTCGATTCTGAAACGGATGATGCAAATGATTTCAAAACGGTTCGCAGAGATCTATGTGACCGTGTTCAGAGGGACACCGATGATGGTCCAGGCGATGCTTTTCTACTATGGCCTCGCCCGGGTCGGGGTGCGGATGCCGGTGCTTGTCGCAGGGCTTACGGTCGTAAGTCTCAACACGGCCGCTTATCTGACTGAGATCCTAAGAAGCGGCCTTCAGGGGCTGGACCCCGGACAGAAGGAGGCTGCGGAAAGCCTCGGGATGTCCACCCGCCAGGTGTATCAGAAGATCCTCTTCCCGCAAGCCTTCAGAAACATGATCCCGGCCATCGGGAACGAACTCATCGTCAACCTCAAGGACACCGCGGTGCTCAGTGTCATCGGCGCGACCGAGCTCTTCTACATGGGGCGAAGCGTCGCCGGCGCGCATTACCGCTACACCGAAGCCTTCATGATCACCGCCCTTATCTATCTGGGCCTTGTCATGGTCGCGGTCTACGCCCTTAGGAAACTCTCCGATTACATGGGCCGCGAATCGAAACACCTGCTCAGCAGTGAAAGCGAGGGGATGGTATGATCACCATCAAGAACCTCACCAAGGACTTTGGCGAAGGCCCGGTGCTTAAAGACATCAACCTCCATTTCGACAAGGGGACCGTCAACGTCATCATCGGTCCCTCAGGAAGCGGGAAGACCACGCTTCTGCGCACGCTCAATCACCTGGAAACACCGACCGAGGGGGTCATCACCATAGACGGGGTCACCCTGACACCCGACAAGCGCGTGCTCGAGACCATCCGTCAAAAAGCGACCATGGTCTTCCAGGGCTTCCACCTGTTCAATCACCTCTCGGTGCTTGACAACTGCACCATCGCTCAGAGGAACGTCCTCAGACGCAGCAAGGAAGAATCGGAGAAAAAAGCCCACGAGGCGCTTCGCAAAGTCGGCATGGCCACGTTCGTCAACCGTAAACCTGCCCAGCTTTCCGGCGGACAGAAACAACGTGTCGGCATTGCCCGCGCCCTGGCGATGGATCCTGATATCCTCCTGTTCGACGAGCCCACAAGCGCCCTTGACCCGGAAATGGTCCAGGAAGTGCTTGAAGTCATAAGGAAACTCGTAAGCGAGAACTTGACCATGGTCCTCGTGACCCACGAGATGGGCCTCGCCCGCGACATCGCGGACCGCGTCATCTTCATGGACAAGGGCGAAGTCGTCGAGGACAGGGAGAAAAACACTCTCTTCACCGACCCGAAGAAAGAGCGCACCAAAGCGTTCATCGGCCAGTACAAGATGGCCGGATCATGATGCATGAGGCTGCCTGAAAAGGCAGCCTTTTTCATAAGGATGATGGATCCTCCATGCCTACCAGGGTGGCCATCATGAAAACTTCATGGTATACTGAACTTGTTAATTATAACTTTATAAACAAGGGAAGGGATAAAGTGCGAAGAAAAAGGGTCCTGGCATTCATTGCAAGCCTATTGGCTGTCTTGACGCTTGCGGGGTGCGAAGAGGAGATCAGTTACAAAGATCTTGATCAAACGGTGCAGGAGGTGGAAGTCACCCACCACGGCATGATGGTGCTAAATAGCAGTGAAATGGAGGAAACAAAAGAAGCGACACTCATAAGTGAACTGAACGATGCACTCTCCCGTGTCGAGGTCCAATCCAACTTGTCCGTAGACGAGTTTTGCGACGCGGTCGGACTGCGCATGGTGTTTGAGACAAAGAGCGGTGATGAACTCGCCATCACGTATAGCTCCATCGTCCAAGACGGCGATTGCAAGCCCATGGCCGTCGTCGATCTTAACGGCGAGAAAGAAGGGTATGTCGACGGAGACGTTTACGGTGAACTGGAAAGCATTCTTGAGGATACCGGCGACCTCGATTGGTGAAACTTTAGGAAAAAAACCACCATGAACGACGGACAACGCTTTTCCCCCTCTCAAAAGGGGCATCGAAATCACCGGACAGCTTTATTACTTCATAAAGGCATTATAAAAGGCATCCACGGATGCCTTTGTTTATTCACAGCT
>JBKHIE010000084.1:0-6298 GCA_046538775.1 Candidatus Izemoplasmataceae bacterium
TGATCTCTTCCAAGGTCGATTTGAAGGATTCAACCAGTTCATGGGGGAGATTCGAGATGAAACCGATCGTATCGGTCAGGGTGAAGGGTTTCTTATCCTTGAACCGGATTCTCCGTGTGGAGGTCTCCAGGGTCTCAAAGAGCTGGTCCTTGACACTGACTTCTTTCGGTTCATCGATTTTTGCGTGTTTCAGGAGCACGTTCATCAAGGTGCTCTTACCTGCGTTGGTATACCCGACAATCGCCACGTTCTTGATGGGGGAGGCTCTTCGTTTCTCCCGGTTGGTCTTCCTCACATGGACGATATGGGCAAGCTTCTTTTCCAGTTGATGGATCTCCCTGTCGATTTTCCGGCGGTCGAGTTCGAGTTTCTTCTCTCCCGGCCCCTTTTGCCCGATACCGCCCTGTTGCTGGGCGAAAGAGGTCCGCATGGCACTCAGCCTTGGTCTTAAGTACTTGAGCTGTGCGACTTCGACTTGGAGCATGGCCTCTTTGGTGTGGGCGTGACGCGCAAAGATTTCAAGGATTAAAAGCGTCTTGTCGAGGACGGCGGTATCGATCGCCTCTTCGAGGTTTCGGATCTGTGTGTTGGTCAGTTCCTCATTGAAGATAATGTAGTCGAAATCATGGACCTGGTGTAAGCCGACGATTTCGTCGAGTTTCCCGGTTCCGACTTTGGTCGCAGGCGTCGTGAGCCGGTAGTGTTGCCGGATGGAATGGGTGACCTCGATTCCGAGTGTCTGGGCAAGGTTCCGGATTTCCTCTAGGTCATAATCAATCATGGTTTTGCTTCGTCGTTCAATGCCGACGACAAGCGCGTTTTTCATAGCTCTCACCCTTTCATCCTAATTATAGCATTCTACCTGATAAAAAGAAAAAGCGCCCGGGCGCTTTTTCCATTTATTTGAGATTATAATCCGCATTTGAGCTGGGCACCACAGTTGGTGCAGGTATTGCAGCCACCGACGTCTTCGACGGTGCCTTCGTTGCATACCGGGCAGAGGTCGCCGGCTTCAACGCCGATGTTCCTGTCTTGTCGGTCGCTTCTGAGCCCTTTTGTGTTGGGGGCCTTTTTGGATTTTGATTCTTCTTTGACATCGATGCCGAGGTCCTTGATGTCCACCTGCTTCGGACGTTCTTTTTCGCCGTCATCCTTGGTAAGGGAGAGAACCTGGGCGTCACGCGAGCCGTCCACGTAGACGGTGCCGCCTTTGGCACCCTTGTTGTAAAGGCGCATATAGACTTGTTCGACTTCCTCGACCGTGTAGCCTTTCGGAGCGTTTACGGTCTTGGAAATGGATGAATCCACCCAGTATTGGATGGCGCATTGCATGTCGACATGGGCTTCGGGTGGAAGGTCCATGGCGCTTACAAAGAAGTCCGGGAGGTTGTTATCGGAATATTCAGGATGTTTTTTGACGTATTCATCGACGATCGGGGCGTTGACCTCGATGAACTTGCCAAGACGTCCACTCCTGAAATAACTGAAGGCGAAGTAGGGTTCAAGTCCGGTGGAGACGCCGACCATGGTCCCGGTAGAACCGGTCGGGGCGATGGTAAGTAGATGGGAGTTTCGGATGCCGTGTTTGCGGATGCCTTCACGGATGGCATCCGGGAGTTTCTGGGTGTAGCCGCTTTTGAGCATGCGTTCGCGGTTCTCCTGTGTTTCAAGATAAGGGAACGCGCCTTTTTCTTTCGCAAGCTGGACGCTGGTGTCATAGGCTGTGGTCGCGATGAAGTTGAAGAGTTTGTCAATGAACTCGATGCCTTCCTTGCTGCCGTATGTGACGCCGGTCCAGATGAGCATGTCGTGAAGACCCATGACACCAAGGCCGATGCGTCGTTCGCCGAGAGCTTGTTCTTTATTCTCATCCAGGAAGTAAAAGGTCTTGTCGATGACGTTGTCCTGAAGTCTGACCGCCGTCCTGATCGTCCGTTCAAGCTGGTCCCACTTCACGGTTTCCGTCTCTTTGTCGACTGCGTTCGCAAGGTTCAAGGCTGCAAGATTGCAGACGGAATACGGTGCGAGCGGCTGTTCCCCACAAGGGTTGGTCGATACGACTTTCTGATTGTAGGCTACGGCGTTGGTATCCTCATTCGCGTTATCGATGAAGAAGATACCGGGTTCAGCGGAATAGGTCGCGCAGATGTTGATGAGGTTCCAGAGGTCTTTCGCATTGATTTTGTAGTGGGTCTTGACGGGATAGCCCATGGCTTCCCATTCGCGGATGTCGCCGACTTCCTGCCATTTTTCATCGTACGCCTTCTTTTGTTCGTCATCGTAGCTGTCGATGTCGGGGAACCGGAGTTCATGGACAGACCCGTTCTCGATCGCATTCATGAAATCCCTGGTGATCGCGACAGAGATGTTGGCACCGCTTAGGAATTCAGGATTGTGGACTTCATAGTGCCCGCCTTTGTTCAGGCGTTCCCAGGCGGTATCGACGATTTTCTTGGAGAATTTCGTACTGTCTTCTTTGGATTGTTCCAGGATGTATTCGTTGATTTCGATCTCCTCTTCACTGAGAGGGACGAATTTGAGTTTGTTCTTTGCGGCCTTCTTGACCAATGGGTCGTCGATGGTATCGATCAGGAATTGGAGAATCTTCGGGTTCTGCATCTTCGAGACGATGAAATCGATGATGTCCGGATGCCAATCCGCAAGCATGATCATCTGGGCGCCGCGTCTTGATCCGCCCTGTTCGACCAGGTGGGTGAGTTCGCTCAAGTCATGAAGCCAGCTGACAGCACCGCTTGATTTACCGTTGACCCCTTTGGCAAGGGCGTTCTTGGGTCTCAAGGTTGAACCGTTCGTGCCGACACCACCACCTCGGGACATGATTTCCATGACCTGTTTGCGGTGATCGGAGATGCCACCTCTTGAATCATGGATGAAGGGCATGACGAAACAGTTGAAATACGTGACGTTGGTATTTGAACCGGCTCCGAAGAGCACCCGTCCGGCAGGGACCAAGTTGAGTGAGGCGACCTCTTCATAGAAGGCATCCCGCACGGCTTCGCTTTCATCTTGTCCAAGGTGTTGGGCAAGACGCTTGGCAATCTGTTCGAAAAAGAGTTCAAGAGGCTTGTCCACTTGCTTTCTCGGACGTACGATGCAACCGTTCTTATCGGCGTCTTCGGTGGTTGCAAGGTAGTCGGGTTCGACCTTGATGGTCAGATAGTCCCCGTCTATGGATTCGACGAACCCTACACCGCGTGCAGGGAACTTCGGGTCATCGCGAACAATGGTCAGGACAAGGTCCCCTTCTTTTAAGGTTTTCAGGGTCAGATCCTTCTGCGTATAGCGGTCGAGCATGACCAGGCGTGAAACGCCATCCAATGTCTTTTCCATCGCATCTGTGATAGGATAAAGATGGGTGAAATGCTCCTTGATGTCCTTGTTGATGTTTTGAATTAATTGTTCAGAATATTGCGCCATGAAAATCCCTCCATGAGACAGTTAGTGTGGTATAGACATTATAGATAATGAAATCTGCAATGTTAACCCTTGACTTTTATGGTGGTTTGTGAAGATAAGGCATTTAGCGAAAAAGGCTAGTTTGAAAAAAATTCAAGGTGGGATTTGATTCCCCGTATTTACGAGTGTGTGTTAGCATCATTGTATGATATAATCATGATTGAAACAACGCTTTTACACTCAAAATCAGGAGGTGATGGCTTTGGTCACCATAGAATTCATTCTAATCAATATCTATTTACTGGCTGTGTTCGCATTGGTGGTAAAATCCCGCACCAATATCCATGCTTACCGGCTACTCAAAGTCATCATCATCGGACTCTCGATTGTCCTCATCAGGGAACTCATGATCACAGATTATTCTTTTGAAAACTGGCTTTACACCGTGCTTTTAATGGCGCCAGTCCTATGGATCGTCGTTTTTTTCGTCCAAAGCGAAGTCATCGCCCTGTTGAAGTATTCCGGTGTACGCATGGGGCTTTATCCCTCCAATATGATTGAAGATGAAGTGAAGTACGAAATCATGGACAGCGTCGATTATCTCTCGAGACACAGGATAGGGGCCATCATAACCTTTGAACGCTCCAATTCCCTTGAAGAATACATCAATAGCGCTTTCTTACTGGAAGCGCCATTGAGCAGTGAGCTGCTTTCGAGCATTTTCTACCCCAATACACCGCTGCATGACGGGGCGGTCATTGTGAAAGAGAATACGATCATGTGCGCGGGTGCGTATTTCCCACCCAGCGACAACCCGAAAATCCCTAAATATCTTGGAAGCCGCCACCGTGCGGCCATCGGTGTGAGTGAGATCAGCGATGCCTTCACCATCATTGTGAGCGAACAGACCGGACAGATCAGTGTCACAGTCGACGGGTATCTCGACCAGGACATCTCCGCTGAATCGCTAGAGCTTTACCTTAATAAATATCTGCAGTCATGACTCTGAACGCAAAGGAAACGAGGTGGCACGATGGAAAAGTGGTTTGAACTGCCTTTGATCATCCTCTTGGCATGGGCCTTTTTGGTGCTCATAAAGAAACACCGCACTAAAAAAGGCGATCTGGATGTCTTTGTGCTGGTGGTTACAACCGGTCTTTACATTGTGTTTTACCAACTGGAACTCGCAACCCTGCCACCCTATGTGTTCGAAGGCATGCTCTATGGCGGATTCGTCTACTCCCTTTTCATGTTTGATCTGAAAGGGGTCATGAAAAGAGACCTGGAACACGAAAAACTCAACACGCTCAAAAAGGAATACAAACAACTTGCCAACCGTTCTGAAATGTTAAGGAAACGGTTCATATCGATGTTGGATCTGCTTGAAGACGGGGTGCTTTTCCGGATGGAAGACGGCTCGATGTTCATGACCGATGTCGCAAGGGCATACCTTGGCTTCGACTCCAACGAACTCGCCTATGATGATTTTTTGAACGGCATCCATCCGGATGACCTTGAAGCCTATAAGGCCCTGTCGGAACGCAAGGCGCACAAAAAAGGGCATTACACCGCTCATTACCGGGTGGTTAAGCACCATCAGACACATTGGGTCAAGGAAAAGGGTGTCCAGGTCGAGCACGAAAAACGGACGATGACCATCGCCTTGGTCCAAAGCCTTGATGTGAAGAAATACCCGAAGACCAACGTGGAAGTCCTGAACCAGCTTCAGATCGACCAGGCCCTTTTTGAATACCTGCAGTCGAGAAACAGCGAAGAAAAACCGTATACACTGCTTTATTTCGAGCTTTCCAACATCCCCCACATCAACAGGGAATACGGCAGGGACATCGGCGACCTCATGATGGGTGAGTTCATCAGCAAGCTGATCTACCATTTCATCGGGGACGCGAAAGCGGTCTTCAGAATCACAGGCATCCGCTTCGCAATGGTCATCCGTGACCAGCGGAAATACGGGATGCTGAAACGCGCCCTTGAAGAGGGGGGCGACCTTGTCAACTACACCATGTCCTTCGGAGGCGTGCGTGAGAGCGTCTACCCCTATTTCGGCATTCACACGGTCACTGTCTTTGAAGAACCGGTGGATGAGATCGCGGCCCGGGCAGAGAAGGCCCTTACCATCGCCCTTGACGATACGACCCAGGAAAACTATTTTGTGATTGGATGATCCTATGGACAAACAGACCTTAAGAGAGACATTCATTAAAAACCGTAAAGCCATGCCGGATGCGATGTACTCCATGCTGAACACCATGCTGGTGGAGGGGCTTAGAAATGTTTTAAAAGAGTATTCTATCCAAAAGATCGGGATTTTCTACCCTATCAAAGGGATGAAAGAAGTCGATGTCAGGGCTCTTGGAGACACTTACGAGCTTCATTACCCCAAGATTGTCAATGACCGGATTGTCTTCTATGAAGACAGCGGCGAGTTCGAAAAAGCGATGCTCGGGGTCATGGAGCCCAAACATTCAAAACCTGTTTCAAAAAACGCCCTTGACGCTGTCGTTGTACCAGGATTGGTCTATGACGACGGGCTTTACCGCCTCGGATTCGGCAAAGGGTATTACGACCGGTTTTTAAAAGACTATCAAGGATTGAAGGTGGGGGTCTGCTTTGAACAGTTCAAGGTCGAAGCCTTGCCGAACCGGGCACACGACATCCCTGTGGATATCCTTGTGACAGACAATCAGGTGTACGTCAATGAACACAATGAACTATAGTGCGGTGGTTGTCGCAGCCGGAAAAGGCGCGCGAAGCGGACTTAACTACAACAAAGTCCTGAAGACGATACATGGGAAAAGGGTCTTGCTATATGCCCTGGACTTTTTTGTCCGGGATCCCGATTGCACAAGCATCACGGTCG
>JBKHIE010000085.1:0-6180 GCA_046538775.1 Candidatus Izemoplasmataceae bacterium
AAGGCGGGGAAGACGCCGGTGATCATATTGAGCCACAGGATCTGGATGGCCGTCAATGGGACGGGGAATCCGAGGACGATGGCCGCAAAGATCAGGACGATCTCGCTCAGGTTGATGGTGAGCAGATAATGGATGAACTTCTGGATGTTATCAAGGATGACGCGGCCTTCGCGGACGGCGGAGACGATGGTGTTGAAGCTGTCATCGAGCAGCACCATGTCGGAGGCCTCTTTGGCGACCTCGGTGCCGCGTGCCCCCATCGAGATGCCGATGGCGGCACGTTTCAATGCCGGAGCGTCGTTGACGCCATCGCCCGTCATCGCGGTGATCTCGTCCTGTTCATTGAGCGCGTTCAGGATCTTAAGCTTGTGTTCAGGGGAGACCCGGGCATAAATGCGGTGGGTCTTCAGGGTCTTTGCCAGGTCCTCGCTTGACATTTCTTCAAGCTCGCTTCCTAGTACGACTTTCCCGTCTGAACCGTTGATGCCGAGTTTGTGGGCGATCGACGCCGCGGTGTCGGGTTGGTCACCGGTAATCATGAGAATCCGGATCCCCGCTGTCTGGGCGTCCTCGATTGAGGTTTGCACGTCGCTTCGCGGTGGATCGAAGATGCCTGCAAAGCCTAGGAAAAGAAGGCCTTCTTCAGACGCTTCACGGAAATCTTCATCAAAGTCTTCCCTGCAGGCAAGCGCAAGGACGCGCAGCCCCTTCTTCGCGAGCGCTTCGTTTTGCTTGATGTAGGTGTCCCGGTCTTCATCGGTCAGGGCTTTGATCTCGCCGTTTTCGGCATAATGATATTTAGAGCGTTTGAGGACGGCCTTTGGAGCGCCTTTGAGCGCAATGAGTCTCCGTTTCTCCTTGTCCTCTGTCAAGACGGACATGAACTGTTCTTCAGGGTCGAAGGGCATCTCATCGAGGCGTTCGGTGTCTTTTTCATTTATGGACTTGACGATGCCGCTCTTGCTCGCGGCAACCACAAGCGCGCCTTCGGTCGGATCGCCGATCACGGTCCATTGCCCGCTTTCGTCGTCTTTGGTCAGGACGGCGTTCGACGCGAGGAAGGCTACTTCCAAGAAGCGCCGGATGCCTTCATCGGCGATGGGATCGATGGTTGCATCCTCTTCTTGAAATGTCCCTTCAGGCTTGTAGCCCGTACCGCTCACATGGATGGTGCGTTTCCCGAGCGTTAACGTATCAAGGGTCATCTGGTTTTCCGTGAGTGTACCGGTCTTGTCCGTCGCAATGACGGTCGTAGACCCGAGTGTCTCGACGGCAGGCAGGGTCTTGACCAAAGCGTTCTTCTTCGCCATCTTGTGCATGCCGATGGCAAGGGTGATGGTCGCGACCGCGGGCAGGCCTTCCGGGACGGCCGCGACGGCGAGGGCGATGGCCGTCTTGATCATCTCAATGGGGGGCCGCCCGGATAGGATGCCGACCACGGCGACGATGAATGTGATCGCAAAGGTCACATAGATCAAGAATTTACCGGTGGACTGGAGCTGTTTTTCAAGCGGGGTCGTCTCATCGACCGTCTGCTGGAGCATCTCGGATATTTTACCCATTTCGGTCGATTCTCCGGTGCCGGTGACGATGAATTCACCGTTCCCACCCGTCAGGGTGGTTCCCATATGGACCATGTTGGCACGGTCTGCGACCGGCACCTTGGTGGCTTCGATGGTTTCTGTATTTTTAAGGACAGGTTCGCTTTCACCCGTCAGCATGGATTCTTCTACCTTTAAATGGTCGGCTTCAATGAGCCGCCCGTCCGCGGTGACACGGTCGCCTTCTTCAACGATCACGATATCCCCTGGGACGAGATCCGAGGCTTCGACCTCTTTCAGTTTCCCATCCCGTCTCACTTTCGCACTCGGGGTGATCATCCCTTGGAGGGCCTCCACCGACTTCTCGGCACGGTATTCCGTGAAAAAGCCAAACGCCGTGGTCAGAACGATGACGCCGACAACCGCAAAGCCTTCGACGGTGTCGCCGATGGCGAACGACACAATCGCCGCCACAAACAAAATAAGGATGATGACATCCTTGAACTGGCGGATGAGGACCTCCCAGGGGGAGATGGCCTGTTTTTTCTCGATGATGTTTCGGCCGTAAGTCTCAAGGCGGGTCTTTGCCTCTTTTTCACTCAGACCTTTTTCAATGTCGGTTTCAAACGTCTTTTCTGCCTGTGAAACAGAATGTCGATAAGGCGTTTCCGGTTCTTTCATTTGAAAATCCTCTCCTAAGTCAAAAATATGTGCACTAACACACTATTATAGGATATCCTGTCCTATATTTAAAGTGGATGACGCATTGAAGCCTTTTCATAGTGCATTTACTAAAAACTGACTGACCCTTCGGATGATGCTTTATGATTCAACGCCCGTCTAAATGATGCAGTCCTCTTATTTTCAGTATAGCACATCGGACCTCCATAATGCCTGATAAAAGGCATCCCCATGCATAAAGCTTGTGGTATACTGTAGATAGCTTAAGGGCCTGCCCTAGAACTGGAGATGGAGTATGTCAAACCGTCAGAAGGAAAGTCCACTGCTTGATCCCTTGCAGGAAAAGGAACACGGTGTCATCACCCCCTCGATGGTGCATCCAGAAAAGAAACTACCAAGCCACATCGATACGGCGGTCATCTTTTTCCGGGAGGCCTTGAGTGAGACCCTGCTTGAAAAATGCGAAGTGATGTTTGAATTTGTCGCCGCGGCGTCCGTTTTGGACCAATACGTCTACGATAACACCCTGGTCATTGCACGAAGCCCGCTCGGCGGTCCTGCCGCCGCGGGCCTTGTGGAAGAACTCATCGCCTTTGGCGTGAGGCGCTTCATCGCCTGTGGAAGCAGCGGTTTAATCGGAGACATGGACGCTCAAGAGTTCCTTGTCGTTAAGAAAGCCATCCGCGATGAGGGGCTAAGTCATCACTATCTGCCCCCTTCGCTCTACGCAGACACGGATGGGGATTTAACGAAAGCTCTCAAGGGCGCACTTGATCACAAGGGGTTCCGCTATCAGGAAGGCACCGTCTGGACGACGGACGCCTTTTTCCGTGAAACCCCTTCAAGGATTGAAAAAAGACGCACCCAGGGCGCCTTGGCCGTCGATATGGAATGCGCCAGCATCGCGGCCGTCTGCCAGTTTCGCAACGTCGCCTTCGCGCAGGTCCTCTACTTCTCCGATGCCATCAGGCAACTGAGCTGGAGTGGTTTCATCGAAGCAAGGCACACCCTTCACAAGCGGGTCAGTGAAACGGTGGTGGCCATCGCACTTGATTTGTGACGCCATCCATTTAGCGTTTTAATTGTAGTCATTCTAAAGTAATGCTACAATCAGATTATAAACGTAAACAGGAGGGATTCCATGGAACCGAAAATTGTCTATTGGAAACGCTACGGATTCAACGACTACGGCTTCAGCCTTGTTGAGATCTTCGAGGACGGACACCTGCTTGACCGTTCATTCAAAGCCCTTAACGATGCCAGGATGATGTTCAGGGAGACCAAGAGCGAAACACACGAAATCGAGGGTGAAATCCTCGTTGAAAGGGTTGATTTCACCGATGAGGGCCGACTCCATGTACACGAGGTCGACGACCACGCCGAGACCATGAAGACCTACCCCCTGGACGACTGGCAAAAGGCTCGCAGGGATGTTGAAAAACTTCAGGACGACTCCATCAACAACATGCGCCACGACTACGATTCCCTGATCCAGATCAAAAAAAGCACCCTGCCTGAGCACCTGCAGTCCGTGGTCGAAGGGGACCATTTCCCGATTGTGAAGTTCCGCTATGAAAAAGAAGGCAAGACGCTCATTCGCAAACGCTACCCCGAACGTCTCGAGATACGTTTCGTCCCGGAGATCAACGAACGGCTCTATTTCGACCTCTTGACCGAGACCAACCATCTCACTACGACCGGCGACAACATCTTCGCCATCCACACCCAGGATTGCGAGAAGGATTTCTGCGTCACCGACTTCGAGGATTACATCGCAACGATGCTCAAGAAGATCAGCGACAATCCGGACCATTACCACGACCTGATCTTGAAACAGCGCGAACGCCGCGTCAAGATCGATACCGAGGAGATGGGCGATCTCTACCCCCGTTAATCCCCTAGATAACACAGCCCTTGGAATGCTATCCGGCATTCCAAGGGTTTTTTTCATGCGGCCTCCCGTAATTGCCTGGAATCATTGATGCTTCAGGGAAACGGGAGCTTTCGCATGTATAATTTACGAAAATTATTGCAAAACAATAATTTCATGCTAAACTATTATTGTTAGACAATAATTTTTAGGATGTGTGAGCATGAAGAAAATCCTTTTTATCATGGTCGGTCTGATCGTGGCTTCAGGGTTGGGGGTAGGATTGGATGAATCCGTATCGCCTATCTTCGCACTCGGTTATCCCTTTTCCATTCTTGCCGATTTCTTAAGATGGATGTCCCTTCAAGGGGCATTGTTGAACGCGGTGGCGTTCATCCTTTACATTGCTGTAGGAACGATCCCGTTGGTTTTCTTATTGTTTCAAAAACGTGATCCGTTGAGTGCAAGCATGCTTGGTCTTATCAGTCTGAGTCTCTTCGTGGGCGTCTATTTCATGATGAACCCCCATCTTTTATATGAGGGCAACGAGGGGTTATTGTTCATGGAAAGGGATGAAGTCCACGCTATGTTTGACTTGGCATTCGCCTTTATCATCTACGCCCTGATTTTGATTTTTGTGTTTTTGAAGGCGCTCCATGCCGGGCAGGATAGTATGCGCCATTATCTGCACGGGCTCTTTTATGGTTTCATCGGTTTGTTCACAGTCTTTACGGGGGCCGGGGTGGTGCCCGCGATCATCCGGCCGCTCGCAGAATCAAGGGCGGCTGTCGTCATCGTCTTAAACAGCCTTTACCTTGTGTATACGGCGGGCATCTTCACACTCTTTGTGTTGATGCTCCTGGACGCTAAGGCGTTCATCCTCTCGCTTCTGGACCCATCCTTCTCGCAGGACACCTTACAGGCGAGCACCAAGGTGTTCAGGTGGTCGAAAACCCTGATCCTAACAACCCTGGTCGCGCAAGTGTTCTTCAACAGCTATCAGATTGTCTTCGCGCGCTTTCTCAATGATATCCATTTCACATTGGATATCCCGCTCGTTTCCCTCGTGGTGGCGTTCATGTTCCTGGGTATGAGCCATTACACCCGGAATGTCCTCACGATGCACGACGACTCTAAGATGGTGATTTGATGAAGGTGAAAGTCACGCTCGACGCGGCGCTCAAGAACGCCGGAATGACGAGCAAGGAACTTGCCGGGAGAATCGGAATCACAGAGGCGAACCTCTCCATCCTAAGAAGCAACAAGGCAAAAGGCATCCGTTTTGAAACCCTTACCAAGATCTGCGTGGCGCTTGAGTGCATGCCCGCGGACATATTGACCCTAGTAGGAGATGATGAATGATGAAAAGACTGCGGATTTTGATTGGCTTCACGATGCTTATCGGTGCAGTGTCGCTGTTGAGTGCGTGCCAATTGGCGCAAGCGGATGACACCGGCGATGAAGTGGCCTTGGAAGAGGCGCTTGAAGGGGACTTCACCATCGGCTTTGTGCTGTATCTTGATAGTGAGGACGCCTTCGACCCCAATGCCGTGAATGACCTTGAGACATTGAAACGATCCACCGAACTGTTCTTCATGGCCCATAAAACCGAAAACGACGATGGCTTCCCCCATACTGCTGTCGAAAAGGGCAGCGGAATGGAAAGTGATGGCACCGATCTAGAAACCGGCGGAATGGAAGTGGGCGGTACGACGGTTGAGACCCTTGAGATCTCGGAGAATTTCACGTTCTACTATGGCCCCGAGCTGGTAGGTGAGATTGTGTCTGTCTATGCGATCAAGGAGCACAATGAAACCCAGGAAGTCAACCTCCAGCTTCTGGAACGTTTCCACATTGATGAGCTTGGCGGGATGTCTGCGTCTTTTAACGACACCCATGAAATCGATGAGAGGCCGTTCTATGAGACGGATTTCACCATTGATTTTGTGTCGGCGCCTAACCTGGAAGATGTCTCCTTGAGGGTCATGGATGAAACGCATGCATTGATTAAAACCATTGAAGTGGATCTGGACGACCCGGAGGATGTGACCACCTATGAAGGGGCCTATGTCATCTTGGAAGAGCAGT
>JBKHIE010000086.1:0-6176 GCA_046538775.1 Candidatus Izemoplasmataceae bacterium
CATCTTTTGGCATCTTGTGTTCATGGGACTTACAGTCGCGATTGTAGCCATGGGTATTGTAAAAGGTATCGGGCGAGCGGTAAAATACTTGATGCCCGTGCTTTTTATCCTGATTTTGATTCTCGTGGTCCGAAGCGTAACACTGGAAGGTGCGGCTGAAGGGCTCGAATTCTATCTCTATCCCGATTTTGGCGCCCTCACATGGGACACGTTCCTTCAAGCAGCCGGACAAGCATTCTTTACCTTGAGTCTTGGCATGGGTGCCATCATCACGTATGGCAGTTACCTTAAGAAAGACGATGACGTCCCTACCAGCGCTACATGGATCATTGTACTCGATTTAGCGATCGCCATTTTGGCTGGATTTGCCATCTTCCCGGCCGTATTTGCCCTAGGGTTCAGTGAATCCGATGGTCCAGGTCTTGCGTTCATCACCCTTCCCGCGGTGTTCGCAGAGATTCCGTTTGGTCAGCTTTTCGGCTCCATCTTCTTTCTCTTTTTCACCTTCGCAGCCTTGACCAGCGCCCTTTCGTTGCTCGAAGTGGTGGTCTCCTGGCTCATGGATGAGAAGAACATGAGCCGCATCAAGGCGACTTTGATCGTCGGCGGTCTCATCTTCCTGCTCGGAGTCCCTGCTTCACTGAGCATGGGAGCGGTCGAGATCACAGTGATGGGAAAATCGTTCTTTAACTTCCTCGATTACTTGCAACAGACATTCTTGTTGCCCATAGGCGGGCTTTTGACCCTTGTTTTCGCAGGGTATGTCTTCAAGGCCAACAAGATGAGAAAGAGCGCCAACCAAGGGGCCTCCAACTTCACCCTCGGTGCATGGTTTGATGCATTGATCAAATACGTGACCCCTGCCATCATCCTCATCATCTTGGTCTTTGGCATTTTCGCTTGACCGTAAAGGTTTCAACCTGGCGAACATACCGTATCCCTTCAGGGCGGGCTCGACTTGCAGTCGGGAAACCGCCCTGAAGGGATTTTTATTGGATGGAGTCATTCCCTTGAGAGGTCTTATTTGGTATACTGTCCTTAGACAGAAAGGAATGATTGAATGCCAACCCCAGAAAGAATCAAGAAATTCGCCGATCTCGCCGTCAATATCGGCGCCAATGTCCAAAAGGACCAGACGGTCATCATCAACGCCAGCACCGACAACAACGCCTTCGCACGCTCGATGGTCGAGTCCGCCTATGAAGCGGGTGCGAAACGGGTCATCGTAGAGTGGAACGACCCGTACGTCGGACGCCTGGGTTATCTCAACATGACCACCGAGACCTTGCAGGAAGTACCGGAACACATCGTCGTGAAGTATGAACACTATGTGAAGGAAGGGGCCTGTTTCATCAGCATCACCTCGCCGGTCCCGGGCCTCAACAAGGACGTGCCCTCAGCCAAACTCCAGAAGGCCGGCCAGGCCCGCATGTGCAAGCTCGAGTTCTTCCAGACCCACATGATGGGCAACCGTGCCCAATGGACCATCGTCGGCGCGCCAAACGTCGTATGGGCCCGGAAAGTCTTTCCAGAAAAAGAAGAGGAAGAAGCGGTTGAAGCCTTATGGGAAGCCATCCTGAACGCTTCACGCGTCACCGAAGACAACGACCCGGTCACCGATTGGGAAGCCCACAATGAAAGACTCGCCCGCCACAACCAGATCCTGAACGACCATCAGTTCAAGGCGCTCCACTTCAAGAACAGCCTCGGCACCGACATCACCGTCGAACTGGTCAAGAACCACGTCTGGGCCGGAGGGAATGAAACCAGCACAAGCGGTGTCGTCTTCAATCCGAACATCCCGACCGAAGAATCCTTCACCATGCCCTATAAGTACGGGGTCAACGGAAAAGTGGTCGCGACCAAACCCCTGAACTACCAGGGCAACCTGATCGAGGATTTCTGGCTTGAGTTCAAGGATGGGGCCGTCATAGACTTTGACGCCAAGAAAGAAAAAGACACCCTGAAAAGCCTCGTCGAATTCGATGAGGGCAGCCGCTATCTCGGCGAGATCGCACTCATTCCCTACGACTCGCCCATCTCCAATACCGGCATCCTTTTCTTCAACACGCTCTTCGATGAGAACGCGAGCTGCCACATGGCCCTGGGACGCGCCTACCCCATGAACGTCGAAGGCGGCACCGAGATGGACAAGGAAGCCCTTGAAAAAGTCGGAAGCAACCAATCCATGGCCCATTCCGATTTCATGTTCGGAAGCCCGGACCTCACAGTCACAGGCATCAAGCACGACGGGGGCAAGGTTCAAATATTCAAGGACGGGAACTTCACCATCTGAATGGACACCCATCCCTTATTGAAAGCGACCCGGATGGCGGATTACCGCCATCCGGACCTTCAAGCGCTCATCGAGCGTGAAGGATGGCTTGGCCTCGCAACCGAGGAGAAGATCCGTGCCATCCACGCCCATGTCCGCGATGCCGTCAAATTCGGCTACAATGCGACGGACAGGCTGAAGGCGAGCGACGTCTACAAACAGGGCTATGGCCAATGCAACACGAAAGCCGTGCTCCTTCTTGCCTTGTTGCGTGCCGCCGGTGTCCCTGCCCGATTGCGGGCCTTGGATGTTGAGAGCGGCTTCCAAAAAGAGCTGGTCCCGAAGGTTTTCAGGCCGTTCATGCCGAAACGCTTCCTTCACACCCAGGTCCTCGTCGAACATGAAGAAAAAACCAGGGTCCTTGAAGGCTTCATCCTCGACCGCGCCTACATCGAAGGGGTGAGGAGGCTTGCCGATACTGAAAAAGAACCCTTCATCGGTTACGCGGTCGCAACGGAATCCATCCGGCGTCCAAGGATCGAGTTTCAAGGCAAAGACACCGCCATCCAGTCGCTTGCGGTCGTGCATACGCATGGCGACTATGACCAGCCCGAAACCCTCCATGAGGCACACAGGCAGAACCTCGGCTTCTTAAGGCGGTCCATATACGCCAACATCGTGCGGCACTTCATGAATCGCCGCGCCAAAAAGATCCGAAGACAAAAAACCGAATATAATATGACAAAAACCCCATAAGATATGCTATGATGGGTAATGGACAAAATGAAAGGCTTGTGTTCCGGTAGCTCAGTTGGATAGAGCGGCAGCCTCCGAAGCTGTAGGTCGTGGGTTCAAATCCCTCCCGGAACGCCATAAAGAATGCCCCGCCTTTCATTTGTCCTTGTTTGTTCCGGTAGCTCAGTAGGATAGAGCAACAGCCTCCTAAGCTGTAGGTCGGGAGTTCGAATCTCCCCCGGAACGCCATCGGATTATGACAAGACCCTGAAAAAGGGTCTTTTTCTTGAGCCGACCGCGAAAATAAGTGAACATAGGGGTTTATCTTCTTGCCTTTTTACGATATAATCTTAATTGGTCCGAATGCGGTTGTGGCGGAATCGGTAGACGCGCTGTCTTCAGGAGGCAGTGTCCTTGTGACGTGGGGGTTCGAGTCCCCCCAACCGCACCATATGGTTTAATGTGACGCCAGGCGTCACTTTTTTATTGGCGTTACGTGAAAAAACTGATACACTTTAAGTGAAGTCAATTTACTGGGGGTTATCATGGAGCGTTTTATAGATTTATTACCAATCCTTTTGCCTGTATTGTTCATTGAACTCTCATTGCGGGTATATGCCCTGATCGATATTTGGAAAAAAGACCGTAAGACCAACGTATTTCCCAAATGGGCCTGGACCATCATCGTCGCGCTCATCAGTTTCGGATGGATCTTCTATCTGCTTGCAGGAAGGTGGGAGGATGATGCTTGAGATCAGAGGTTTGAAAAAATCGTTCAAGGAAGTGGAGGCTTTGAAAGGGGTCGACCTTACCGTCAAGGAGAATGAAGTGTACGGCTTCATCGGAAAGAACGGGGCCGGAAAGACCACGACCATCGAGCTCGTCCTTGATTTTTTGAAGCGGGACGGAGGCACCATCCGCTTCAAGGGGCAGGAGATTCTCCCGGGCGACACCGCATACAAGGACGCAATCGGCTATGTGCCGGATATGCCGTCTTTTCCCGGTTACCTCACACCCAGGGAATTCCTAAGATTATCCATCGACCTCTCGAAGAAACCCATCGAGGACAAGGACGCACGCATTGAAAAGATTCTCGCCTTTGTGAAACTGTCCGATGTAAAACGGAGGATCGGAGGCTTTTCACGCGGCATGAAACAACGGCTTGCCATCGGTACGGCCCTGCTTCACGACCCGGTACTCCTGATCATGGATGAACCGACGAGTGCGCTCGACCCTGAGGGCAGGATGGAAGTCCTCTCCCTGATCCGCACCCTCTCCAGATCCATGACCGTCTTCTATTCGACGCATATTCTCGAGGACGCGGAGAAAGTCTGCGACCGGATCGGCCTCATCCATGAAGGAAGGGTCATTGTGGAAGGGTCCAAGAGCGAACTCTTGAACCATGCGACCACCAAGAAGTATTGCCTCAGGACCGATGCCTCAAAGAAGGCCACCGAAGCGGTGCTTGCGTCGATGGATGGAATAGCCAGTTACCATGCTCAACCGGAAGGATTCGAAATTGATCTCGGTGATGCAAAACCGTTCACCCTTTTCAAGGCCCTCCATGAAAAGGGCATCGAAGCGTCTTCATTCCATGAGGTCGCCCGCAGCTTAGAAGAAGTCTTCATGGAGGTGACACGCGATGAAACCACTGATTCAGTATGACCTATACTATATGAGAAGGACCTCCAAGATCATCATCATGCTCGGCCTTGGCATCTTCCTGGTGGCCCTATCCGTCGTGACCGCAAAATACATGAACGAGCTCATGGCTCTTGCGTTCGCCCAGGAAGGCATCGAAGGCATCGATTTTCCCGAACCGACCATCGATGATGCCTACACACAGTTCTATAGCAACATGCAACAGATCTTCTTCCTGGTCTTCATCTTCATCGCAGGCGCGTTTTTCAGCCGAGATTTCACCAAAAACATCGACCAGTGGCTTTTTTCAAGACCCGTAAACAAGACCCACTACCTCCTAAGCCGAACCCTCATCATCCACGCCCTCGGCCTCACTGCGCTGGTGGTGTCGGGGGGATTCTTCCTGTATTCATCCTACTTCCTATTTCCGGGTGTCGAAGGGTTCAAGTTTCTCTTGTCCATGGGTATCTTCTATGTCTTCATCCTCTTTTTCACCCAGTTCCTCCTGATGCTTGTCACGTTATTCGGACGCATGCTTTGGCCGATGCTCATCACCATCGTGATGCTTTTCGTCCTCAGCATCTTCAGCAGCATCGACCAGGGGACGTTCAAATACATTCCGAGCCGTCTTGCCAGTTACGCCCTCGAATACCTTGTCGAGGATGTTCCGGCCAATGAAGTTCTGATTGCGAGTGCGGTCGGGCTTGGTTTTGCAGTGCTCTTCACCTTGCTTGCGACACTGCTACTTAAGAAGCAGTACTACGCCCAGTGAAATTCATCAGGCTCAAGGCTCTTGCGCATATACCCCTGTAGGCATCGCAAATGATTTATGCTATAATATAGAAGACGTTATACACCTATCTACAGGCCATTTCCGTTGTCCTTGACAGGTTCAGAGGGTTTGAACCACAAAAAAGCCGCCCAGGGGAAGGCGGCTTGGCAGGAAACCTGCCAGGGGAAGGTAAGTTTTTTTTGAAAAGGCCTGCTTGTGCTATAATGAAGCCAATCGCTTGTTCAGGCTTGAATGGCTTTCCGGTATTTCGTCAGAATCGAATACGCCTTTTCATGCATCTGCTTGTTGAAGACATATTTGTCATGCTGGATCTTGTCATACTCTCCGTTGTACCAACTGATGACCTTATCAAGAACAATCTTGGCGGTATCAAAATCATTGTTCTCCATGGCTTTTCTCAGTTGGCGAGTATACCCGACCATGAATGGGTTCTTGGTGTAGGTATGGATGGTTCCGACAATGCCTTCAAGTTCAATCATGAACTCTGTTTTATTCATAGTGTTCTGTCCTTTCTAATCTAGATTGTTGGCTGTCATTGTTGTTTAATAGACTGCCTAGGTCGGTATATATTCTGGGAACTCTTCGTCGTCAAAACCTAGGGTCACGTATTCGGGAATCTCGATGTCATCAAAGCCAACTACTTCTTGCGAATTATTGTCAGTCACGTTAAAAGTTAGAATCATAGCAAACACTAAAGCCAAACCGATCAATTTTTTCATAATATAATTCCTC
>JBKHIE010000009.1:0-25024 GCA_046538775.1 Candidatus Izemoplasmataceae bacterium
GGCTCCATTGTCGACCTCACCGTCGAACTCAACAAGAACGTCACCGTCGAAGAGATCAACAAGGCGATGAAAGACGCGGCCAACGAAACGCTCGGTTACACCGAGGATCCAGTCGTTTCAAGCGACACCATCGGTATGGAATACGGTTCGCTCTTTGATGCGAACGGAACCAGTGTCCTTGAAGTCGACGGCAAGCAGATGGTCAAAGTCCTTGCCTGGTACGACAACGAAATGAGCTATGTTGCCCAAATGGTGCGCACCATGAAACTGCTCGCTGAACAAGTACAATAATCCGTTCTCAAGGATGCCGGTCTCTCCGGCATCCTTTTTTTCTTTGAGAAACGCATCGGCTTTGGTATAATGATGACGAGGTGAAAACAATGAAAAATCATGCAATCAAGGCGCGTGAAGCGCTGATGAACCGACTCGAAGCACAGGATGCGGTCCTCCTTTTTTCCGGGAAGAGCCCGCATAAGTCCTTGGACCAGGATTACGCCTACACGCCCCAGAGGAACTTTTTCTATCTGACGAATCTGAGCGAACCGAACCTGATCCTCTTCATGCTTAAGGGCGAGGACAAGGAGAAGACCTACCTCTTTGTCGAAGAGAATACTAAGCACATCATCCAGTGGGAAGGCGCACGGATCACAAAAAGTGAAGCCAGTGAACGTTCTGGAATCCCTGAGGCGAACATCCTTTACACCAAACAGTTCGAGGGCCTTTTCAACCAGACGATGAATTACGCGAGAAGTATCATGGGAACACCACCCACCAGACTCTATCTCGATCTTTACCATCCCGATTTCAATCGTAAGCCACAAGGCCTGCTTCATAGCGAAGGCCTCATTGAACGGTATCCTGAACTCGCCACCGCGAATGTAAACAAGCATCTATCGTACCTTCGCATGTTCAAAAGCGATGAAGAGCTGACCATGATCAAGAAAGCCATCGGCCATACCCGAAAAGGCCTGGAAAGGATCCTCTCGAACATCAAGAAGCGGGATATGGAATACCAGCTCCAAGCGGATTTCCTTCATGAAATCACGCTTTCGGGCAGCGAAGGCAATGCCTTCGACACCATCGCGGCGTGTGGGGAGAATGCCACGGTCCTACACTACGTCGACAACAAGGACGCACTCTCCAAGGACAAACTCATCCTTTTCGACCTTGGCGCGCTTCATGGCAACTACGCCTCGGACATCTCCCGTACCTATCCTCTTAGCGGCACGTTCACAAAACGCCAGCGGGAACTTTATGAGATCGTCTTGAAGGTGAACAAGGAGACCATCAAGGAGGTCCGCCCCGGTCAGACCTGGAACGGTCTTAACACCTTCGCCCGCGAGATGCTTGCGAAGGAGGCGGTGAAAGCCGGTGTCATCGACAAGGAGGAAGCCATCAAGGACGTCTACTACCACAGCATCGGTCACTTCATGGGGCTTGATGTCCACGATGTGGGCCATTACGACCTGCCGTTTGAAAAAGGCATGGTCCTGACGGTCGAACCCGGTCTTTATGTGAAAGAAGAAGGCATCGGCATCCGGATCGAGGACGACATCCTCGTGACAGAGGATGGCTATGAAAATCTCTCCCAGTCCATCCCCAAAGAAGCGGATGCCATCGAACAATGGATCAACGCATCCTAAAGAGTCCCCCTGGGGCTCTTTTTCTTGATTTTTCTAAACCCAAACGTTTATTGTTCATGCTATAATGCGGTTGAGGTGAACCATGGAATACATTGAAGGCACCATCCGAACCATCACATTCTATAGTGAAGACAATGCCTTTGCGATTGTCAAGGTCGATGTGTCCGACCGAAGCGACGGGCACACCCTTTTCAGCATGGAAAAACAGGACCGTGAAACCATCAAGGGCACCCTACCGAACCCGAAAAAAGGCGAGACCTTCCGTTTCTACGGCGAATACGAACAGCATCCGACCTATGGAAGACAGTTCCGTTGCGAGACATTTGAGAAACTCGAAGAGACCAACGAAGAAGGCCTCATCGAATACCTGTCCTCCGACAAGTTCCCGGGTGTCGGCGAGCGGACCGCAGGACGCATTGTAAAGACTCTTGGTAAAGACGCCATCCAGAAGATCATGAAGGACCCCTCCGTCTTGAGAGAGGTCCCGAAACTCAAAAAGAACCTGCAGGATACACTGGTCGAGAACCTCCGCGACAACAAGGCGGATGAACAGACCCTGATCAAGCTTTACGGGTACGACATCTCCCCGAAGATCGCCATGCGCATCCTCAAGGTCTATAAGGAAAGAAGTCTCGAGGTCCTTAAGGAAAATCCCTACCGCCTGATCGACGAGGTCGAGGGCATCGGTTTCGAACGCGCGGACGAAATCGCGCGTTCGCTCGGGTTCGAAGCGGACCATCCCGCACGGATCCGCGCGATGATCGTGACGCTTTTCACCCACATCGCCATGGCGAGGGGCCATACTTATGTGGATAAGGAATGGTTCATGTCGACCGCCTTCAAACGGCTCTCAAACACCGAGGAGACCATCGAAGAAGCGCTTGTCGAGGAGGCCCTTTCAAGCCTGATTGAAGAAGGCCGCTTCATCGAGGAAGAGGGCGGCATCTCTCTTAGGAGCCTCGTGCGTTCAGAAGAGGCCATCAGCGAGCGCATCCATGCGCTGACCCAGGGGCTCTTCACCATCGATGAGAAAAAAGTCAAGGGCCTGATCCATGATTTCGAGCAGAAGGAAGGCATCCGGTACACCGGTGAACAGAAAAAGGCCATCCTGGAGACCATGCGGCATCAGAGCATGATCCTGACCGGCGGACCGGGGACCGGGAAGACCACCGTCATCAAGGGGGTCGTCCATGCGTTCTACCATTACCACGGCATTGAGCGGCCCTCCTACCATGAAGAAAGCGCCATCCATCTGATCGCCCCGACCGGGCGCGCCGCCAAGCGGATGCAGGAGACCACCGGATATTATGCGACCACCATCCACAGATTCCTTGGCTACGGTTTCGATGGCTCCTTTGCGTACGGACGCAACTTCCCTAGACAAGGCAGGCTCTTTGTGGTCGACGAGGCCTCGATGATCGACACCGCGCTTGCAGCCAAGCTTTTTGAGAGCCTTGAAGACGATGCGCGGGTGCTCATCGTCGGTGATGAGGCGCAACTGCCTTCGGTCGGACCCGGGCAGGTCCTGAAGGATCTGATCGATTCGGGCATCATGCAGACGGTGACGCTTGCGGCCATCCACCGTCAAGGCCCGGACTCCCACATCATCGACCTCGCAAACGCCATCCGCAAGGGGCGCCTGCCAAAAGACATCGGAAAACCCTACGAAGACCGTTACCTCGTCAGCGAAAGGGAGAACGCCTTCAAGGACCGTCTCAAGAGGATCATCGACCATTTCATCGACCAGGGGTACGACCTGTTCGACGACATCCAGGTGCTCATCCCGATGTATAAGGGCGAAGCGGGCATCCATAGCGTCAATCGGTTCCTGCAAGAGACCTACAACCCCAATGATTCGAAGAGCATCATCCATCAAGGGCGGACGTTCAGGCTTTTCGACAAGATTCTCCAGCTCACCAACCAGGTCGAGGACGGCGTCATGAACGGCGACCAGGGACAGATCACCGGCATCGACGAGGCCAAAGGCATCGTCTACGCGACCTTCATGGAGCGTGAAGTCGCCTACAAGAAGCGTGACCTCGAAAACATCACCCACGCCTACGCCATGAGCATCCACAAGTCCCAGGGCAGCGAATACAGCGTGGTCATCCTGCCGCTCTTCCCGAGCTATACAATCATGTTAAGGCGGAAACTCATCTATACCGCGATCACCCGGGCCCAGGCGAAACTGGTCATCCTCGGGGAAGTGAACCTGCTAAAACGCGCCATCGGAAACCTTGAAGAGGACCGCCGGACACGGCTTAAGGAAAAACTTCAAGCCCGGCTGGACGGACGCGAGAAGACGATGGACGATATTCTTGCGGCCTTCGACCAGGACCAAGAAAAAGCCGATGAAAAACGGATCACCGATCCCGACATCCCCTTTGAAACGCTGGGCGAGGACATCGGGGAACTCTCCCCTTATGATTTCATGGACGATGAGTGAAAACACGGAGGGTTTCCCTCCGTGTTTAGGTGATGGGATGGCCCCGGCCTGACACCGTCTCGCCCAAGGCCATCCGGCACGGACGGGTTGGGTTGCCCAACCCTTGCATTCGCCTTCATTATTCGGTATAATATGGTGTAAATCGATGATGGAGCCGAGTATGCGCCTAGGTTCTTAAGAGAGTCCGTGGTTGGTGAGAACGGATGAACTGAATCGCTGAAGCTACTCCTGAGAGACAGAAAAACTGTCCGCGACCCGCGTTAAAGGTTCGAGTGCTTATTGAATTAAGGTGGTACCGCGGAAACTTTCGTCCTTGCGTGTTTTTAAGAGGGCGTTTTTTTATTAATTGCATAGAAAGACAAGGAGTGAACGGCATGAAGAAGATGAGTGGACACGACATAAAGAAAACGTGGTTGGAGTTCTTCAGGAACAAGGACCATAAAGTGGAAGAGAGCGCAAGCCTGGTTCCGATCAACGACCCCACCCTGCTTTGGATCAATGCCGGGGTGGCCCCGCTCAAGGGGTATTTCGACGGTTCGAAAGTTCCGTCCAACCCGAGAATCGTGAACGTGCAGAAATGCATCCGCACCAACGACATCGAGAATGTCGGGAAGACCGCCCGTCACCATACCTTTTTCGAGATGCTCGGGAATTTCTCGATCGGCGATTATTTCAGGGATGAAGCTGTCTCCTGGGCTTACGAGATCCTGACCAGCGAAGACTACTTCGGCATCGATCCGGAACGCCTCATCATGTCCGTCTACCCGACCGACGACGAGACTTTCGACAAATGGCTCGAGGTCGGTGTCAAAAAGGACCACATCGTGCGAAGCTACGAAAACTTCTGGGAGATCGGACCCGGTCCGTGCGGCCCCTCGACCGAGATCTTCTACGACCGTGGGGACGCTTATGGAAAAGCGGACCTCTCCATGATCGAGAACGACGTCGAGAACGACCGTTACGTCGAGATCTGGAACATCGTCCTTTCACAATTCAACGCCAAGGAAGGGCTGTCCCGCGAAGAATACCCCGAGCTTCCAAGCAAGAACATCGACACCGGCATGGGCCTTGAACGCATGGCGACCATCATGCAGGGGGTCGAGACGAATTTCGAGACCGACCTATTCTATCCCGTCATAAGGGATCTCGAAGCCTTGTCCGGCGTGCCGTATGAAGGGCAGATGTCCTTCAAGGTGATCGCCGACCATATCCGGAGTGTGGTCTTCGCCCTCTCCGACGGTGCGACGTTCTCAAACGACGGTCGCGGCTATGTGCTTCGGCGCCTCTTGCGACGGTCACTCAAACACGGACGCAGCATAGGCATCGAAGGCGCCTTCCTGACTTCACTCACCGGCACCGTCGTCGACATGATGAAAGAGACCTACCCTTACCTTGAATCGACCGAAGCCTTCGCCAAGAAAATGATTGAAAAAGAAGAGGCCCAGTTCCTGGAGACCCTCACCCAGGGCGAGAAGATCCTGAAGGAGATCATGGAGCGAAGCGGCACCATGATCGACGGCAAGGATGCGTTCATGCTTTATGATACGTATGGCTTCCCGGTCGAGCTCACCAGGGAATATGCCGAGAGCGAAGGCATGGCCGTTGACGATGAAGGCTTCAAAGCCTACATGGAAGAACAAAGGGAACGTGCCCGTGCCGCGCGCAAGGATGCGGTCGGCATGCACGACCAGAACGAAGAATACCTGAAATTCAAAGAAGAGAGCTTCTTTGTCGGCTATGAGACGACCGAAGTGAAAAGCAAGGTCATCAAGGTCTTCGAGGATGGCGTCGTCACCAAAGAGACACCGTTCTATGCCGAAAGCGGCGGTCAGATCGCCGACCGGGGCGTCATCGTCAAGGAAGGCCAGGTCTTCACCGTCCAGGATGTGCAGAAACTGCCGAACGGCCAGTTCCTCCACATGATTGAGGACCATACCCTTGAAGAAGGCGATACGGTCAGACTGCATGTCGATGAAGCTTCAAGGAAGATGACGGAAGCCCACCACTCAGCCACCCACCTTCTATTCAGCGTGCTCCGTGAGCAACTCGGTGAGCACGTCATGCAGCAAGGTTCGCTTGTCGGACCGGACTATCTCAGGTTCGACTTCAACCATTACGACCTACCGGATGAGAAGACGATCCTTGAAATCGAGGACCGTGTCAATGAAAAGATCCAGGAAGCCATCGATGTCGACGTCGAACGTGTCGACCTTGAAGAGGCGAAGAAGCGCGGGGCCATCGCCGAATTCGGTGAGAAATACGACGATGAGGTCCGCATGGTGAACATGGGTGTCACCCTCGACCTTTGCGGCGGTACGCACGTATCCAACACCGCCGATATCGGACGGTTCGCGATTGTATCGGTCGAATCGAAGGGGTCCGGCATCTACCGGATCACAGGGCTTGCGAACGGACGGGTCCCCCATATCAACGAATACATGCGGGGCTTCGAATCCACCCTCGACCACCTTCGCAACAAGGCTCACAACATCCTCAAGAAAGCCAAAGAAGAAGGCATCGCACTCACGTTCGATGAAGAAGCATCCGTCGAACAAGAAGGCAGCTACCGCGATGTCATCCGGATGCGTAGACACCTGGAGGATTATCAGAAAGCGGTCAAGGCCCTTGAAAAGGCTTATGAGGAGAAGCGTCAGAGACAACGCCTCTCCGATTTGGAAAGCCATCTTGACAAGGTGGACGAGAACGGAAACCTCGTATTGAAACTTGAAGCGGTCGCACCGAAGGACCTCAAGGTCCTCGCCGACCGACTCATGGAACACATGCAGGGCGGCGTCGTCTTCCTGGCCGACATCTACGACGGCAAGGTCGTTTTGGTCTCCAAGAGCCAAAGCGACGTCCATGCCGGCAACCTGGTGAAAGAAGCCGCCAAAATCGCCGGGGGCGGTGGCGGCGGACGGCCCGACTTCGCCCAGGCCGGCGGCCGTGATGTCTCGAAAGTCGATGATGTGCTCAAACATGTGAAGGAGACCCTTGATGAAAAAGCTCGGGCTTGACCTCGGCGACGCCTCCCTCGGCATCGCGATCAGCGACAGGGAAGGCAAGTTCGCCCGGGGGTATGAGAATCTGAAGTTCAAGAACCAGGATGTATCCACGGCCCTAGAAAAGGTGCTTGAGCTTCTGAAGACGGAGCCGATCGACACCATCGTGCTCGGGTATCCCAAGAACATGGACGGAAGCGTCGGCCCCCAGGCGAAGGCCTCGGAAAGGTTCAAGAAGAAGCTTGAGAAAAAGACCGGGGTGCCCGTCGTCCTATACGATGAACGCCTGACCAGCAAGAGGGCCCAGTCGGTGATGATCGACAAGGGCATCCGCAAGAAGAAACGGAGAACCACCATCGACGAGCACGCGGCGGTGGTCATCCTGCAAGATTATCTCGACGCCACATCCAAAGGAGTGTGAACCATGGAAAACAAGACGTTGAAAGTCATCGATGAGGAAGGCAACGAACAGGATTTCGAGATCGTCCTCACATTCAAGAGCGAGAAGTTCGGCAAATCCTACGTCGTCTACAAGGAACCCGGAGACACCGATGAAGTGCACGCCGCTTCATACGATGAGACCGAGACCGATGGCGGCGACCTCCGCCCCATTGAGACCGATGAGGAATTCGACCTGATCGAAGAAGTCCTTGATGCGTATCTCGGCGAAGAAGACGAGACCCAATGAGCTACCTTGAAAACCTCCATCCCAAAGAGACCGATCCGGAATTGGTCTCTTTGCGCATGCGCGCAGAACGGGACGGCGTCCCCATCATCTCCGGTGAGGGGCTCCGGTTCTTAAGGCAGGTGCTGACGCTCGGGGGTGCCAAGACGATCCTTGAGATCGGAACGGCGACCGCCTACAGCGCCATCGCCATGGCCAAACACGCTCCCGGCGCACGCATCACCACGGTCGAACGTGAGGCGGAGTTGGCGCTTGAGGCACGCAGGAACATCAAGGAAGTGGGGTTGGATAGACGGATCGAGGTCATCGAGACGGACGCGACCACGATGGACACCTCCATCCTGGAATCTCCGTTCGACCTCGTGTTCATCGATGGGGCGAAAAGCCAGTCGCTGACCTTCTTTGAGAAATTCGCCCCCCTTGTCAGAATCGGGGGAGTGGTCGTGGTGGACAATCTTCTTTTCCACGGCTTTGTCGGAGACGACGCCCCAAGGGCCAAGAACCGCAATACCCGCCAGCTCGTCCGCAAAATCGACCATTTCAACCGCGCCCTGCTTGCGCTTGACCATTACGAATCCGCCATCCACCCGATCGGGGACGGGATGAGCCTCAGCATCCGACGGAAGTGATACCATGAACATTCTCATCCACGCCGATGAACCCCTGATGCACAAACTGGTGCACACCGGCATCGACGGTGTGGTCCTCGGGGTGAGACCCTTCGCGCAACGAATGCGTGAGACCTATACCCCGGCCGCCTTGAAATCCCTTGTGGAAACCGCGAAATCCCACGGCAAGGCCGTGTTTTTAAACATGAACGCCATCATCCATGAAGGCGACCTCGAGGCGCTTGATTATGTCTTTAAGGAAATCAGGGACCTTCCTGTGGACGGCATTTTGTTTGCGGACCTCTCCGTAATCGAAAAGGCTTCTAAATACGGACTCAAACACCTGCTCATCTACGATGCGGAAACCTACCTCACCAACCATCAGGATACCTTCTTCTGGGAGGATGAGGCGATTCAGGGTGTCATCGGCGCCCGGCAGCTCACGGCTGAGGACATCCTGTCGATCGCGAAGAAAAGTCCCCTGCCTTTCGGGATCCAGGGGCACGGGCATGTGAACATGTTCCATTCGGCGAGACCGCTGGTCGAGAACTTTTTCAGGCATATGGGTGAAAAGAAGCCGGACCAGTACAACAACACCCGCCTTGAAATGGTGGAGGCGAAACGCGAAGACGAGCCCTACCCCCTATATCAGGATGATTTCGGCACCCACGTCTTCAGAAGCAAGCCGATGCATAGTTTCAATGCCTTCGCGGCCTTTAAGGCGGAGCTTTCCTACTTCATTGTCGATACGCTCTTCTACGAAGCCTCCCGGGTCCCCATCATCGCCCGTGACCTTGTGAAAGCCCGTGATGAAGGCGTGGATGCATCGATCCTGAAACGCTATGAAGACCACGATGAAGGCTTCCTCAACAAGAAGACCGTCCTCGTGCAAGGGGCGGTGAAATAGATGAAGAAACCCGAACTGCTTGCGCCTGCGGGCGACCTTGAAAAACTCAAGATCGCACTGCTTTATGGCGCCGATGCGGTCTTTATCGGCGGGAAGGCGTTCTCGCTGAGGGCGCGGGCGTCCAACTTCGATCTCGATACGATCAAGGAGGCGGTCGATTTCGCCCATGAACGCGGGAAGAAGATCTATGTCACGGTGAACATGTACCCGCATGAAGAGGACCTTGAAGGGCTTGAATCGTATCTCAAGGCCCTTGAAAGCATCGGTGTCGATGCGGTCATTGTCGCTTCCCACGCCGTGATGCGCGCTGTCAGGAACACGACCGGTCTCGAGATTCATATCTCGACCCAGCAATCCATCACGAACCATGCGGCGGCGAATTTCCTTAAGAAGAAAGGCGCCGAGCGGATCGTCCTCGCCCGCGAACTCTCACTTGATGAAATCGAGGCCCTGAAACCGAAGACGGACCTGGAACTCGAAGTCTTCATCCACGGCGGCATGTGCGTCTCCTATTCGGGGAAATGCACCCTGTCCAACACCATGACCGACCGCGATGCCAACCGCGGGGGCTGCGCCCACTCGTGCCGCTGGCACTACGACCTTTTCAAAGAGGACATCAAGCTTAACGAGGACGAACCCTTCGCCATGGCCTCAAAGGACCTGCAGACCGTCCAGCACATCTCGAAACTCATCGACATCGGGGTGGATTCCCTCAAGATCGAGGGCCGGATGAAAAGCATCCATTACGTCGCGACCGTGGTCAATACCTACCGCCGTCTGATCGACGACATCACCGAGGACATCGAACCCGATATCCCAAGGTATCTTCTCAACATCAAAAAAGCCGAGAACCGGCTCACCTCCGACGGGTTCATGCGCGGCATGACCACCATCGAACAACAGCTTTACAACCTTCGCAGCGAACAGCCCACCCAGGCTTTCGTCGGCATCGTGCTCGATTACGACAAGAAAAGCCACCGGGCCCTCATCGAACAACGCAATTATTTCGCCGAAGGGGACTTTCTCGAACGCTTCTCCCCAAGGCGCGACCTCCTCACTTTCGCCGCAAGCAACATGGTGAGCGCCGAGGGCGAGAAGATCGCCATCGCCCGTCATCCCAAAGAAAAAATCTGGGTCGATTGCCCCTTTGAAGTGTCCCCTTATGACATCCTTCGAAAAGTCTCAATATAGAAATTGCCACGCACTATAAAACATGATACAATACCCTTAATCAAGGAGGCACACCCTATGGAAAACAATGTATATCAACTGACAAAAGAAGGCATGCAGGAGCTTAAGGACGAGCTTGAATTTCGCAAGACAACCGAGAGGGACCGCATCCTGGAATCGCTCAAGGAAGCCCGTGCCCAAGGCGACTTGAGCGAGAACGCGGACTACGACGCGGCCCGGGACGACCAGGCCAAGAACGAACAGCGCATCCGTGAAATCGAAAACATCCTGAAACACGCCGAGATCATCACCGACGACAAGAGCAACAAGGTCGTGGCGATCGGCAAGACCGTCACCCTCAAGATCAACGGCAAGGACCCCGAGGACTACAACATCGTCGGGTCGCTCGAAGCCGACCCGTTCGAACACAAGATCTCAAACGAGTCACCGGTCGGAAAGGCCGTCATCGGTCATAAGAAAGGCGAGACCGTCCGGGTCCGCACGGATTCAGGACGCGACATAAACATCAAGATTCAGGACGTGAAATAAAAGAATGGTCATCATTCTTTTTTTCATTTGATGGGAGGACGCAATGGAACTCACGATCATTTTTGCCATGGACGAAGAACTGAGAGCCTTTTTGAACCTGTTTCCCACCTATGAGACTTCCTCCTTCAAGGGAAGGACGCTTTACAGGGTGTCCCATTCAAACCATACCGTGACCGCCCTCAAGAGCGGCATCGGGAAGACCCATGCCGCCTATGTGGCGACGCTTATTCTGGACCGGGAAAAACCGGACGCCCTTCTGAATGTCGGGGTGGCCGGGGGACTGAATGTGACACTCGGGACATTGGTTGTCGGCACGACGTGCGCCTACCACGATGTGGATGTGACCCCTTTCGGCTATCCTTATGGCCAGATGGCGGGCGCGCCCCATGGCTTTAAAGCGGATGAAACCCTGCTTGATGCCATGAGGGCCTCGCTTGAAGATGCCCCATTTCCCCATGCTGAGGGGACCATCCTCACGGGGGACCAGTTCGTTCAATCAAGGCATAAGGTCGAACGCGCCTTAGAGGTTTATCCTGATGCCCTGGTCGTCGACATGGAGGCCGCCGCCATCGCGCATGTGGCACGGCTCGAGTCGGTACCGTTCTTATCGGTGCGGACCGTCTCGGACGAACTCGACACCGACATCCAGATGGACACGTATGAACTTGAAATGGAAAAAAGCGCCATCCAGGCGGCCAAGACCGTGAAGGCCATGATCGGACAGTTATGAAAACCGCTCTCGACATGCCGGTCCGCATTGAACGGCGAAAAGGCCAGAAACGGCTCTACATCCACGCGAAAGAAGACCACTACCTGATCAGCGCCCCCGCCCGGATGCCCAACCGTGCCATCGAGAAATACCTGAAAGACCATTCCCGGCAGATCCTTTCCCTGAACCGCGTCGTCGACCCGGACAAGAGGCTCTATCCGGCCGGCACACTCACCCTTTTCGGGGACACACGCCCGCTTCATGTTGTCAAGGGCGAGGGCAGGGACATGCTTGAAGCGTCCGCGGATGCCTACCGTTTCCTCACCTTGAAACGGACCGGGGACACCATCAAGGAAGCGCTCAAGAAAACGCTCAAGAAACTGCTGGTCAAAAAACTCGAAGCCTTGCACGACACGTTCAGGGAAAGCCATCCTACGATCTGCGACCGTCCCATCACCTTCAAGACGCGATACATGAAAAGCCGGTTCGGAAGCGCCATACCAAGCAAGGGCATCATCACCGTCAATCTTGTCTTTGTGCATTATGAGCCTTCGCTTCTTCGTTACATCTACGCCCATGAGATGGCCCATTTCATCAACCCGGACCATTCCCCCGCATTTTACAAGACACTCTCGACCCTCGCTTCGGACCACGCCACGCTCAAACGCGAACTCAGAATCGTCCATGACACCTATACCACGCTAAGAGGACGCCTTTAGAAAAAGGCGTTTTTATCAGGCCGACACGCGATGGGGTACAGAAACATTCGCCATACTCTACGTGACAAACCCGCGCGTATTTAGTATAATGAAGATTGGGCAGGAGGTAGTGCCATGATTCATCATTTCCTTAAGACACGCCATTTCATCCCAAAGTGCCATGTGCCTAAAATCGAAGACGCCGATTTCGATTTTTTTTACAAGGAAGGCAAGAGGCTCCTCCTGATCGACATCGACAACACCCTGATCCCCTATGATATCTCACTCCCCGACGATGCCCTCAAGGCATTCTTCGAGGATTTGAAGAAGCGGGGGTTCGAGATCGTGCTTGTGTCCAACAATGGACGCCGCCGGATCAAGCCTTTCGCCGATGCGCTCGGCCTTCCGGCCGTGTGGCACGCGAAGAAGCCTCTCAAATGTGGGTTTAAAAAAGCCCTCCGTCTAAAAGTGAACCGTTTTGAGAAACATCAGGTCCTCGTCATCGGCGACCAGATCATGACCGATGTCTTCGGTGCCAAGCGGGCAGGCCTCGATGTCTGTCTTGTCAGACCCCTCAAACGGAAAAGCGAAAAATGGTTCACGAAACTCAACCGAACCATCGAAAAGAAAATGCTCGCGAAGATCGCCAAGAAATACCCCGATACCTATTTCAAACTCGACCTCGACGAAAGGTGATACCATGTCCGAAAAAAACGTCCGCTGCATAGGCTGCGGGGGCATCCTGCAGAACACCGATGAAGATAAGCCCTTCTATACCCCGAAAGCCATCGAAGAGGGGAAAGAAATCTATTGCCGCCGCTGCTATAGGATGCGTCACTACGGTGAAGTCATCCCGACCCAGCTGGGTGAGGACGACTACCGGAACATGCTCGATGCCATCGACCCCGAGGCGCTCATTGTGAAAGTCATCGACCTTTTCGACATCGAAGGGTCCATCATCCCCTCGATCGGCAAGATCCCATCATCCGGCAAAGTCTTCATCGTCGCCAACAAACGCGACATCCTTCCGAAGAACGTCCGCGATTCGAAACTCGCACACACAGTCAAGAAAGTACTCGCAGACTACGGCATCAAAGCACAGGATGTCGTGATCGTGAGCGCCAGGAAGAACTGGAACATCGACACCCTTCTGGACCGGATCGCCACCGCCGCAAACGGACGGGATATCTACCTCGTCGGCGCGACCAATGCCGGGAAGTCGACCCTTTTGAACCATATGATCCAGGCCACCGCAGAAAAGTCGGTCAATCCGATCACCACCTTCTATGCGCCCGGGACGACCCAGGGGTTCATCCCCATCCCCTTTGAAGAGAACACCCTTTACGATACCCCGGGACTTTTCAAATCCAACCACCTGAACCGCATGCTTTCGTCGAAAGCCCAAAAGGCGGTCCAGCCGAAAGGCGAAGTCAAACCGATTGTCTATCAGCTCGAAGTCAACCAGAGCATTTTCATCGGTGCCCTCGCCCGCATCGATTTCATCCGCGGGCTTCCTAGCTCATTCATCTTCTATGTGAGCCCGGATGTGACCGTCCATCGGACCAAGATGATCAATGCGGACCAATTCTATGACAAGCACGCCGGCTCCTCCCTCACACCCCCCTATGACGACGAACGGATCCCATCGTTCAAAGTCCATCAGTTCCCCCTTCAAAGGGAGACCAAGACGGACATTGTCATTCCCGGGCTCGGATTTGTAAGTGTCAAGGGGACCGGCATTATAAGACTGTATACGCCCGAAGGCATCACGGCGTATCAAAGAGAGGCGTTGATTTAATGATACTCGCTCAACTAAGAAAAGACGTCGACAGCGTATTCGCTGAAGACCCGGAACGGTTAAACCACATTTACGGCGTCCGCGCGACCGCGGTCATCCTTGCGCACCAGCAAGGCGTTTCCATGGAGAATGCGGAAGTCGCCGCATTTCTTCATGACCTGACCAAGAACTACACCGAAGAGGAACACAAGGCCCTGATCGAGAAATACTATGACGATGTGCTGAACGATTACAACGAAGCCATCTGGCACAGTTTCTCCGCCGCGGCCATCGCGCGCGAGACCTACAAGGTCCGCAATGACGACATCATCAAGGCGGTTGAATCGCACACCCTCGGCCGCCCCGACATGACAACCCTCGAGAAGATCCTGTTTGTGGCGGATTACATTGAACCGAACCGTCCGTATGCAAACAGCAAGGAAGTCTTCAAGATCGCGTTCAAGGATCTGGACCGGGCGGTCTACAGGGCCCTTGAACGTTCCATCGAGCTGTTCGAATCGAAAGGGGAGACCATCCCCGATGTCGCCTATCAGGCGCGTGATTTCTACAAGGATGCGGTGGAGGAAAAGCATGGAGAAAATTGATTGCGTCTTTGAAACCCTCGACGATCTCCGGCTTGAGGACATCATCATCTACGACGTCAGGGAGAAAAGCCCCTTCTTCGATTATTTCGTGATTTCGAGCGCCAGGAACCCAAGACAGCTCAAGGCTTCAATCCTGAGAATCAAGAACGCCCTTGAAGCACACGGATTCAACACCCCGAACGTTGAAGGAAGGGACAGTGAGGAATGGGTCCTGATCGACACCGGGGACATCATCATCAATGTCTTCAGCAAGCGTGAACGGGATTATTACAATATTGAGAAAATGTGGGTCGACGTACCCAGATTGGAGCCAAAACAGTGAACCCATACGGGCTGATTGCCCCGGTTTATGAAGCCAGCATGGACGATGCGCTTCTTAAACAGATCCTCTATACCATCCGTCCATACCTCAAAGGCCGGGTCTTGGACCTTGGAGCCGGCACGGCGGCACTCGCCCGCGCCGTCTATCCCCATGTCAACCAGGTCGAGGCCTGCGACATCGACCCGACCGTCCTTGATGAGGCGAGACGCCTCGCCCGGGAAGCGGACCTTGACATCACCTTTTTCGAACATGACATGAACGACCCGCTGCCAAGGTCCTACGATGTGATCCTCGCCACCCACGACGTCTTCAACCACGCCGAGGATTTCGACCGTTTCGCCCGTGTCTTCAACCATGCCATCGACGCCCTTGAAAGCGGCGGGCGGCTGATGTTCGATTTTCTCAGGTGCGACTACATCCGGCGATTTGAGGATTTCAGCGAGACTGTGGAAACGGAAAAAGGCCCCATCGAGTGGACCGCAACCCTCGAAGACACCCCCTGCACGGTCGTGCACACCCTTGTCTTCGAAGGCAAGAAAGCGACACTCAGGGAAAGAAGCTACCCCGAAAAGGACGTCAAGAGACTTTTCAAGAAGCGCCGTGACCTCCAGGCCGTGGTCCGTGAAGTGTTCGAGGACCGGATTTTCTACATCATCAAAAAAGATTGACCGGAAGCCTTCAGACTGAAGGCTTTTCTTTTTGGCCACACGTTTAAGGCGCTGTTTGCCTATGGTATAATGAAGATAGAACCAAGTCTTTCCATAGAGGTGATGGTATGGCATATGAAATCATCAACACCCTGAATCATCCGATCTTTGAATCGGAGAAAGCTCCGTTCATCTCCATCTATCAAAGGACGCACAAGGAACCCCCGAGGAACGAAGAGGATTCCATCCGGTTCAAAAACCGACTCAAGGATGCCAGGAAGCAGCTTGAACAACAATTTCCCGAGGTTGATCCGAAGGCATGCCTGGCATCGCTTGAAGCGCTTGAGCACGACACCCCGTTTTGGAATCACACCCAGGAAGGCCTCGCGGTCTTCGCCAATTTGGACCATACGGTGGTCTTCCTGTTCACGCAGCCGGTACGCGACATCGCCATGGTCTCCTCTTCACTTTACACACTTCCGCTGACCCGTGTCTTTGAGACGCTCGATGAGTACCATGTCCTTGCGCTTTCCAAGGACAGGTTCCGCCTCTTTCATGGAAACCGTGCCAAAGTGGACGAGGTGCGATTCGACGACTCCGTCCTAACGACCAAAGAAGAAGTGCTCGGCGAACCCGATATCGGGAAGGAGGTCACTTACGGTTCATACGGTGCCCAAGGTGGTGCCCAATACCACGGCCATGAAGATGCGAAGGATGTCGAGAAAGTCGACATGATCCGTTTCTTCAAATATGTCGACGCCTTCGTCTATGATAATTATTCCAAGACAAAGAGCGCCCCTCTCATTCTCTGGGCCCTTCCCGAATACCAGGGGATCTTCCGTGAACACTCAAAGAACGAATTCCTCATCGAAGACGGTGTCAAGAAGTCGATCAAGAACCTGAAAGAGGACACGGTGAGGGAGACCACCTGGTCCCTCATCGAACCGCGTTATGAAAAACGCGCCAACAAGCTTGCGGACCGCTACAGACAGGCCCAGTTCAACGGCCAAGGCGGGGATGTCCTCAAAGACCTCTTCGACGCGGCCCTCGAAGGCCGGATCGACACCCTCCTCATCGAGGAGGGACGGTTCATCCCGGGCCACCTTGATTCCGACAACCGGCCGGTGGTCTATGACAAGGCGGGCCTCGACACCCATGACCTTCTGGACATGCTCGCAAAAGAAGTCGAAAGAAAAGGCGGAACCATCCATGGCCTGAGTGAAAAGAAGATGCCTACGACGACCGGTGTCGCCGCCATTTACCGGTATTAAGAAAAAAAAGAGTAAAAACCCCGCCTCCTTTCAATCATGGTATTGAAAGGAGGTTTTTATCATGCGTATTATGAAAATCTGTCTGGCGCTTATGTGTCTGGTTCTCCTTGCGGCCTGTGAAGCCGAGGCTGCGCCCTTGTTTGATGAAAACCGCGAAGACGTGTCCATGAAAGAAAAGGCCGCGGTCTATGTCGATATCAAGGGTGCGATCAGAAACCCCGGAGTCTATAAGGTGAAAGAAGGGCGCCGCCTCATCCACCTGATCGAACTCGCGGGCGGGACCAGGGAGGATGCCTCGCTTGAAGGGCTGATTCTATCTGAGATGCTTTCGGATGGCAAAGTCTACACCATCCCCTCCATCCATGACACATCAAAGAAGGCGGAGGATGAAAAGGAGGTGCGAGAGGAACCGGATGAAAAGCGCACAAAGAAGGTGTCGCTCAATCACGCTTCGAAGGAAGCGCTCGAGACCTTGCCTTCGATCGGGCCTGCGACCGCGCAGGCAATCCTTGACTACCGCGAGGAAAACGGCCCTTTTGAGACAAAGGAAGCATTGATGGATGTCAAGAACATCGGCATCAAGACGTTTGAGGACCTTGAAGACCTTATCACGCTTCAGCCATGAATGCGACAAGGTCCTGATTGTCTTTGTCATGGGCGTCTATGGCCTTGCGAATCCTCTTGTGCTCGTGGTCTCGGGCGTATTGGCGCTTTTCCTCTACCGTTATGACAAGGTCCTGTTCTATGGCCTTGCCATCCTTTTTGTCGCGCATTCGGCGATGCGCATCCAGAGTTTCTTTGAGCCTCCCTATAAAGAGCGCATCGGCACCGTCGAAGCGGTCGACATCAAGGAGTTTTCCGCGCAGGCGCACATCGCGTGTGACGATGGGACCTACCTTGTCCATGGGTTTGAAGAAGCGCCCGCAGTCGGTGACACCCTAGGCTTCATCGGAAAACCCAAGGCCATCGACCCGCCGCTTTTCGAGGGCGGCTTCGATTATGGGAAATACCTGAAAAGCCAGGGCATCCGCGGCGTCATCGAACTTGAGAAAGCCACCGTCATGGAGGAAAGCCCCAACCTTCCCCGGTTTCGAAGACACATAGGGGACTGGTTTGAAACGCGGCAGCCCGATACCGCGTTCCTGATGCGGACATTCATCCTGGCGGACAGTTCGGCCCTGGATGAGACGTTCAAGGAGAAGGCCTCTGCGATGGGGGTCTCCCATCTCTTCGCGGTTTCGGGGATGCACGTGGCGTTCATGGCAGGCATCCTGTTCTTCGGACTTAAGAGACTGGTGCCCCGATGGAGCGCTGAAATCCTGGTCGTGGTTTTTCTCTTGTTCTACATCGTCCTGACGGGGGCCCCGCCTTCGGTTCTGAGGGCGGCCTCCATGGCATCGCTGCTGATCCTTGTCAAACGTCTGAAGATCCCCTTGAGCGCGGTCGACATCCTGTCCCTGATTTGTGCAGCCATTCTTATCCTCAGGCCCTACAGCCTCTATGACCTTGGCTTCACCCTGAGTTTCATTGTGAGTTTCACGTTGCTGATGGGGTCGGACCTGCTCAGGGGACGGCGCACGATCACCCAGGCGTTTCTGGTCTCGGTCATGGCGTTTTTGGTGACCGTGCCGATCGTGTTCTCCATCCAGCATCGGATAAACATCATGAGCATCCTCTACAATGTCTTTTTCGTATGGGGCCTGATGGTGGTCGTTCTTCCTTTGGTGTATCTGACCATGGTCATACCCTGGCTTTCACCCTTGCTGCTCATGGCCTTCACGGTGTTCGAACAGTGCATCGTCTTTTTTCATGACCACGGCTCCCTCTTCCTTAAGGGGCATATCCCCCCAGGGATTTTGCGTGTTCTTTATTGGGCGCTCTTTGCCTGGGTGATGGCGGGTCACGGTGAACGCACAAGATTCGCTTTCAGACTGCTGATCCTGGTCGGATTTTGCGGTGTCATGCTATCCCTTAGGCTCCTTGACCCTGCGAGCAGGGTGACCATGTTTCCGGTGATGGGGGATGCGTTTTTGATCGAGGACGCGCACGCCCGGTGCAACATCCTGATCGACACCGGGGATGAATCCACGGCCAGGAATCTCTCCGATGCCCTCGGACGCAGACAAATAAGGCGTCTTGACCATGTGATCATCACCCACAAGCACGCCGACCATTTCGGAGGGTATGAGGCCGTGGCTTCAAAAGTGCGGATCAAGAACACCATCACCCCCACGAACATGGGAGCCTTTGAAGGGAGGACCCTCACCTGCGGAGGCATCCGGTTCTTCATCTATCCGTTTGAAGCCCATTACCAAAACGAGAACGACAACTCCATCATCGTCTGGATGGATACGGGGTATGAGACCATCCTTTTCACGGGCGACATGGAACAAAGCCGTGAGGCGCAATTCCTGAAAACATACGCGCCCCTTCCACCGACCGACATCCTGAAGGCGGGGCATCATGGGTCGGACACATCCTCAAGCCAGGCGTTGATCGAGGCGGTGAATCCTAAGGAAGTCCTGATTTCCGCCCATCCGGACAACCGTTTCGGACACCCGGGGGAAGGGGCGGTCGGACGGTTTATAGACCATGGTGCGACCATTCACCGCACCGATGTCTCAGGTGGCGTGGAAATCTACACTATTTTTTCAAGGCGCCATAAAAAAACTGCGCTCAAGGACTAAGGTATGCTATAATGGGCCCGGGAGTGATTCCATGAAAGATAATGTCATGGTCTTCTATGGGGAAGACAGTTTCTATATGAAAAACAAGATCCACCAGACCATCAGACAATACGAGGTCGACAATTACAACCTGACCACATACGACATGGACGAGACCGAACTGAGCGATGCCATCAACGATGCCCTGACCATCCCCTTCCTAAGCGAGAAGAAGGTCGTCATCTGTAAAAACGCAAGGTTCTTATGTCCGAAACCGCCCAAGTCGATGCCTTCGCACAACATCAACTATCTCAAGGAATACCTCGACAACCCGACAAGCGAGACGCTTTTCATCCTGAGTGCGCCTTGTGCGAAGCTCGATAACCGCCTTGCCATCGTCAAGACGCTCAAAGAAAAGGCGGAGATGGTCGAATGCCGTCTCAAGGGGCCCGAAGACCTCAAGAACTGGGCCAGACGCCAGATCGCCCAGAGCGGTCTTTCAATCGACCGCGATGCGCTCGACGCCCTCATGAGACGCGTCCAGCACAGTACGGAATTCGCATTTTTGGAAATGCGGAAGCTGCTGCTTTATGCCGAAGGCAAGAAGACCATCGACAAGGCGATGATCGAACAGGTCATCACCCGCAACATCGAGGACAATGTCTTCGACATCACCCAGGCGATCCTTGAGAGGGATCACGCCAAGGCCCTTCGTGTCTATCAGGACCTCATCACCTACAAGGAGGACCCTCTTAAGATCCTAGGCATCATCGTCAGCAAATACCGCGAGATGGCGCAAGTGAAACGGCTCTTGGAACAGGGACTCACCCAGGACGATATCCAGCGGCGCTTCGATGTCAAGAGCGGACGCGCCTATTTCATGGTCCAAAACGCAAAGAGCGCCCCGATGGACACCATCGAGGAGCACCTCAAGCATCTTGAGAGGCTTGACCGTTCGATCAAGACCGGGCGTATCGACAAGAAGATGGCCCTCGAACTCTTCATCCTGAACACCTGAGACAATAAAAAAAGCCTATCCTTTTTCAGAATAGACTGTGAAGAGCGCTTCCGAAGGAAGTGCTTTTTATAGGGCGTTGACTTTTTGGGTCAGGCGTGATTTCTTGCGCGCGACCGTGTTTTTATGATAGATGCCTTTAGCAAGGGCTTTGTCGAGTTTTTTGTAAGCGAGATTCAGGTTTTCAAGCGCTTTTTCCTTATCGCCTTGTTCAATGCTCAGTTCGACACTCTTGACCGCTTTCTTGATCGAACCTTTGAATGTGCGGTTCTTGTCGCGGCGCTTTTGATCCTGAAGTACGCGTTTTTTCTGTTGCTTGATGTTTGCCATGGTTTTCACCTCCGTCTTATTAGCGGGTCTATTCTATCAAATGCCAATCCAAAAAGCAATAACCACGGAAAAAAATGTAACCCCTGTCGCGCTTTGGGGATTATTTGTTATAATACCATGTGAGGTGTTAACTATGGCACAATTGAAAATAGGTTCCGACAACCTTTTCGAGGTTATCCGGAAAACCAATGATGAATACATTCTGAAACATCCCGAAGCAACGCTTCCCATGGCCAAAGCGGAAGCCGGCGGGGATTTGAACGTGGGCATGCGGGTTGAAGCGTTTGTCTACATCGACCATCAGAAAGGTCTGAAGGCGACGATGGTCCATCCGAAGATCGACCTTTACAACGCGGATTTCGTCACCGTCGTCGAAAGCAAGGAAAAACTGGGCGTCTTCGTCGATATCGGGCTTCAGAAGGACATGCTTGTCTCCAAGGACGACCTTCCGCCCCTCAAGAAACAATGGCCGAAAGTCGGCGACCGCCTGCTTTGTTATCTCAAAGTAGGCAGGAACCAGATGACGGCCCGTCCCGTCGACAGGTTCCGTGTCAACCAATACCTGATGCCTGACAAGCCGCTTGAAAAGGGGCAGCCGGTCAAGGCGTACGTGTTTCATATCGCCGATGAGGGGCTTGTGCTCTACACTGAAGAGGGCCATGAAATCTTTGTCTATTACAAAAACACGCGTGAAGAACACAGGCTTGGCGAACAAATCAAGGCGACCATCATCCTGAAAAAGGATGACCTCCATTACAACGGGTCATTGATTCAGCAGAAGGAGAACCAGATTTCCAAGGATGCGGAAATCATCCTTGATTATCTCGAGGAAAAAGGGGAAATGCCTTTTACCGACAAATCGGACCCCGATGCGATCTTCAAAGTCTTCCACATGAGCAAGTCCGCTTTCAAGCGGGCCCTTGGAAATCTATACAGGCAAGAACTAATCGACCTTGAAAAGACACGCACGGTCTTGAAAAAGAGAGAGGAGTCCTGAAGATGGGACGCAAATACGAAGTACGAAAAGAGTCCATGGCCAAGACCATGATCCACAAAAGCAAGGTCTATTCCCGCTATGGACGCGAGATCTATGTCTGCGCCAAGAACAAGGGGACAAACCCGGAATCGAACCTTGAACTCAAACACCTGATCGAACGCGCCAAGAAGGACGAAGTCCCGATGGACATCATCGAAAGGAACATCCAGAAGGCCGAAAGCCAGGATGCGGCCGACTTCGAACCCGCCCGTTATGAAGGGTTCGGACCCGGAGGGGCCGCGGTCATCGTCGATACTCTGACCGACAATGTCAACCGGACGGTCGCCGAGGTGAGACACTGTTTCACCAAGACGGATTCCAAACTGGGCGTCGCCGGGTCGGTGTCCTACCTCTATGACCATCGGTCCAAGGTCGCCATCACGGGTGTCGATGAAGACACCGTGATCGAGACGCTCCTCGAAGAGGACATCGATGTCGAGGACATCGAAAGCCACGATGATCGACTGATTGTCATCGCTGATGGCTATGCCCTTGATGCCATCGAAAGCGTACTATCGAAACACGAAGCGATCACCATCGAGCGAAGTGAAAAGGGATGGTATCCTCAGAACACCGTCACCCTCGAAGGGGAAGACCTGGAGAAATTCCAAAAATTTCTGGACATGGTCAACGATGTTGAGGATGTCCAGGCCGTCTATCATAACGTAGAGAACATCTAAGTGAGGCATGTCCCATGAAAAAATCATTGTTCATCATACTCAGTTATTATTTATTACAGGGCATCATCCATAATCTCGGCCATCCCATCACCCCGACGTATGTGACCGAACTGGGCATCGCCCGCTACATGTTCGGTTTTTTCTTTGCGGCCATGAGTCTCGGCATGGTGGTCGGTTCGCCCTTCTGGGGGATGCTTGGAGACAAGATGGGAAAACGTTGGCTGATTGTCGGGGGGCTTTTGATCTACAGCCTCGCCCAGGCGCTTTTCGGCCTGTTCACCCATCCCGTCCTTTTGGTCATGGTTCGGTTTCTCGCGGGCTTCGGGGTGTCCGCCCACATCACCCTGGTCCTTTCCCATCTGATTGCCTCGACACCCAGGGCTTCAAGGACAAAGTACATCTCCTGGAGCGCTGCGCTCTTTGCGCTTGGCACCACCTTCGGCTATCAGATCGGCGGTTTCATGGGCGATTATTTCATCCGTGAGGTCTTCTACATCCAGGCTTTGCTCAATGTCGGAATGGTGATTTGGATCGCGCTCACCATCGGAAAGGACAAAAGAGAGGAAGCCCCGTTAAAAGCGAAGAGGACCGGACTTTTCGAGAGTTTCAGAAACATCCGGAAGCTCGATTCCAGTCTCCTTTTTTTCCTCGTTGCCCTGAGTCTCACGACCATCAGCGCATCGACGCTTTCCAAATACTTTGATGTCTATATGACCGATCTCGGCTATTCGCCAAGAGAACTCGGAACGTTCATCTTCGTGACAGGGATTGTCGGTCTTGTGACGAACGCCTTCCTGGTTCCCTATCTCGCCAGGCTTAGAAAGGACCGCCTGGTGATGAAGTGGGTCCAGATCCTCTCGGCGGCGATTGTGTTCTATGTCTTCAGACAGGACGCCTTCCTCCGGACCATCTATACGGTCTTTCTCTTTTATTTCGTCCTCAAGGCCACATTCGAGCCGTTTGAACAGAACCATATCTCAAGGAGTGCGACCGAGGACACCTATGGCACGGTCATGGGCATCCGGCAGGCTTTCTTCAGCCTCGGCATGGTGATCGGTCCCATCCTTTCCGGGTTCGTCTATGACTATAGTCCCATCCGGATGTTCGATATGTCGGCGGTGATGTTCCTGTTTGCGTTCGTGCTCATGACCCTTTCTGAGAAAAAGGCCAAAAGGGCTTATGGCGAAGCGCCGTTAAGGGCTGAAATGAAGCGTGCCACCTCATAGGTTTTTGTTGTGAGGGGTAGGGCTTTATGGTATAATTGTGATTGAGGTGATGCCCTTGAATCTTCCTAACAAACTGACCGTTCTGCGCGTGATTCTGATCCCGCTTATGGTCGTGATCTATTATCTGGACCCTGAGCCAAGCGCGCTCAATCTTCACTCGTGGATCATCGCGGGACTTTTTGTTTTTGCAAGCCTTACCGACTATTTTGACGGGTATCTTGCGCGAAAGCATTCGCTTGTGACCACGTTTGGAAAGTTCCTTGACCCGCTCGCGGACAAACTGCTTGTGATGTTCGCGTTGCTTGTGCTGCTCGACCTCCGCATGATCCCGATGTGGGTCGTCCTGGTCATCCTTTCAAGGGAGTTCATCGTCACCGGCATCCGGCTTGTAAGCGCGGATGAAGGCATGGTGATCGCCGCATCGAGACTCGGGAAATACAAGACCGCGTCCACCATGGTCGCGCTCATCTTGCTCCTCGTCCATGTCGAACTCGCAGGGTTGATCCTCTTATACGTCGGGGTGGCACTCACGGTCATCAGCGGCATGGAATACGTCATCAAGAACAAATCCATCCTGACGGCATCAAAATAAAAAAGAAAAAACCACCGGTAATGTGTATCATAAAGTTGAACAGCATTTTGAAGGAGGCGTGAATATTGGCTAAGAACGAAGACCGTAAAAAAGCATTGGACCAGGCCATGAAGGATATTGAAAAAGACCATGGCAAAGGGTCGGTGATGCTGCTTGGGGATGAAGGCGCCATACGGGACGTCGAAACCATTTCAAGCGGATCATTGGCACTGGATGAAGCCCTGGGTGTCGGAGGGTATCCCCGCGGGCGCATCATTGAGATGTATGGTCCGGAATCCTCAGGTAAGACCACCTTTGCGCTGCATGCAATCGCTTCAGCACAGAAAAACGGGGGGTATGCCGCGTTCATCGATGCGGAACACGCGCTTGACCCGACGTACGCGAAAGCGCTCGGCGTCGACACCGATAATCTTATCATCTCCCAGCCCGATACAGGGGAACAG
>JBKHIE010000010.1:0-24857 GCA_046538775.1 Candidatus Izemoplasmataceae bacterium
GCCTTAAGGTCAGGCGGTTTCAATCGGGACCGCTCGGGGGCGACCAGGGGATCGGCGCCCGCATTGCCCAGGGAAAGGTCGACATGGTACTCTTTTTCAGAGATCCGCTGACGCCTCAGCCCCATGAACCGGACGTGTCCGCTTTCTTCCGTCTGGTCGATGTCTATGAAATACCCCTGGCATCGAACTACGAGACCGCAGAACTTTTCTTCAAAGGGCTGGCCTATGAGGAAATAAAACGCAATCAACGTTGAATACCGACCAATGCGGTCGGTATTTTTTTATTCCTCTTCGAACCGGTTCGATTGTAGCTTGGTGCTGCGTCCCTTGATGCCGCTGATGAGATGGGCAATCCCGGAAATCTGATTGAAGAGAAGGTTGATGGCTCCCCATACAATCTGATACAGGTAAGTTTTGGAGGCTTTCTCGGCGTTGAAACGACCGTTGATCAGTTTCGTAAAGAGGACGATATTGACCATGAATACAATCAGAAAGATGCCGCCGGCCACAAAGAATACGACTCCAAGAACGTCGAGGATGTCTACCATGAGCTCCGCTTCGCTTTGCGTGAGGCCTTCATCCAAGAACAGATCCACGGTGAAGACTTCAGCCACGTTGACCGCAGCCGCGACCGCAAGCATTCCAAACATCCCAATGCCATCAAAGACCAATCCGATGACCGTTGCTATTTTTGATGCTTCTTCAGGTTTGTGCACTGTACCACCTCTTGAGCAACCCTCGTTGCCATATTTTGAAAACGCTGAATAGAAGGCCTTCTTTGGCCCTTCACCGTTTAGAACGTACGATGGGTGCGATCGCAATACGGGGGATTCTTGGTCCGTTTGCACCCACAAAGCGCAGCGGTCCCTCCTTCGGGAGCCTTAAACGCCTTGGGCTTGAATTCCGTCACCGTGTGCGAACCGTCGCAGAACGGTTGGCTCTCACTGCGTCCGCACTGACACCAGTAATATGTTTTCCCTTTTTCTAGTTCTACCATGAAAGGCCCTTTTTGCGCAATCCTAGGGTCAGCCATTGTACCCCTCCTCATATAGATTATAGCATGTGGATAACCCCATTCAAAAGCCAAATCATAAAAAAAGCACGCCCCAGCGGTGGGAACGTGCATGCATCCTAAGATGGTGACCCGTACGGGATTCGAACCCGTGAATGCTAGCGTGAAAGGCTAGTGAGTTGAACCGCTTCTCCAACGGGCCGGATGGCGGAGTAGGAGGGATTTGAACCCTCGCGTCGGGGTTGCCGACCTATGCCCTTAGCAGGGGCACCTCTTCAGCCAACTTGAGTACTACTCCGTGACAAGCTATTCTATAATAATACATTTCACTGTAGCTGTCAATACACCAGGCTACATTCCAGAGGCTTATATCAGCCCCGGAATGCCCGCCTGGTTATCGACTTAGATAAACACCAGAGTGATTGCATGGTCCTGGTGGTTCAATCCTACAATCCAACGTCAGTCTGCAGCATAGGACCCGTCATTCACATCATCAAAAAACCGGGGTACTTCGTCTCCTCCGACAAATTCATCCACAATGGATCCGTCCTTGATGACGAGGACTGTCGGAACACCGGTCTCAAGACCGTCCGGAAGGTTCTCTTCATGGTCGATATGCACCCTATGAAAGGGGATCTCCTGAGCATTGTCGTCTTCAAAGTCGTCCACGTCCGCCGCAATGGACTGGCAGACTCCGCAATCCGGGTGATAGCGGTAGAGCACTTCGAACCCGTCCTGGCCCATGCCGCTTATATCGTTGTAGTCAAACGCGTGTTCATGGGCGTCGTCACTGAAGGCGTTATAGATTGGACCGATGGCTGCTGCAAAAACCAAAAGCCCAATCAGGATGTAGAGAATGGTGGGGTGTTTGCTCTTATTCATGATGAATCGCTCCTAATCAGGGTCTATTCAGAGTCTGAAGACGGTTCTGGCCATGTATAGTCCCCATCCTCAAACGTTTCAATGAATTCCTTTATTTCACGTGCGCTCGGGTATTCATCAACCACTTCCCCGTCCTTGACGATATAAAGTCTCGGGGCGCGGTCGATGATGTGGGGCGGCCGTGTACCGGCTATCTCCCGGGCGTTGACAAAGATGAATGACTTTTCATGGTCGCCCTCTTTGGCGAACTTGAAAAGATCCTCATTCACAACGTCGCAGCCGAGACAGGAAGTGCCTTTGAAATCCCTGTCGTAGATGTAGAGGAATTCATGGTCATCCTCGCCGACGGTATCGATTTCCTCCCAGTCGTCGAGGTGGTCGAAATCCTGGTAGGTGTACCCGCCGTAATCCTTATACCCGCAGGCTGAAAGGGTGAGAATCAAAATCAACGGTAGTAAATAAAGTAGCTTATTCAAGTCCATCACACTCCGGTTGCATCACTTGGCATACAGCCACGACATAGTGGGGGCTGTGTGAGAGACTCACAAGGCACATGTCTTCAGGTCTGTAGCTTGATTGTATACTAGGTTGTCCGTGCTCGTCAGGTAAAACACTCACATCTTTGAAATTGAGGGGAGCCTCAAAATGGCCATAGGCCTTGGTGTAGGCCTCCTTGACCGCAAACCTTCCGGCAAGGTACTCCAATCGGCGTTTTTCACTTCGAAGGGCATGGTAGGCATCAAGTTCCCTTTCAGAGAGAATCCGCTCGACAAACGCATCGTTCAGATGTTCTTCGATTTCTTCGAATTCGACAAGGTCAATGCCGATCCCTTTAATCCGCATACTCGTCCACCGCCTTGTTGGCCAGTTTCGCAATCGCCCTGAAGCGATGATTCAAACCGGATTTGGAAATCTGTTTGTTGTAGTGGTTCTTGGAGAGCTCGCTCAGCTCGTTGAGCGAGGCCTCGGGATAGGTCTTCCTGAGGAAGATCGCTTCATGGACACTCGGGGGGATCTCATCTTCATCGTAGATCCTTTCGACGATCTCGATTTGCTTGAGCTGTCTGTTCGCGGCTTCAAAGGTCTTGTTCTGATTGGCGATCTCCATGTTCATGACGCGGGTGATGGAATTGACGAAATCGCGCTTGATGCGTTCATCCTCGAAATTGAAGAGCGCATTGTGCGCATCGACAATCCTCAGGAAGTCCGAAATCTTCTCAGAATCCTTCACATAGACAAGGTAATGGTTTTTCTTCTTCAATGTCTTCGCCTTCAGCTGGAACTCATTGAAAAGGTCCTTAAGCGATTCAGCGTAACGTTCATGCGGAACGCTGATTTCCAGGTGGTAACTTGAGGATACCGGCGCATTCACAGACCCGCTTGCAAGAAAGGCCCCTCTAAGATAGGCCCGTTTATCGCAATCCTTCATGATGATGGTGTCATCGATCGATTGAGCGTAGCCAGTCTCCTCATCCATCAGTCCAAGTTCACGGATGATGGTCATGACCCTTTCCTTGACGGTCACGATGTATTGGTTTTTCTTGTTGAGCCTGACCCCTTTCTTATAAAGCACGTCGACACGGACACCATAAAGCTTCTTGATTGTTGCAATCACTTTCCTTGCCAGCGGGAGACTCGTTGTCTGAAACACGACCCGCATGCCCTCGCTTGAAAGGGAAAGGTATCCGTTGATCGCAAGCATTGCGCTTAACGACGCAATTTCACAACACGTATCCTGAGGGACGTTGATGAGTTCTTTTTTAGTATCCGATGTAAATGACAATGGAATCCCCTCCAAATAGGAAAACTACGATGACACCAACGACGCATAGGTGATGGCCACATCAAGGAAGAAGAGGCTCAATACGCCGTATAAAACCCATTTCGGCCATTTATTGATGCATGGTTCCAACAAGGGATGGATGCATAGCACCACAAGGCCGCTCAGGATTCCGAAAAGCGTGGTGGGAAGCCAGCAGACAAACGGATAGCCGCACATGGGAAAGGTATCGCCATAATCCCAGAGCCTTGTCCCATGCAACCACAAATACCCTTCACCCGAAACCCATTCGCTCAATGCGGTTGTCAGGATTGCAACGAAGAACACGAGCAGGACCTGAACGGTTGAATGGATGGGAAACCGCTTAATTAGGCGGAACACAATGATGGCCAACACAATCCCGACCCCGTACATCGGTTGGATCGGAAGTGTGAGTACACGGTTATCGAACCAAGTCCCATAAGCGACCAGGTTGATAATCCTCTCAAGGATGTATCCGAAAAACCCATACACCAAGACATAAAAAAGTGTCCGCATACCATCACCGTCTTTTCTTGTTTCATTATAACGCAATCCCAAAGAAAAAACGATGAAAACTCATCGTTTATTCTTCGGATTCGACCTTACTCTTCAAAGCTTTCAATGTATTTGGCAACCTGCTGACTTGCGATCGCGCCATCGCTGGTTGCGGTCACAATCTGTCTCAGGTCTTTTTCGATGACATCGCCAATCGCATAGATGCCGGGAATGCCGGTCTCCATCTTGTCATTGGTCTTGATATAGCCTTGTTCATTGGTGATGCCAAGGTCCTTCACATATTCAGTGTTTGGAATCTGGCCGATGAAGATGAACGTTCCCTGGACTTCCAAGGTGCGCTCCTCTTTCGTTTCAACATCGCGGATGGTCGCACTTTCAAGCTTATCCTCACCATTGAATGAGACCACTTCATGACCGAGAATGAAATCGATCTTGTCGTTTTTCTTGGCTTTTTCAATCGTTCCCTTGTCCGCTTGAAGATCGGGAAGAATGTTGATGATGGTCACTTTGACATTCATGGTCGTCAGATAGATGGCTTCATCCAGGGCGCTGTTCCCGCCGCCGAGGACGATGACTTCCTTGTCCTTGAAGAAGGCTCCGTCGCATACGGCGCAGAAGCTGATGCCCTTGCTGATGAACTTGTCTTCACCGGGAACGCCGACCTTGCGCGGGTTGGTGCCGCTTGCGAGGATCAGCGCCTTTGTTTCATAGACCTTGTCGTCCGCCGTATGAACCTTCTTGACCTTGCCGTCGGTTTCAATCTTGGTCACATCACCATAAAGGTATTCGACCCCGAGTTCCTGGGTATGTTTGAACATCTTGTCGCTGAGTTCGAAACCGGAGACAACTCCGACACCGGGATAGTTTTCAATTTCCCAGGTATCCAGCATGTACCCTCCGGGTGCAGCTTTCTCAATCATTGCTGTTTTTAAGTTGGCGCGCTGCGTATAGATGGCCGCGGTCATACCACCCGGGCCAGCGCCAATAATCAATACATCATACATAAAATTCAATCACCTCGGTCAACATTATAAATCATTTTCATTCAAAACTTTAGCATAATGCTTACGGTTGAAGACAAATCGGTTCAGGACGAAAACCGCTATGCCCAGAAGCACCATGAGGATGGAGATCACTTGTGCAACGCGAATCCCGGTATCGCCGATGTAAAGGGAGTCGGTGCGCATCGCCTCGATGAAGAAACGTCCAATAGAATACCAGATGAGATAGACCCCGACCATGTCGCCCGAGCGCATGAACCTGGTGCGTCTCAAGACAAGGATCAGCGCAAAGCCCAGAAGGTTCCAGACGGACTCATACAGGAATGTCGGATGGTAGTAGTTCGTTCCGTCAGGCCCGTTGTTGATATACATCATGTTGACGATGAATTCAGGAATGCGCAAGGTCTCATGCAGAAAGCTGAATTGTTCAGGATGGCTAAGAACGGTACCACCGTTTTCAACACCGCCCACAACCCCACCGTGGGCCTCCTGGTTGAAGAAGTTCCCCCAGCGGCCGAAAGCTTGGGCGATGATGAATCCCGGTGCCATCAAATCCAGGACCTTGAAGAGGTCCATCTTGCGGATCCGGGTGTAGACGTAGGCGCTGATCACCGCCACGATGAATCCGCCATGGATGGCAAGTCCGCCTTGCTGGATCGCAAAGATCCTTGTCAGGTTGTCGCTGTAATAGCTCCATTCGAAAATGACATAATAAAGCCGTGCTCCAATAATGGAAAGCGGCAGTATGATGATGAGTCCGTCAATGATGTGGTCAGGGTCGACCCCGAGACGCTTGCCTTCACGCAGACCGAGCATGAGTGCCGTCAGGACACCCAGGAGAATCATGAAACTGTACATATAGACCGTCACCGGTCCGATTTCAAACAGTACGTTGGATAATGGCTCGTAATCACCCTCGTGGGCTTTTGTGAGCGTATTGAGTAATATCGACATGTGAATCCCTTCTTCATCTAGAATATAGTTTGTTAGTGTCCTTTGTTTTTCATTTTGAGTTTTTCTTTGATCTCGTTATCGAGCGCGTCTGTAAAATCCTTGGCCATGTTCGTCCCCAGGAAATGAAGCCTTGCATTGAGCGCAGCCACTTCGACAAGCGATGCCACACTGCGGGCGGCTGTGACCGGTATGGTCATGTGGGTCACTTCGGTCTCGAAAAGCTTTTCCGTCCGGATATTGAGTCCGAGACGATCGTAATCGTTGTCCTTTTCGAAACTGACAAGGTCCACAATCAGCATGATCCGCTTGTTTTCCTTGAACGCGCTTGCGCCGAAGAGCTTGACGACATTGACAATGCCGACACCGCGGATCTCAAGGTGCTTGGCAAGGAGCTTCGGGGCTTCGCCGATGACGTTTCCGATCTCACGCTCATAATAGTCCACACGGTCGTCGGCGACAAGCTGATGACCGCGCCGGACAAGCTCGAGCGCGACTTCGCTCTTGCCGATTCCGCTCTTGCCGCGAAGCAGCACCCCGACCCCGCTGATATCGACCAAGGTCCCATGAAGGGTCCTTCGTGGTGCGAGTTTGGCAAAGAGGTATTGGTAAAGGCTGCTGAAGAGCTCGCTGGTCCGCATGCTGCTCTTCAGGACTGGAATGCCGTACTCGTCCCCTTTTTGCTTGAAGAGTTCGGGTACTTCGACATGTTTAGAGAAGACGAATGCGGGCGGCCTTCTTTGAAAAAGCATGTCGATGCGGATGTTCTTGTCCTCATCGTTGAGCCAACCGTAGAATGTCACTTCCTTGCTGCCGAAGATCTGGACCCGGTCTTGCTCAAAGAAGTCGAAAAGGCCGGCGAGTTCCAGCCCCGGACGGGTGAGCTGTGAGTCTTCGATCTTACCGGACAAACCTTCATGTCCACTGATGACTTCCATGTTGTAATCCTTGACGAGCTGTTCGATTGTGATATGCATCCAATCACCCTTTCATCTTGAAAAGAAGCTGTTTGACCATCTGAGCGAGCAGGTAGCGAAAAACGATGAACATACCCACGAAGATGATAAGCAGTGTCTCGTTGACGAACCCGATTGTGGTGAAGACATAGGAATCAAGGATATAGAAGATGCTCAGATAGCCAAAGAAGAAAATAAAGCCAAAAGTGCGAAGCACGAATCTGAAATGGTTGAAGACGAGGTATTGTCTGAATACCGTCTCAAAAACGGTATAGGCAACCACGAAAAGAAGAATGGTGGGCAGATCATCCTCGTATTCCACAAAGGAAAACACCTCGAAAAGGCTATAGATCACCACCAGGTTTAAAAGGTAGTACATCAGGAAGTTGACAAGCGGATTCGGATGGAATATGCTTCCAAACTCGATTTTCACCATCCTGGGTCCCTTGGGTGATTGTTTCTTTTGTTTCTGCTCAATCTTCTTCATCTCTTTTAGAAGCTTCTCGAGCTCTTTTTTCTTTGCCTCGTTGGACCGGTTGTCATGCTGCTTTTGATTATGGGTGCTGTCGGAGCTGTCCTTGTGGTCCTTGTGGTCCTCTTTGGCTTTTTCTTCTTCTGATTTCCGATGTTTTTCTTCTTCATCCATTGGGCATCATCCCTTCAAGACAGCTTCAAGATACCGTGCAGTGTGACTGTCTTTAGATTTGATAATTTTCTCAGGCGGGCCTTCGACAAGAATGGTACCGCCGGCCTCTCCGCCTTCAGGTCCGAGGTCGATGATGTGGTCGGCAACCTTGATGACATCAAGGTTGTGTTCAATGATGACAACCGTCGCACCTTCGCTCACTATGTTGTCGATGACCTCTAGCAATCGCTTGACATCATCGGAATGAAGCCCGGTGGTCGGTTCGTCGAGAATGTAGAACGTATCGGGGGTGATCCGCTTGTTAAGCTCTTTTGAGAGCTTGACACGCTGCGCTTCACCGCCCGACAGTGTCGGCGCCGGCTGGCCGATCCGGATGTAGCCCAAGCCGACATCCTGCAGGGTCTTGAGCTTATGATGGATTTTCGGGATGTTTTCGAAGAAGGGCATGGCCTCATCAATGGTGAGGTCAAGGACATCCGCAATGGTCTTGCCCTTGTAAGTGACCTGCAAGGTCTCCTTGTTGTAACGTTTGCCCCCGCACGCCTCACATGGAACATAGACGTCTGGCAGGAAGTGCATTTCAATCTTGATGACCCCGTCGCCATGGCATGTCTCGCAGCGGCCGCCCTTTACATTGAAACTGAAACGGCCCTTGTCGTACCCTCTTTGCTTGGCTTCGTTGGTCATCGCGAAGATGGCGCGGATCTCGTCGAAGACGCCGGTATAGGTCCCCGGGTTGCTGCGCGGGGTCCTTCCGATCGGCGATTGGTCGATGTTGATGATCTTGCCGATATCCTCGGCATTCTGAATGCTGTCGAAATCCCCATGAGGAATCTTCTTGGGGTAGACGAGGTTGTGCAGCCCTGTAAAGAGACAACTGTTCACAAGCGAGCTCTTGCCACTCCCGCTGACCCCCGTCACGACGGTGAGCAGTCCTTTCGGGAACTTCACATCGATGTTTTTAAGGTTGTTTTCTCGTGCGCCTTTGACCTTGACAAAGCCATTTCCCGGTTTTCTTCTCTTGTTTGGGATGGGAATGGATTTCTGTTTGGAAAGGTACTGGCCGGTGATGCTGTGGTCGGCTTTCAGGATTTCTTCATACGTACCCTGGAAGACAAGTTCACCGCCGTTCTCACCCGCGCCGGGTCCGATGTCGACAATCTGGTCGGCGAGTTCCATGGTCTCTTCATCGTGTTCGACCACAATCAGGGTGTTTCCGAGGTCCCGCATGGATTTGAGCGTATTGATCAATTTGATGTTGTCGCGCTGGTGAAGCCCGATGGATGGTTCATCGAGCACATAGAGCACACCGGTCAGGCGCGACCCGATCTGGGTGGCAAGGCGGATCCTTTGGGCCTCGCCCCCGGACAAGGTGGCGGCCCGTCTTGAGAGTGTGAGGTACCCGAGTCCCACGTCTTTGAGGAAGGAAAGCCTGTTCTTGATTTCCTTGAGCACCATCTCGCTGATTTTCCTGTCGGTTGTCGATAGGTCGAGGTTATCGAGAAAATCAATGAGATCGGTGATGCTCATGTCGGTCATCGCGATGATGTCGATGCCGCCGACCTTGACGCTGAGCGCTTCCTCATTCAGTTTCTTGCCATGGCATTTCGGGCATTCTTGTTCCGCCATCATCCCTTCGATCCAGTCGCGGATGAACTTGGATGTGGTTTCGACATACCTGCGTTCAAGGTTCTTGACGACCCCTTCGTAGAAATCAAACTTCTCATGCTGGATGCTGCTTGTCTTCCCCTTGAACTTGAATGGGATCTTCTCATCCGATCCGTAAAGGATCCGGTCTTTCTCGGTGTCTTTGAGTTTCTTGAAGGGTTTTCTCAAATCAATCTTGTAATAGTTCGCCATCGCTTCGAGTTGTTTGAAATGGTAGGCCGTGGTGTTCTTCCAACCGTTGATGGCCCCTTCATAGACCGAAAGGTTCGGGTTTGGAATCAACAGTTCCACATCGATTTTACGTAGATACCCGAGCCCTGAACAGACATCACACGCACCATAGGGCGCATTGAACGAAAAAAGACGGGGTTCGAGTTCGGAGATCGAGAAATCACAGAACGGACAGGCGAAGGCTTCACTGAATGTATGCACTTTACTGTTCTCCAGGACGATGACCTTGCCCTCTGCCAGATTGCTTGCGGTCTCGAGCGAATCGAAAAGGCGGGAGCGAATACCTTCGCGCATCTTGAGCCGGTCGATGACCACCTCGATGTCATGCTTTTTGTTTTTATCAAGCTCGATGGTTTCTTCAAGGTCCCGGATATCCCCGTTGACACGTACACGGACGTATCCGTCTTTCCTGAGGGATTCAAGGGTATGTTTGTGAGTGCCCTTGCGACCGCGTATGACCGGCGCAAGGATCTGAATACGGCTGCCCTCTTCGAACTCGAGGACCTTTTCAGTCATCTCCTCGATGCTCTGGGAGGTGATCTCCACCCCGTGTGTCGGGCAGATCGGAGTCCCGATCCGCGCATAGAGCAACCGGAGATAATCGTAGATCTCGGTGACGGTCCCGACCGTACTGCGGGGGTTTTTGGATGTTGATTTCTGATCGATGGAAATGGCTGGAGAAAGCCCCTCGATCGATTCGACATTCGGTTTTTCGAGGTTGCCTAAAAACTGGCGCGCATAGGCGCTCAGACTTTCGACATACCGGCGTTGGCCTTCTTTGTAGATGGTATCGAACGCCAGGGATGTCTTCCCCGATCCGCTCAGGCCGGTCATGACGATGAGGTTGTCCTTGGGAAGGGTGATATCAAGGGATTTCAAGTTGTTTTCCTTGGCACCTTTAATGATGATGTCTTTCATTCTAACACGTCCTAATTGTTAAGCATCTCGATGAGCGTGTCCTCGTCGATGATTTCCACACCGAGATCACGTGCCTTCTCAAGCTTGCTGCCAGGGTCCTCCCCGGCGCATACGTAGTCGGTCTTTTTCGAGACGGAGCCGGTGACTTTTCCGCCTTCGGCTTCGATTTTGGATTTGGCTTCTGATCGGGTCATGGTGGAAAGCGAGCCTGTGAGGACAATGGTCTTGTTTGTGAAGACGCCCTCTTTGGGCCGTTTTCCAGTGTACTTCATATTCAGGCCTAGTTCTTTTAGCTCTTGAATCATCGCTTGATTCGTTTCATCGTTAAAATAGGAGACCACGCTTGAGGCAATTTTCGTGCCGATTTCATCGATGGAGGTGAGCGTCGTCTCATCAGCTTCCATAATAGCAAAAAGATCGCCAAAATGCATGGCTAACACTTTCGATACCTTCTTTCCGACAAAACGGATGCCCAGCCCGAAAAGAAGTTGCTCAAGACTGTTTGACTTCGACTTTTCAATGTTGCTCAGGAGTTTCTCTATGCTTTTCTTGCCATAGCCTGCAAGGGTGATGAGTTCATCCTTGTAGTGATGAAGCTTGTAGATGTCGGGGATGGTTTTAAGATACCCTTCGGTATGAAAGTGTTCGATGATGCGCTCCCCGAGCCCTTCAATGTTCATGGCCCCACGGGAGGCGAAATGGATCAGACCTTCGCTCATCCGGGCGGGGCATTCCGGGTTCACGCAATAGGTATCCGCTTCGTCTTCGTCCTTGTGAAGCGGTTTCCCGCATTCCGGGCAACGGGTGATCATCTTGAAAGCTTTCTCTTCGCCCGTCCGCCTTTCCTCAATCACACCGACGACTTCCGGAATGATGTCCCCGGCTTTGCGGATGGTCACGGAATCGCCGATGCGGATGTCTTTTTGTCTGACGTAGGCGTCGTTGTGAAGGGTCGCACGGGCGACGGTGCTCCCTTGGATGTCGGTCGGTGTGAGTTTGGCGACCGGTGTGATCTGGCCGGTCCTCCCGACCTGGAAGAAGATGTCCTCGATCACGGTCATGGCCTCTTCGGCCTTGAACTTGTAGGCGATCGCCCATTTGGGGCTGCGCGCTGTATAGCCGATCCGGCTGTAAAGCGGACGTTCATTCACTTTGATGACGACACCGTCGATCTCGTAGGGGTATTGTTCGCGGGTCTTTTCAAAATGAATGGTGCGGTCGATGGCGTCATCGATGGTTTTCACTTTCGTGATTTCAGGGTTGACCTTGAATCCGAGTGCCTTCAGTTCCTCAAGGGTCTCCATGTGGGTCTTTACCGCTTCTTCGTCGGTCTCTGTCTGGACATAGATGAACATGTCGAGGTCCCGTTTGGCCGCCACCTTGCTGTCGAGTTGGCGGATGCTTCCGGCGGCTGCGTTCCTCGGGTTTTTAAAGGTGCTCTCCCCTTTTTCCTCTCGCGATTCATTTAAGGACATGAATGCGGCTTTGCGCATGTAGATTTCTCCGCGGACTTCGATGTCTACGGCCTCTTTCAAGCTTAAGGGCACACTGCGGATGGTGCGCACATTATGGGTGATGTCCTCGCCGACACTGCCGTTCCCGCGGGTCGCGGCACGGACGAACTGGCCGTTTTCATAGATCAATGAAGCCGCAAGCCCATCAATCTTCGGTTCCACGACATAGGTCACATCGGGTGTGACTTTTTTTACGCGTCGGTCGAAATCCCGCAGATCTTCGGCACTGAAGGCATTGTCCAGGCTGAGCATCGGAATGGCGTGCTCGACCTTCTCGAAATGGTCGAGCACATCCCCACCGACCCGCATGGTCGGTGAATCGTTGGTCTTGAATTCGGGGTGGGTCTTTTCAAGGTCGATGAGTTCCTGCATGAGCCGGTCGTATTCGACGTCGCTCACACTCGGATTGTCGAGCACGTGGTATTCGTAATTGTATCGGTTGAGTTTCTCCTTCAGGGTCTCGATCCGCTTTTTCACATCGTCCATGGCTTACACCTGCTTTTCTTTCTTCCGGATGGAAGGATGGTCTTTCATGAGGGTCTTGAGCCCGTGTTCCTTGGAGAAGGCGACGGTGCACTGGTTGCTTGCGACACTGATGACGACACCCTCCCCGAAGGTCTTGTGGATGACCTTGTCCCCTTTGTTGAGATCGTTCTGCTTATAATTGTTAAGGGCCCTGCGGTTGCGTTCGACCACTTCCTTGCGGGAATTGGTGAACCGTGACGACGGGTGCCTGCCACCGGGCATGGCGTACCCTTCGGGTGCGATCAGTTCGCTGTCGATCTCACGGATGAAGACGCTGTCGGTGTTCTGGGTCATTTCACCGTATAGGTAACGTTGTTTGGCGTTGGTCAGGAAGAGCTGGTCCTGAGCACGCGTCACCGCTACATACATGAGCCGTCTTTCCTCTTCTAGATCCTTGGGGTTGTCAAGGCTCCGGTAGAGCGGAAAAAGGCCGTGTTCAAGCGCGACGATGAAGACCACCGGGAATTCGAGGCCTTTGGCGGCGTGCATCGTCATGAGGGTGACGGCGTCCTCATCGGTGATGTCGTCTTCCTGGCTTTTGAGGGCGATGTCTTCAAGCGTATAGATGAGGATGGTCTTCTTGTCTTCGGTATCGTAGGTTTTCTCACTCTCTTTGAGCATGGTCTTGAGTTCGAGGATGTTTTCATAGCGCACATCCCCCTTCTCGTCTTTCTTGAGTGCCTCCTTATACCCCGTGGTTTCAAGGAGGTCGTCAAGGAAGGTGTTGAAGTCGGTCTTGAAAAGCTGTGTGATCAGGCCTTCAATCATCTTTTTGAAGGCCTGGAGGTTCTTAAGCGCGCGCCCTGTCAAAGGTGTCTTCGCATCATCAATGGCCCTGAAGAGGCTCAGTTCCTCTTTCGTCGCATGGGCCCGGAGTCTTTCGACCGTCTTCCGGCCGATGCCCCGTTTGGGCTCATTGATGACACGCTGGAAACTGTAGTCATCGTCGACATTCAAAAGAAGTCTCAGATAGGCGACGATGTCTTTGATCTCCTTGCGCTTGAAAAAGCTCGTATTCCCGACGATGACGTAGGGAATACGGCGTTTCATGAAGGCCTCTTCAAAGATTCTCGAGGTGTTGTTCGTACGGTATAGGATGCCGAAATCCTCATACGTATACCCTTTCGCCAAGAGTTCTTGGATCTTCTCGACCACATAATCGGCTTCATCCCGTTCGCTCATCCCTTTGAAGTAACGGATCTTCTTACCTTCATCCTTGGTGGAGTAAAGGTTTTTCTCAATCCGGTTCTTATTGGACGCGATCACCTGGTTGGCGGCCTTGAGGATGGTGTTCGTGCTGCGGTAGTTCTGCTCAAGGACAATCAGCTTGGGCTGCCTGAAATCCCGCTTGAACTTTCGGAGGTTCTCAATGTTGGCGCCTCTGAAGGCATAGATGCTCTGGTCCTCGTCCCCGACGATGAAGACGTTGCCCTTTTCATTGCTGAGAAGGGAGATCAGCTGGTATTGCAGGTCGTTGGTGTCCTGGAACTCATCGACCATCACGTATTCGAACTGTCGGTGGTAGAATTCCCGCACCGCGGGTTCCTGTTTCAGAATCTTGATGGTGAGAAGGAGGAGGTCGTCGAAATCCAGGAGGTTGTTGTTCTTGAGTCTTCTTTGATACGCGGGGTACACTTTGTTGAGATAGGTCGCAAGCGGTTCCTGGTATTCATCGAGGAGCGTTGGGTCCCGTTTGACATGAAGCACGTGGTTTTTCATCTTGCTCGGCTTGATGAGCTTCGGGTCGATATCAAGGTCACGCATGATGATCTTGACAAGCTGGGTGGAATCATCGTCGTCGATGATCTGGAAGTCCCTGGAATAATCCAGGTATTCGATGTGCTCCCGAAGCATCCGCGCACACATGGAGTGAAACGTGGAGATCCACATGCCCCTAGTCGGAATCCCAAGCAGGTTGCCGATCCGAAAACGCATCTCCTCGGCCGCCTTGTTGGTGAAGGTGATGGCGAGGATGTTCATTTTCGGAACGCCGAGCTGATCTATGAGGTAAGCGACTCTGCGCGTCAATACATTGGTCTTTCCGCTTCCGGCGCCCGCAATGACCATGACGGGGCCTTCCGTCGTCTCGACTGCTTTTTTTTGTGGTTCGTTTAAACCGTTCAGTAAGTTATCCATTCTTAATCACCTATCAAGATTATACCAAAAAAACGAGGGTTTTCCCACAAGAACCCTCGTCTCTTCGTGCATTCACCATTTGTTTTCGACTATCTCCGCAAAGCCACGCATCGGGCCGATTTTCAGTGACGTGTCATCCTCAAGGAGCACCGTTCCCTTGAACGTTCCAAAGACTTGATACTGATGGCTTTTAAGCACCTTCAGATCCACCTGGTCGACCCTTTTCAATTCCGGCGTGAACATGCCGTGGATCCGACCATCTTTGGAAGTAAAGCTCCAAGGTTCATCCAGGACCCGCTCACCGGTCTTCTCATCCCTCGGGACTTCAAAGGCGATATCACCGAGCTTGTGCGCTTTTCCATTGATGAAGACCATGTTTTCGGTGGCGTTTGAAAGGTCTCCGAAGCCATACCCGAGATTGAGCGCGATTTCCTTGTCTTTTCTTTGTTCGTGAAAGGCCGCCCAGTACCAGGTGACCTTATGCGGCCAGACACCACGGCCCCAGTCGAGCAGTCCAAAGGTACTGTCCTCGGTAAAATCGATTCTTTTATTGCCAATGGATGCATGTCCGCTCGCTTTGAAGCCAAGGACTTTCCGGTTGTAGTAAAACATGCCCTTGTCTTCTTTGAAAGGGGTCGCTATGACCATGCTGTCTTTGGGTTCATCAAAGATCGATAAAGAAGCGTTGAATGTCTTATCGCCTTGGAACTTATCGATGAAGACGTCGATCACCCGTTGATTTCCATTATTTGTGAATGCCATGTGAAACTTGGACTTCTTAACTTCCACGTCCCCTTCCAAAGAGGTCGTGGGAAGCCCTAGGCGCCCCAGAGTCAAAAGAAGCGTCTTGGTCTTGGTATGGACGCTTTTTCTTTTAAAATCCATCACACTGACAGAAAGAAGGCCCATGTAGCCATTGTCCGCCATGGTGAAGGCGATTCCGTAATCGTCGTTTTCGACATAGTAATAATCCCATTCCTTCTGTTTGAGTCGCGAATGCCGCACGCGTTTCGGGTCGTATGTCTTGAGCGGTTCAGTCGCATACCCCGCTTCGCTAAGCCATCCTTTTTCCGTCAAAAGGTCGCCCGGGTTCAATCGTTTTTGCATCGTCATCCCTCCTGTCCTTATTATACTGAGCTTGTTCGGGGAAGTCACTAAAGACATAAAAAAAAGACACATCCTTGCGGATATGTCTTTCGAACGATTTAAAGTTCTTTGATGTTTTCGGCTTGTGGGCCTTTTTCGCTTTCGACAACGTCGAATTCGACTTTGGCGCCTTCTTCGAGTGTTTTGAAGCCTTCTTGATCGATGTGTGAGTAATGTGCGAAAACGTCGTTTCCTTCATCAGTAGTGATGAATCCGAAACCTTTTTCTGCATTGAACCATTTTACTGTTCCAGTCATGTGGGTGTTCCTCCATTCGTTTTAAAGTTTCTTAAACGCTATGCGCTCATAAGAATGGGTACTAACCCAGTTGCTTAATGTGCTTGGTACATAGTTCCGTTTAAGTCCATGGTCTATAATACATGGTATATCCAATAAATGCAAGGGTTTTGTTTCAATTCTTAAAATCGATGGTCATTTGCGCTTGAAGGATGATTTCAGTGAGACCGTGCGGTTGAAGACCGGGTTATCTTCCGTGCTGCTTTCATCGAGGGAGAAATACCCCTGACGCACGAACTGGAACCTCTGGTCCTTCCCGGTGGGCGCATTGGATTCGATGAACCCGTGCTTTATGGTCTTGGAGTCCGGATTGATCCGCGCTTCCATGGGCGCATCTTCATGCACGTCGTCCTTGGTCAGGTTCTCATAAAGACGGAGGGTCGCAGGTCTGGCTGTCTTGGCGTCGACCCAGTGGATGTTCCCGTTGGGTTTGCGGTCGCTGAATCCTGAACCGCTCTTGGTCTGAGGGTCATACGTCGCATAGATGGTCTTCACACGGCCGTCTTCATCGTATTCGACGTCGTTGGCCTTGATGAAATAGGCATGCATGAGGCGTACCTCGATGCCTAGGGAGAGCCGTTTCCATTTCTTGTTGGGTTTTTCCTCCAAAAAGTCATCGCGTTCGATATAGACGGTGTTGCTGAACGTGAGGTCGCGTGCTCCCAGAGCCTCGTTCTCACGGTTGTAGGGAGCTTTAAGGATTTCGCTTTCATCATCGGGGTAGTTGGTGATGATGACTTTAATCGGGTCGATGACCGCGTGGATCCTGGGGGCTTCATGTTTAAGGTAGTCGCGTACATATTCATCAAGCATCTCAAGTTCGGTCTCGCCTTCGCTTTTGGGAAGGCCGAGGGCCAGGATGAAATTCCGTATGGCCTCTGGTGGAACACCGCGCCGCCGGAGGCCCGAAAGGGTGATGAGCCGGGGATCGTCCCAGCCATCCACATAGCCGTCCTCGACGAGTTTTCGGATCGATCGCTTGCCGATGATCTGACCGGCAATCTTGAGCTTGCCGAACTCGATTTGTCTCGGTTGGTGCTCCATCTCGCAGTGCTTGACGAACCAGTTGTAAAGGGGACGGTGGTCCTCGAATTCAAGGCTGCAAAGCGAATGCGTGATGCCTTCGATCGCATCCTCGAGCGGATGGGCGAAGTCATACATGGGGTAGATGCACCATTTATCTTTAGTGTTGTGGTGGTAACCCCGCTGGATCCTATAGATGATCGGGTCGCGCATGTTGATGTTCGGGCTGCTCATGTCGATCTTGGCGCGGAGCACCTTGGCTCCGTCTTCGAACTTGCCGTCGCGCATCGCCCTGAAAAGTTCGAGGTTCTCTTCCACGGACCGGGTCCGGTAGGGGCTTTCCTTCCCGGGGTTCTTGAGGTCCCCACGGTAGTTCCGTATGGCTTCCATCGACAAGTCGCAGACATAGGCAAGCCCCTTCCGGATCAGGAGCTCCGCCTTCTCATACATGGTGTCAAAGTAGTTGCTCGCATAGAAAAGGTTTTCCCATTCAGCGCCAAGCCAAGCGATATCCCGTTTCATACCCTCGACAAAAAGGGAATCTTCCTTGAGGGGATTCGTATCGTCAAAGCGGAGATTGAAATACCCTCCGAAGTCATGCGCCAGGGTGTGGTTCATGATGATGGCACGGGCGTGCCCCAGATGCAAGAACCCATTGGGTTCGGGCGGGAAACGCGTGACCGGATAGGCGTGCTTTTTGGTGCGGATGTCCTCTTCAATGATCGAGCGGATAAAATTGCTGTTTTCCATGGTCTCACCTTCATTTCTCTTACAGTATACTAAAAAGCGTTCAAAACACCAAGGTGAATCCACCTATTCCAAAGTGAGTCTTGAATGGCCGTTGATGCGCATGGATTCCGTAGGTTTGCGTTTCTGAAACTGATAATACCCCGCAATGCCCATCATGGCCGCATTGTCCGTGCAATAGGCAAAGGGAGGGACGGCGGTCTTCACATGCTTGAAGTGTTTCTCGACTTCAGCCCTGAGATGACGGTTCGCAGACACGCCACCCGCGACTATGAACATCTTCGCACCCGTATCCTCGACCGCCTTCAGGCTCTTGTCGATGAGATGGGCGACCGCGGCTTCCTGAAATGAAGCCGCGAGGGCTTTCTCATCAATGCTTTCGCCTTTCATCCGCATGGTGTTGACCATGTTGATGACGTGGCTTTTGAGACCGCTGTAGCTGAAATCGTAGGCGCCTTCGGTACGGATGACCGGCATCGGGTAGGTCGGGTTCGCCTCTTTGGCGAGCTTGTCGATGATGGGGCCTCCGGGATAGCCAAGACCGAGCACTCTTGCGGTCTTGTCATAGGCTTCGCCTACGGCATCGTCCTGGGTCTCCCCGAGCTTCTCGAATTCATAGTGTTCCTTCATCAGGATGAGCTCCGTATGCCCCCCCGAGACCACAAGGGCCACCAGCGGGAATTCCATCGTGTCCTCGATCTGGTTGGCGTAAATATGCCCGGCGATATGGTGCACCCCGATGATGGGGATGTCATGGGCGAACGCAAACGCCTTGGCACCGTTGATGCCAACAAGCAGGCTTCCGATCAATCCCGGACCTTTGGTGACGGCCACAAGGTCGATGTCTTCCGCCTTCACGCCTGCTTGTTTCAAGGCTTCTTCGAATACGACCGTGATCCTTTTTATGTGTTCACGGGAAGCCACCTCCGGCACAACGCCTCCGAAGGCCTTATGGGTATCAATCTGGGAGAACACCACATTCGACAAAACGGTGGTCCCGTCGCGTGTCACACTGACACTGGTCTCATCACAGCTGCTTTCCACACCTAATACGTTCATGATGAGCCTCCTATCTTCTTAGTCATAAGGAAGGCGTCCTCGCCGTCCTTGTAATAGCGTTTGCGTCTGGCGGCCACCTCAAACCCCGCGCTTTCATAAAGCCTGATCGCCGGTTTGTTGGTGGGCCTCACTTCCAAACTCATGGTATCTACGTGTCGTTCGTTGCAAAAATCGATGGCGTATCCCAACAAGGCTTTAGCGTAACCTTTTCTCCGGTATTTCTTATCCACGGCAAAATTCAAAATCTCGGCGTGGGGGTCGGTGATCCAGAGTCCGAAATAACCGATACGCTCGCCTTCTTCAAGCCCGATGAAATAATGCGCCATCGCATTGTGAAGCAATTCGCTATAAAGCATGGGTTTTTCAAGGCTTTTTCCGAACACATCCGTCTCAAGCGCATAGACATAGGGCACATCGGACATGTCCATCGCGCGGATGTCCATGGTCACTTGGCCCCTTGGGTCTTGAGGTTCCGTTCGGCCTCGGTCTCCCTTAAATAGACCGGCGCGACGTGGTGGATGTTTTCGACCGGGATGAGGAGGTCGCTGTTAAGTAGCTTCCTGACATCCGGCTTCGCATCCTCTACTTCAAGTGTCGTTTCAGGGAGTGAAGCCTTGTATTCATTGAGATGGGTGTAATGCTCATCTTCAAGCGCTGCGATGGTGGTCTTCGTGACTTCATACAGCCCCAGGAAAGCATGGCCCCTGCGGGCGTCGATCCAGGAGAGGACCGTGCCCTCCTTGGCGGTCGCCTTAAGGGCAAGGCTGCTTACTGTGAATAGCGGTATTCCCTTAGCCCAGGCCATCATCTTGGCGACAACGACGCCGATTCTGACACCGGTATAGCTCCCGGGCCCGATCCCCACAACAATCCGCGATAAATCGGCCGGTTTCAGATCATGACGTTCAAACATGCTTGAGACCTCGTCCATGAGTCTGACCGAATGGTTCTTTTTGCCTTTCTGGTAGTATTCATCCAGGGTGGAAACGCCGTCGTAAAGGCCTATGAACAAATAGTCCGTGGCGCTGTCAAGCACCAAGGCTAGCGACGATGTCCTCATACTGTCCACTTCCTTTCATATGGATCCTCCGCTGTTCCTCGCCGGTCCATTCGATGGTGAAGGCAAGAAATGATTCAGGCATGATCGCCTCTATCCGGCTGTACCATTCAATGACACAAAGCCCATCGCCATCGATGTATTCTTCCAATTCATAGTCGGCACCGATGCCATCCAGACGGTAGGCGTCGATATGGTAAAGAGGGACCTGCCCCTCTTCATATATTTTCATGATGGTGAACGTCGGGGAGTTGATGGTATCCTTAATACCCAGTGCCTCACCTAAAAACTGTGTGAAGGTTGTCTTCCCGGCACCGAGGTCCCCTTCAAGTCCGATGACAAAACCGGGCCTGACATGTCTGGCCACCTCTTTGGCAAAGCGCCGCATGTGAGCCAGCGATTCTACTGTAAAGGTCTTTTCCACAAGACCACCTCTTTTCAATGTATGTTGCATCTAAATCATGCTATAATGCTAGTATCTTCCGGAGGCTGATACCCATGTTCATCATACTTCACAATCCCTTGTCCAAAAATAGGAAATCAAAACGGACCACAAAGAAAGTCATAGACCACTTCAAGGAAAAAAGGGTCCCTTTCAGATTGAAAAGCCTTCTTAAGATAAAGGACATTGAACATTATATCAAACACAAGCCCGAAGACATAAAGATTTTGCTCTTAGGTGGTGATGGAACCATCAACACCTTCATCAATAAGACCTACAGCCTCCACATCACCCAGGACATCTATGTCATGGGGAACGGCTCGGGCAATGATTTTCTAAGGTCCTTGAAAAAACAAAAACCCGAGAAACAAAGGGTGAACCGTCTGGATTACGGTTCTAGACACCGTTTTTTCATGAACGGGGCCGGAATGGGCATCGACGGTCTCATCGCCCACAAGGTCAACCGAAGTAAGAATAAGAGGCGAATGAACTATTTCCTCAACACCCTTAAAGCGTTCTGGAGTTATTCCCCCACCTACATGGAAGTCAAGGTGGATGGCACCCTTCATACTTTTAAAAAAGCCTATCTCGTCAATATAAACAGCGGTGAATACATCGGCGGCGGCATGCGCCTCGCACCCGACGCCAGACTCAGTGACAAACAGTTCAATGTCGTGGTTGTGCACGGAATGTCAAAACTGCTCTTGTTCCTGATCTTTCTCAGCGTCTATTTCGGAATCCACAAGAAGTTCAAGCGCTTTGTCTTCATGCGAAAGGCCAACCATGTCCAGGCGGCGATGTTCACCCGGCAATACGCCCAGTGTGACGGGGAGACCTTTCCTAAGACCAAACAGATCGAGGCGAAAGCGACCGACAAGTCGGCCTCCTTCAAGGTGTTCGACTGGGATACCCTTGATGCCCTCGCTAAGCATTTAAAAAACACGTGACCTGAGGTCATCGTGTTTTTTTATCGGAAATACGCTTCTTGATCCGTTCGCTCTCATCCTCGAAACCAGGCTTTTCAAGCAACGCAAACATGTTGCGCTTGTAGGCTTCCACCCCGGGTTGGTCAAAGGGGTTGACGCCGAGGAGGTAACCGGAGAGCGCACAGCTCATTTCGTAAAAAAACACCAGATAGCCAAAGGCTTCGCTGTCCATCTTCTCAAGATTGATCACGATGCTTGGCGTCCCGCCGTCATAGTGGGCGAGCAGCGTGGCATGCATGGCACCCTTGTTGACCGAGTCAAGAGTCCTTCCTGCAAGGTAGTTCAGGTGGTCTGCATTCTCTTCATCTTCCTCGATCGTGATAGACCGGCGGGGATTTTTAATGTTGAGGACGGTTTCAAAAAGATGACGCTCGCCCTCCTGAATGTATTGCCCGAGCGAATGAAGGTCGGTGGTAAACCCTGCGCTGGCGGGGAACAGGCCCTTGTTCTCCTTGCCCTCGCTCTCTCCGAAGAGCTGTTTCCACCATTCACCGAGGAAATGAAGCTTGGGTTCGTAGTGAACGAACATCTCGATTTTCTTCCCTTGTTCATAAAGGGCGTTACGGGTCAATACGTATTGGTATGCCGGGTTCGATTCGTCGGCCTTGCGGCTATCAAGCCTGGCTTCGCTCGCCCCCCGGATCATCGATGCAATGTCGATGCCCGCGGCCGCAATGGGCAGAAGCCCCACAGGACTCAAGACACTGTAACGCCCGCCGATATCATCGGCGATGACAAACGAGGTGAAGCCCTCGTCGTCCGCAAGTTTCCTGAGGGCGCCTTTGGAGGCGTCCGTAGTGACAAAGATCTTTTTCTTGGCCGCTTCTTTACCGACCTGCTTTTCAAGCAGGCCTTTAAACGCCCTGAAAGCGATCGCGGGTTCGGTCGTCGTCCCGGATTTGCTGATCACATTGATCGCGAACCGTTTGTCCTTGAGGAAATCCATAAGGTCGGCCATGTATTCACCTGATATATGATGCCCCGCAAAAAGGACCTCGACACGCGATTCACTGTTGTAGTATGGAGAAAGGGCCTCAATCGCCGCCTTGGCTCCTAGATACGATCCCCCGATACCGATCACAAGCAGATAATCGTTGTCCTGTACAATGGTCTCAGACGCTTCTTCAATCGCCTTGATTGCAGGCCGCATGCGATCAGGAAGATCGATCCATCCAGTATAATCACTGCCCTTCCCCGAGCCGTTCAAAAGCGCTTCATGCGCTTTTCTTATACGGTCGATCCCGTCATCTTCAAGGGCTTTTTTATAAGCGGCTTCCGCGTAAGTCAAATCAAGTTCAATCATGCGTATCATTCTCCTTGTCGTTCTTTATTTCTTTGGAACGCTTTGAGTCTTCGGACGTGTATGTTTTTTTCTTGTATGTGTCAATCCACTGGGTAAGCTTCTTGCGAAGGGGTAGAAACCCGTCCTTAAGATGGATGTTCATCCTTTTTCGCTTGGGTTTCCTTTTTTTCATCGTGAGGTTGATTTTTCCGTCATCTTCAAACGAAAGCACTTCGAAATTATAGAGTTTACCGATTTCCAGATGGTTTGATACATCCTTGACATAACGGTGGCTGATCTCAGAAATATGAATCATCCCAGAGGTATTCTCATCAATCTGGACAAATGCGCCATAAGGTTTGATGGCGGTCACTCTACCCTGTACAATATCGCCTTTTTTCATAAGGCCGCACCTCTTTTCAAGCTAGAGATAGTATACCATAAAAAAAGGAAATCTCAACGGATTCCCTCTTACTTTTCAGCGTAACGGTGGGCGACACTGCTTGCGGCAGCCGAAGCGATCGCACCCACGATGTCATCGAGGAACGTGTTGCATTTCCCTTCTTGTTTGCCGGTCTCATCGACGTCCCTGATCACACCGGGTTTGATCTTATCCACATAACCGAAGTTCGTAAAGCCTATGGAGCCATAGACATTGACGATCGCAAGCGCAAGGACCTCATCGATCCCATATAGACCATGGTCTTCAAGCAGCATGCTTCTGAGGGGCTCTTCAATATGGCCTTCCTCAGCAAGCCGGTCGAGCTCGAGCCCTGTCAGGACCGCGTTCTGGACTTCCCGCTTCATCACGACCTTCTCGACGTGTTTCAGGCACATGGCCATAGTGAGTGAAGGAATGTATTTCCCTTGGAGGTCATGGGTGATCTTCGCAATGGCTTCCAGGGACACACCCCGCTCACGAAGCTTCTTGACGACCGTGTCACGGTTTTTCAAATCGTTCAGCCGATGGGTCTTTTTCTCTGGACTCACAATGTAGCCTCCCTAGACCATTTCAACCCCGATGATCCCTGGGACCTCTTCAAGAAGGATGGCCTCGACACCTTCGGTAAGCGTGGTATCGATGAGGGCGCATCCGACACAAGCGCCAAGCATCTGAACATAGACGATGCCGTCCTCATATTTGACGAACTTGATATCGCCGCCATCGCGGTTGATGTAAGGTCTGATTTTACGTATGACTTCTTCAGCCTTTTGTGCTATTTCCTTTTCATCCATAAGTATACACCTCTCTTGCATTTAACATTATACTATAGAGTCTTTTCAAGAGGGTGTGAAACGCTAATGAAATCTCTTATTTGATCCGTTTCAGAATGAAGTACGGCGCGTTTGGCGTCGCAGACTCCATCAGGTAATCAAAAATCTTCTGCTCGTTGTTGGAATTGAACCCTTTGAGTCTGAGCATGTCGGCACTGATGTCCCCGACGATGTAGGGGTATTGGTCGAAGTATTTCACGTACCGTTCTGTAAAGGCCTTGGTTTCAAAGGCCTCCCTGTAATTCTTGATGATTTCAAATGTGCCGACTTCCGTCTCCACGATGGATTTCGGCTCATGGGTATCGCGGGTTTCTTCAGAATCTGTCATCGATGATCTTTCCTTCCTTAATCAATTGGGTTTTGGTCGGCAGCAGGACTGCCATGAGTAAATAGACTAAAAAGGCTGTGCCGGCGGACGCAAAAAAAGCGATCACGGCAATCAGCCGGATGACGAAGGGGTCGGTTCCCATGTATTCGCCGATGCCCTGGCAGACACCGAAGAAGACTTTGGTCCGGTTGTTCCTATAGAGCATTTTTTCTGGTGGCCGACTCATACTGCATTCTCCTATAGCGGTAGAATTCGTTCCTTTTTCTGAATCAGGACGACGCATTCTGCCTCAATGGCCTCACTATGGCCAACAGGGCCCACTTTCTCACCGGTCGTCGCCTTGATGCTGATCTGCTCGGGCTTAACCCCCATGACCTTTGCCATGGTCTCGCGCATGGCATCGATATGCCCGCTCAGTTTGGGGGTTTCAAGATGCACCGTCGCATCCATGTTCAAGAG
>JBKHIE010000087.1:0-6018 GCA_046538775.1 Candidatus Izemoplasmataceae bacterium
ACTCTGTCATATAATGAAATTGAAAACCATGGTGAATGCAAGGATGGAGTGATCGTATGAAAAGGGTCGCGCATTTCATCATCGACAAACGCTTGGTCATCGTTTCCATCAGCCTCGTTTTGACGCTTCTATCCATAGCGCTCATTCCGCGCGTAAAGATCAATTACAACCTTGCGGACTACCTCCCCGAAGATTCCAACACGCGAATCGGCCTTGAAAGAATGCACGACGCATTCGGCGAAAGCGGTTCGTTCGATGTCATGCTTGAAGACATCCCGCCCAAAGACGCTGAAGCCGTCAAGGCCGACCTTGAAGCCTACGAATCCATCCAGCGCGTCACCTTCATAAGCGAAAGGGAAACCTACTACAAGGACGGACACGCCCTCCTCCAGATCACCACCACCCATGACAATTACAGCGACACGGCCGTCGAGGCGATCGAAGACACCCGTGAATACCTGGAGGATGAGGGCCTCGTTTTTCACCTTGGGGGCCAGGCCTATTCCAACTACACCCTGCAAAAATCAGTCACCGAGGAAATCCCGATCATCCTTCTCATGGCCGTGCTGATCACGCTCACGTTGCTCGCTTTGAACGCGCGGTCATGGGTGGAACCTTTCATGTTCTTCATCGTCATCGCGATGGCCATCGCGATGAACCTTGGATCCAACCTGGTCTATGGCGAGATCTCCTATGTCACCCAGTCGGTGGCAGCGGTCTTGCAGCTTGGATTGTCGATGAATTATTCGATCATCCTGATCAACCGCTTCTACTTCGAGAAAAAACCTGAAGAATCCACAGGCGACACCATGAAAAGGGCCTTGCACAAATCATTCAGCCCGATCATTTCAAGTTCGCTGACCACGGTCGCAGGCATGCTCGCACTATCGTTCATGACCTTCGAGATCGGCCTGGACCTCGGCCTTGTGCTCGCCAAAGGGATAGTGATCTCACTTCTCAGCGTGATGGTCATACTGCCCGGGCTTTTCGTCATGGCCTCTTCGTTGATAGGAAAGACCGCCAAACGGAGTTTCCGGCCTTCCGCCTCCATCCTGAAGGGTTTCACGATGAAAGGCCGCCCCTTCATCCCCGTGCTCACGGCGATCCTTTTCATCCTTGCCATCCTGATTCATTCCACGAACACCTACACCTTCGCCGACACGCCCGATCTGAAAAGCGAACAGACGATAGCGCGTACCTTCGGAAAAAGGGAGACCATCGTCCTCATGAGTGAAACGGACGGAGAATCCCTGGAAAACGAAAAAGCCTTCCTGAACGCCCTGGGCGAGCAGGAAGACTCCGCCTTGAAACACTATCAGGCCCTCTCGAATACCGCATATGAGCCCCTGACCCCCGAAGACATCGCCGCCATGGGTGATGCGGACCCCCTGATGGGCGAAATCCTCTTCACCCTCTACCGGATGGACCATGAAGCCCTCGGCGATGAGACCATCGAGATGAAGCCCTTGATCACCTTTCTTCATGACGCTGTCCAAAGTGGGGATTATGATGGATTCTTCACGGAATCCTTACGTGAAACCATTGTCGATACGTACAATGTCATGGTGTTTCTCAACTGGCCGCAGAACGATGATTACACCTACGAAGAGATCGCCCAAGCCTCAGGGGCGATCAATGAAGAGGAAGCCAAGCTCGCCTACGCCTTTTACCATACCGAATCAGGCGCAACCGAACCCACCCCCATTCCCGCCATCACCCTGGTCGACTACGCCGTTGACCTGATTGAAACCCATGCGACCATCGACGACGCCATGGACCCATCGATGAAAGCGGCCCTGAACGATGCGGATGAAACCCTCGAAAATGCCAGGGCCATGTTCGAAAACGGCGGCGCACGCCGCATCATCCTCACCCTTGGCCTAGATGAAGAGGGCGATGATCCCTTCGATTACGTCGAGACACTGAACAGCACCGCCGCCGCCCATTTTGAAGAGGGGGTCTACCTTACCGGCGCCCTGATCACCAACTACGACCTGGAAGCGACATTCAACGAAGACCTTCTGAAGATTTCACTGGTCACCGTGTCCGCGATCATCCTGCTTGTGGCAGTCACCTTCAAGGCCGCCGTCCTACCTTTCATTCTCGTCATCATCATCCAAGGCGCCATCTGGACATCGATGAGTGTGAATGCGCTCATGGACACCCCCCTACACTTCATGGGCTACATCGTCGTGAGTGCGATCCAGATGGGGGCGACCGTCGACTATGGCATCCTGATTGCGTCCAACTACCTCGAAAACAAAGAAGCGCATGCCAAAGATCCGGCCATCAAAAACGCCTTGGACCAATCCATCGCGACGGTCTTCACCTCCGCGCTCATCCTCATCACCGCAGGTCTTGCGGTCGGCATCTTCTCCTCACAGAAGGTCATCTACACCATGGGCAACCTCATCGCTCGCGGTGCGTTCGTCTCCGCGCTTTTTGTCCTGTTTTTGTTGCCGGGGGTGCTTCATTTCTTCGATGCTGTCCTCATGAAGACCACGCATCTAAGGCGGAAATAAAAAAATGGCCGGACATTGAATGTCCGGCCATCATTGTTAAGCATGCGCCTTTGTCAGCTTCACATAGAGAAACAATCCGAGTATCATGACCGCGTAAGCGAGCATCAATACGCCACTCAGTCCGTAGACAAGGTACGCAACCGTCGCAATCAAGGCAGACATGATTGCATAGGGCAGCTGGCTGATGAAGTGGGCATGGAGTTTCGCCCCCGCCCCGGTCGCAGAAAGCACGGTCGTGTCGGATACCGGTGAAGAGTGGTCACCGAACACCGCGCCACCAAGGACCGCCGCAATCAGGACAGGCATGATGGTGGGGTCTGTCGATACCGCAATCGGCACCGCGATCGGCAAGAGGATCCCAAACGCGCCCCAGCTGGTTCCGGTCGCAAAGGCCAGGCCTCCTGCAACCAGGAACATCACGGCCGGAATGATGGCGGTCGAGAAATTGACGCTCGCAATGGCATCGGCGATGAGCGACCCCGCATCCAGATCCTGGATCGCGCCTGAAACCATCCACGCCAGGACCAAAATCAGCACCGCGCTCTTGGCCATCGCACCGATGCCCATGCTCGCGGTCTTGAAGATTTCACCGGGTGAGACATTCTTCGCGATGAACGCGAACACCAGGGCCACGATGAACGACGTGAGGCCTCCGAAGAACAGCGGGATGGTGATGTCCTGACTAAGGACATCGCCCATGTCGAAGCCGGCATTCCAAATCATGACGAAAAGCGTCATCAACACAAGGGACCCGACCGTCACGATCAGCGCCCAATGGGTCACACCCGTATCCTTTTCTTCAGGCATTTCCTCTTCCAGCGCATCGAGTTTCGAATCGTCTTCTTCTGCATACCCCTCATAGTGCTTCATCGCCCCGATATGGCGGCGATAGACCACCGTGAGTATCACCATGATAAGGGCCGTCATCGGATAGAACTGGAAGGGGACAGCCGCAAGGAAACCGGAGAAACCGCTATGAAGCGTATACCCTTCATCCTCGAAAAGACCGCCCATGGTGCCGATGATGTAGGCACCCCAGGTCGAAAGCGGCATCATGATTACGACCGGCGCACTCGTCGAATCGATGATGTAGGAAAGCTTGGCCCTCGAGACCTTGTACGAATCCGTGATCGGTATCGAGATCTCACCGATGACAAGGGCGTTGAAGTAATCATCGATGCAGATGATGATCCCAAGCACCCATGTGAGGATTTCTGAAGCGACCGGGTTCTTCACCTTGGAGACACTCCAGGACGCAAACGCACGCACGCCCCCGATCAGTGTCAAAACCGAAGTGACACCGCCGATCAAGACCACGAACGCCAAGATAGGCAAATACCAGTCCAGGCTCGTCGCAATGCCGTAAAACGAATCGAAAAGATACTTCATGGTGTTTACTGCATGGCCTTCAGCGTATATGAAAGCCGCCATCACAACCCCTACACTTAACGCCAGCAAGACTCGTCGCGTCATGATCACCAGCGTAATCATGATCAATGCAGGCAGTAGTGCTAGTAATAAATCCATAGAGAAGCTCCTTTTCATTTTTTTTTGCAGTCTATCATAGATTGGGCTCCATTTCATTCGATTTTGAAAATTCTCAAATGTAAACGTTCTATCATAAGGGTGAAACCACCACGTGCCCATTCCATAGACCCCAAAAAAGCTCGGGACCCTCAGCCTTTGAATGCCTTGATATTTCATGATTCCCGATGACCATCCGTAGCCTTCATTTAAACGGTTGCATCATCGATGAGCCACAACCCAAGCCTAAGCGGTGACCATTTCCCCCATATGCGTTATAATAAGACCAAGGAGGAATGTCGCATGGATGAACTCTTGAAAGGCGCACTCGTCGCAAACGCAGCTTCACTCGGTCTCAACTGGATCTACAACATGCCCTATCTTGAAAAACTCTCCCAGAAAGAGGACCTGGTCTTCCAAAAACCCGACCCCGGTAAATACAAGCGCGCAGGCAAGGCGTTCTACGCCTATCCTGAAGCCGAGGCGGGCGATGTCTCCGTCCAAGGCGAGATCGCCAAATGGCTCCTCGCCTCGCTCAAGGAGAATCCCGGATTCACCCCTGAGGATTACACCGCCCTTCTTCTAGACAAGTTCAAACCCGGAGGCGGATACACCGGCTGGGTCGAATCCTACGGTAAGAAACTGGTGCTGAACAATCTCAACGAACAACTCAAGACCGGCGCAAAAGCCCTTGGGATCAACGACGACCAACTCGTCGGGTTCGTGCCTTATCTTGTGATGAAGACCATCGGCCAATCGAACAAAAGGGCCTGGGCGTTCGCAAGCACACTGACTGACATAAAAGACTACAGGGCCTTCTATACCGCCTTTGATACCGTCTTTGAGAACCTCAAAGGCATGCCAATAAAAAAAGCCCTCAAGGCCTCCATCGAGAACGCCCCCGAGGATTACCAGGAAGCGCTCGAAAAGGCCTTCGAGTACGAGGACACCAAGGCATTCATCAAAGCCTACGCGGGGACGGCCTGTTCCATCGGGCATGCAATCCCGCTCATCTATCACATCCTGGCTCACACGGACTCATTCGAGGAGGCTGTCAGGATGAACACGAAAATCGGGGGCGCAAGCAGCGACCGCGGCATGCTGATTGGCGCGTTCATGGCCAAGGCTTCAGTGATTCCAGAGGACTGGGAGCGCATGACCCACTTCAATTAAGCCATCGTGCTTCTAATGTCCCGACACCATCCGGCAAGGGTCATCTTCATAAAAAAAGTCAACCAGGGTTGACTTTTTTCTTCAGACTATGTAATTTTCAGCCTTCTCACGGAAAGCCTCGACTTCTTCATCCTCAAAGAGCGAACTTGAGACGATCGCCCCAAGGACAAAGACGATGAACATGGTGACATTGATGATCATCGCAAAGGTGAAACCGAGCTGGGTGAACTGATAGAACACAACCGGAATCTTGAGCGAACTCCAGACCATCAGGAAGAAAAGGACGTTGGAGTATCGCGCCCCCTTCTTGAGCATGACCATCGCGAGCGGGAATGCCGCAACCGTGGGTCCGGCACTGAAAGCGCCCAGGAAGAATGCAAGCGCCATCCCGCGCGCACCGGATTCCTCACCCATGTGGCGGATGACCGTCTCCCGCTCGATCCAGACATCGAAAAGACCGATCAGGATGAAGATCGGGGGAACGATGATCAGCATGTCGAGAACATACGACCAGGTGTTGTCAAGGGCGGTATAGGTGAGTCTGATGTCGATGATGGTGATCACGACCAGGACAAGCAAAGTGAAAAGCAGGAATTTATGCTTCTTGACGAACGCCCTCATAATGACACCACCATCACGACCAGTACGACTATGATGGCCCCGATGAAACTGACCAGGTTGCGGACCAGGGCGGATTTCTTCGAAAAGAAGATGCTTTCAGCGGCGAAGTAGACAACGCCGACACTCATGAGCGTGACCAGGAATCCCGCAACCTGGGGATAAGCCGCGCCACTCTCCA
>JBKHIE010000088.1:0-5996 GCA_046538775.1 Candidatus Izemoplasmataceae bacterium
TTATAGCACAAATCATGCGTTTTGCAAGTCATTTATAACGGTTGATTCAATTTATAGCGTCCTAGGATGGTACGTGCCGCCACGACATCCTTGTCGATCTGTTCGATCAATGCCTCTTTGGATGAAAACGTGCGCTCTTCACGGATCCGTTTGATGAAGACGACGGTGATCGCGCTGCCGTAAAGCTCTTCATCAAAGTCGAAGATGTGGCTCTCGACACTCAGGGAGACGTTCTTGTTCAAGGTCGGATTGTAGCCGATGCTGCTCACGGAATCGTGCCAGGTCCCGTTCACCTTCGTCCGGCTTGCGTAGACCCCTGCCTTCGGGACAAGGTACTCGTGCGTGTCGATGTTCGCGGTCGGGTACCCGATGGTCCGCCCCTTTTTCGCACCGTGGATGACTGTCCCCTCGATGGTGTAGTATTCCCCCAAAAGGACTCTTGCCTTTTCCATGTCGCCGGCCGCGATGGCTTCGCGGATGACGGTGGAACCGACCTTGTCGCCTTCATGGTCCTGGCGCTTGAGCACCACCGTCTCGAAATCGCCGTAGGTTTTCAAAGTTTCGGGTGTGCCTTTCGCATCACGGCCGAATGAGAAGTCAAAGCCGCATACGAGCACCTCGACATTCCTGAGATAGCGTTCGATGAACGCTTTAGGGTCCAGGGCGGCCTTTTCCCTGTTGAAGCGGATGAGGTAGATGAAATCGACATCGTATTCCTCGATCTTTCTAAGCTTCCTCGCCAAGGGGGTGATGTAGTGAAAGGGTTCACCGGAAAGGACGCTTTTCGGATGCTTGTCGAAGGTGATGACCGCAGAGGCGATCCCACGCTTCTTCGCTTCTTTCTTCATCCGCTCGATGAGGCTTCTATGGGCGGTGTGGACGCCGTCGAAAAAACCGATGGCCGCAGCCACCCGGGCTTTCGGGGTTTCACTGTTCAATGGGATGATCTTCATGGAGTCCCTCCGGTTTCAAGCACTTTTTTCGCACGGTACCGTGCACCGCTTTCTTTTTCATAGATGGCGATGAGCCGTCCGTTTCTGACCAGGCGGACCATCGCTTCAGTGCGGTCGAGCTCGATCGTGCGCCCATGCCTGACCAGGGCTGTCAAGGCGTCATCAAGGACGACTTCGGGCATGGTGACCAAGGCTTCATTCATGGGTATCAGTCCGGGCTTCTTGGCTTTCATGGCCTCAAGGGTCGTGCTGTCTTCGATTTTGAAATGGCCGGCCCTAAGACGCCGGATCATGGTGGTATGGGCGATGGTTCCAAGCGCATCCGCAAGGTCGGACGCGAGTTTTCGCACGTAAAGCCCTTTGGACGCATGCACCCGGAAGGTGACATCGTAAAAACCGTCGACTCGGGCGGGGTCGGTCTCACGGACGAGCGAATGGACGTCGATCGGTCGTGGGGGCACGTTCGGGATCGCCTTGTTCTCACGGGCGTATTCATACAGTTTCCTGCCCCTGACCTTGACCGCCGAATAGGCCGGCGGGGTCTGGTCGTAACGGCCGATGAAGGATTCGAGCACCCGCTCAAGCCCATCGATGGAATGACCCTTCATCTGTCCCGTCACCGTGCCGGTATGGTCGAGGGTATCGGTGGTCTCGTTGAAGCGGACGGTGAAGCGGTAGACCTTGTCATCCTGGTTCAAGAATTCCAGAATCCTGGTCGCACGGTTGATAGCAAGGACCAGGACGCCGGAGGCTTCAGGGTCCAAAGTCCCTGAATGACCGACTTTTCGGGTGTTGAAGACTTTTCGTGCGATGTTCACGCAGTCGTGGGAAGTCAGTCCTGCGGGTTTGTCGAGTATGAGGATACCGTCCATAATTATCACCGCGTCTATTATACACGATTCAGTGGATTTACGAAACGGAAAAGGGCATTCAAAGTGAAAAATGCCGGGCTATCGGTCTTTTTGAAGCCCTTGAAGACCGATAGCCCGGCAAGAAAAAAAGCCTTTTTCAAGGCTTTAAATCTTTAGGCGCTTCGAACCCAGTCAACAAGTGCGTCCTTGGGCATGAATCCCGCTTTTTGGGCGACCACTTTACCGTCCTTTAGGACGAAAAGCGAAGGGATGCCTTGGACACCGTATTGTTGGGCAAGGCCGATGTTTTCATCGACGTTGACTTTTACAACTTTGATGTCGTCGTTTTCACTATCGACTTGTTCTACGACAGGACCGAGCATTTTGCAAGGGCCGCACCAGTCAGCGTAGAAGTCAAGCAATACAAGTCCGTCTTTTACATTTTCATCAAGGTTTGAACTATCAGCATAGACAATTGCCATTTGAATCTCCTCCTTTTATTACTGTAGTTGTATTATACAAAGAAAATACCGGTATTACAATCGTTTTGCTTATACGGTTTTCATTCGAAATAGACGATGGTCGCCCCCTGTCCGCCTTCGCCCATCTCACCATCACGGTAGCTTTTGACAAGCGGGTGGCCTTTCAGGTGTTCCTTGACCATCTTGCGAAGGGCGAGGGTGCCGAAACCGTGGATGATCGTCGCAAAGGGCTGTTTGCTGATGGCGGCGTCATCGAGGTATTTTTCAAGGGCATCCCTGGCCTCTTCGACGCGCATGCCGCGCAGGTCGAGGCTTTTCGAGACCGTCTTCTTGATGGAGGGGGCGGAGCGGGTTTCTTTGGGTTTTTCCTTCGCCTTGGCTTCGGTCAGTTCGAACGCGTCTTCCTCGAAGAGGCTTTTGAGCGTGCCCATCTTTACAAGCCAGCGGCCGTTTTTCTTCTTCTCGATGAGTTCGCCGGGACGGTTGTATTTGAGGACACGGACCGTGTCACCGGGTTTGAAAGGCCGATCCGGTGTCTCGGCGGTCTCTTCGCTCTTTGAGGTCGCGAGGGATTTGGCTTCGTGTTTCTTCTCTGCAAGTTCATGCGGTTTATAGGAACTTTCCTTCATCGCCTCGAGTTCTTCGATGAGACGGTTGGCCTTGTCCCTGAGTTTCCGCATCTCTTCTGCGTTTTCCGCTTCGACTCTCTCGCGCAGGGATTCCTTTTCTTTTTTCAGGGATTGTTTCAAGGACCGGAGGTCGGATTTCTCCTGCTCGACCGATTTGTTCAGGTTTTCATAGCGTCTCAGTTCACGGTCGAGCTTGTGGCTTTCCTCCTTGAGCTTGTCGATCAGGGTGGAGACATCGCTTTTTGTGGTGAGGACGTCTTCCTCGGCATCCTTGACGATGGTCTCAGGAAGCCCCAGGCGTCTTGAAATCAAAAACGCATGGGATTCCCCGGGCGTCCTAAGAAGCAGGCGATAGGTCGGTTTCAAGGTGTTCTCGTCGAACTCGACGCTCGCGTTCATGACTTTTTCCTTGGTGTAGGCGAAGGCTTTCAGTTCGGGGTAGTGGGTGGTCGCGACCACGAGGCTTTCTTTATCCAGAAGGTGGGTCAGGATGCTCATGGCGAGGGCGGAGCCTTCCTTGGGGTCGGTCCCGCTTCCGACTTCATCGAGCAGGATGAGCTGGTCGTCGTCGTAGTGGGTCAGGATGTCTGCAACGCGGCTCATGTGGGAGGAGAAGGTCGACAGGGACTGTTCGATCGACTGTTCGTCGCCGATGTCGGCGCGGATGGCCTTGAAGGGACGGATGATGCTGCCTTCGAGCGCCGGGATCATGAGGCCGCTTTGGGCCATCAGCTGCAGGAGTCCGACGGTCTTCAGGGTCACGGTCTTCCCACCGGTGTTGGACCCGGTGATGATCATCATCGTGTCGCCTTCGTCGAAGGTGATGGTGTTCGCGACCACTTCATCCTCCTTGATCAGGGGGTGGCGCGCCTTGATCAGGTGGACACGGTCTTCGACCTTCGGGGCGGTGCCTTCCTTATCATAGGCATACGCGGCCTTTGCGAACAGGAAATCGAGCCATCCGACCATCTCGATGTTTTCATAGAGCGCCTCGCTGTAGGCGGCGATGTGGCCGGAGAGCTTGGTGCGGATGATTTCCATCTCTTTCGTTTCATCGGCCTCGAGGCGGGCCATCTTGGCGCCTAGGTCCTGGATGGAATCGGGTTCGATGTAGACGGTCTCGCCGCTTGAGGAGTAATCGAGGACGGTGCCTTTGACCTGGTTCTTGTCCGATGCCTTGACGGGCAGGCAATAACGGTTGTAGCGGAGGGTGACAAGCTGTTCGCTCAGATGGCTCTTCTTCTGCTTGAGAAGGCTCTCAAGCGTCGTCTTGATCTTCCGGCGGGTGTTTTGGAGCGATTGCCTTATGGTCCTGAGTTTCACCGAAGCGTCGTCCTTCATGGACCCGTCGGTGTCGTAGACCTGTTCGATCTGTTTCTTAAGGGTGGTGAGGGGTTCGATCCGCTCGGCGTAGCGGTTGATGTCGAAGGCTTCATCGAGGGCCTCGCTGAAGGCTTCCATGGTGCGCTTGATCTTTGCGGACACCTCGATGTGGGCGTGGATGTCCATGAACGCCTTGTCGTCCAGGGTGCTGCCGATCTCTGCTCGGCGCACCGGTTCACGGATGGGACGGATGCCCCCGAAGGAAGGCTGTTCGTTTTGCCTGTAGTAGACCATCGCCTCTTCACTCTCGTGAAGATGGGTCTTGATGGTCGCGCCATCCGAAAAAGGAACCATGCGCTCCGCATGGTCTTTTCCCTCCTTGGTTTTTGCCTTGGCTGAGACGTGCTTGCGTATCTTGTCGAATTCCAGAAGCTGCAGGTCGAATTGCATGGGATCACCTCTTTGCGCTTACATTTTAACAGATTTCGTGGTAAAATACATTAAAGGGTGTGAAAAACATGAACTTTGTCATGACACTTACCATCAAGCAGATCGACGTCCTCATGGACTTCTACAAGGAACAGATCACAACCTTCCAGGAGGGCAGCATCATCGCCCGGATCAAGGACAGGGATCTCACCATCACCATCTATACCTCCCACAAAGCCATGTTTCAAGGCCGACGTGCGGAAGAGGTCTTTTTCTTTTGGCTTGACATGTTCGGACTTGAAGCCCCCTTGCCTGCCGATCAGGAGGAAGCGAAAGCGGATGCGAAGCCCAAAGATTTCTACATGGCTTCCATCGGCAGCGATGAATCCGGTGTCGGCGATTATTTCGGACCCCTGAGTGTCTGTGCGGCCTACGTCGATGCGACGTATGTCGACCGCCTGAGGAAACTCAAGATCCAGGATTCAAAGACGCTTGATGACGATGCCATCCGCGAGATTGCGCCCAAGCTCATGAAGATTGTTCCCTATTCACTGCTCACCCTCCCGAACAAGAAATACAACACCCTGATCGAAAAAGGCCATAACGCGAACAGTCTCAAGGCCTATTTGCATTCGCAGGTCCAGCGCAATGTCATCAACAAGACAAAACGTGACGTCCCCGTCATCATCGACCAGTTCTGTGTCAAAAACACCTACATGAAATACCTGGCGAACTTCACCGACCCGGTGACCCCCGACATCTTCAAAATCCGGGCCGAAAACCAATACGCAAGTGTCGCAGCCGCCAGCATCATCGCGCGTTACGCGTTCCTCTACAAGCTTGACAAGATGAGTGAGCGGATCGGCGTCAAGCTGCTCAAAGGCGCTTCAAAGAAGGTCGACATCCAAGCCAGGACCCTGATTGACAAATACGGACTGCCTTTCCTTGAAAATGTCGCCAAAGTGCATTTCAAGACCACGGAGAAAGCCCAGAACCTCTGATAGAACGCCTAAATACCCGGATCGCTTTTCATCATCAAATCGGTCCGGGTTTTCGATGTTTATTCGTTTATTTTCGCTTCTTCGCAAGACAGGATGCGTTTGGCTGTCCACTGCTGACCAGGGTGTTGACGCTGCCATCCTCTAGAAAGACATCGGTGGCACGCACTTACTGGATACCACCGGGAACGTCGAACAGGTCGCAAGATTCGTTCCCCTGCAGGCATAAAAAAAGTCCAGTCGGACTGGACTTTTGGATTTACAGGCTTTTTACCTTTGGTGAATGCGGACATCGACATTGCCGCTGATTGCCTTCGAATATGGGCAGAAC
>JBKHIE010000089.1:0-5996 GCA_046538775.1 Candidatus Izemoplasmataceae bacterium
CAGCTGGCCACGGCTGAGCGAATCGGGAGCCTCTATGATCGGTTCGTTGAAAATCGCGTCCGTGTCGTCTTTATACCGATCCACCACTTCTTTCACATCGGGGTGGGGTTCGCTGAGTTCGCCCGTCGTGGCGGCGGTATGGTTTTCCGCGTCCACGCGCGTAAGCCCTTTTTCATCCCAGGTGAACGCGACCTGGCCGACATGGGAGCCGTAGCCACCCGATTGGATGATCGGGACATTGTCTTCAACGTCGGCGTAGACGTCATGATGGTGGGCATTGAAGATGGCATCGATTTTGGCGTCGCCTTCAAAAGCGAGCGCTTCGTCATTGATATCGCCTGGGTCGTGTGTCAGAAGCAGCACCAAATCCGCGCCTTCATCCTGACGCAATGTCTCAGCGTGCTCCTTGACAATCGGTGCGGGATCCTCGAACGTATACCCTTCCACCATGGAAGGCGCGATGCTGCTTTCAAGGCCGTAGCCGATGGTGCCGATGACACCGATGGTGTGACCGGCCTTTTCAAAGACCGTGTAAGGGTCGATGTTTTCAGGAATCTCCCCAGTCTCATCATCGACGACGTTCGCGCCTAGAAGCGGGAAATCGGCGATGCCGTCGTCAGCGAAATGGTCCGTGACGGTCTCAAGCCCCCAGTCGAACTCGTGGTTGCCGACCACCATGGCGTCATACCCCATGGCGTTCATCGTCTCGATGTAGGACTCGCCTTCGTAATAGTTCGAGATGGCGCTGCCCTGAAAGGCATCACCGCCATCGAGGATAAGCGTATCATCGGGGTTCGCCTCTTTTGAGGTGGTCATGAGGTTCGCCATATAATCAAGACCGAGGGTGTCGCCATCGCGCACCATGGCCCCATGGACGTCATTGGTATAGAAGATGTCAAGTTTCTGCGAATCGTCGGAATTGGAATTGTCCGACTCATCGTTCATCAAAGTACAGGCGGACAGGGTAAATGTCACAAATAGCATGAGTGTCAGTAGGATTTTTTTCATTGGAAGCGTCCTTTCAATCGTGTCATAGCATTTCATTATAACGCAGACGCCTGAAATTGAAAAGTTTTTCTTACCGATCACATTTTGCGCTTGATGATTTTAGAGAGTTCACCACCGAAGACTGGAATAAAGCCAAGCCCAAGGGCGATGGAAAGCTGGCTGAGGGTCAGGCCGACATCGGTCCTGAAAAGGGTGTTGACACCGGGGATGTAGATGACACCGAGTAATAAAAGCGCGCCGACGATGAAGGCGAGGTTCACCCATCGGCTTGAAAACGGGTTCATGGCGAAGACGCTTTTCGTCTCGCTTCTTGCGGAGAAGGTCCTTAAGAGTTCACCGGTAATCAAGGTGATGAAGGCGAAGGTCGTGCCGACCGCCGCCCTTCCATACAGAGTGCCACCGATCCTGAAAGATAGCAGGACCGCCGCCGCCAGGAAGACGCTCTGAAAGGCGATGGTGACGCCCATGCGCTTATCAATGATGCGCGCGGAGGTGTCGATCGGTGGCTGGTTCATGACGTCGCTTTCCTTCTTTTCCAGACCGAGCGCAAAAGCGGGGAGCGTATCCGTGACGAGGTTGACCCAGAGAATCTGAAGCGGGAGCAGCGGGCTCCCCCAGCCGATCAGGATGGCGATGAAGATCAGCGTGACCTCCCCGATGTTGCAGGAGATGAGATACCCCACGAACTTCCGGATGTTCTGATAGATGACGCGTCCACTTTCGACCGCGTTCACAATCGAGATGAAGTTGTCATCGGTAAGGACCATGTCGGCGGCTTCCTTGGAGACGTCGGTCCCCGTCCCCATCGCCACCCCGATGTCCGCCTGTTTCAGGGCGGGGGCGTCGTTGACACCGTCACCGGTCATGCTTGGGATCTCCCCGGTACGCTGAAGGGCCTTCAGGATGCGGACCTTGTGGACGGGTGAGACCCGGGCAAAGACATTCACATCCGGGATGCTTTCATAGAGGGCTTCGTCACTCATGGCTTCAAGCATCTCCCCATCGAGCGTTTCCTGCGAAGGCTTCGCGATGCCGAGATCGCGGGCGATCGCAGTGGCGGTATGCTTGTGGTCGCCCGTGATCATCACGACCCGGATGCCGGCGCCATGGCAGAGCCTGATCGACGCCTTCACCGCTTCTCGGGGCGGGTCGATCATGCCGGCAAGGCCGACGAACGTGAGGGTGTCCTCGGTGATCGCGCCGGAATCACTCGCTTCCTTGTAGGCGAAGGCAAGCACCCTCAGGGCTTTTTGCGTCATCGTCCCGTTCGCCTTGAGGATGGCCTCTTTATCGTCTTCTGTGAATGGTCGGACTTCGCCTTCGACCATGATATGGGTCAGTAAGCGGATCAGGGACTCGGGCGCCCCTTTGATAAGGACCTTGGACTCAGAATCGAACGCGTGCTTGGTGCTCATGCGCTTCCTTTCGCTGTCAAAGGGCATCTCATCGGTCCTGGGATGGTTTTTTCGCAAGCGGTCCAGGTCCTCACCCGTCTTCTCATAAAGGGCAAGCAGGGCGGTTTCTGTGGGGTCGCCCATGTAGCCTCCCTCTTTTTTGTTGGCGTCGTTGCATAAAGCGCCGATTTCAAGAAGCATCGTCATGGTGGATGAGGATGCTTCCACCTTGTCGTCGATGGTGATGTGCCTTTGGTCGGTATAGACCTCTCTCACGGTCATCTTGTTTTCAGTGAGCGTCCCGGTCTTATCCGAAGCGATCACCGTGACGCTTCCAAGCGTCTCGACCGCCGATAAGCTCTTGACGATCGCATGCTTGTTCGCCATGTCGCGCATGCCGAGGGCAAGGATGACTGTGATGACCGCGGGGAGCCCTTCAGGGATGGCTGCGACCGCTAGGCTGACACTGACCATGAAGATGTCGATCCATTCCATGCCACGGATAAGCCCGACGATGAAAAGGATGATCACGACGGCGACACTGATAATCCCCAGCATCTTGCCAAGGGCGCCGACCTTCTTTTGAAGCGGGGTCTTCGTATCCTCGACGTCTCCAAGAAGCCTGGCGATGCTTCCGAGTTCGCTCTCCATGCCCACGGACGTCACAACCCCAAGGCCGCGCCCATAGGTCACAAGGGTCCCGCCAAAGGCCATGTTGACACGCTCAGCAAGAATGGTGTTCTCGCTTAATATCGCATCGCTATCCTTGTCCACCGGCACGCTCTCACCGGTCAGGGTGCTCTCGTCGACTTTCAAGGTCTTCGCCTCGATGAGACGGGTATCGGCAGGCACATAATCGCCTGCTTCAAGCGTGAGGATGTCGCCGACGACGACGTCCTCACGGTCGATGATGGCATGGTTGCCATCCCTTATGACTTTCGCATGGGGCGTTGAGACCGCCTGAAGGGCGGCGACCGCGTTTTCTGCCTTCCGGGTCTGGACAACGCTCAGGGTGATGTTGAAAAGGACGACCGCCAGAATGAAAAGCCCGTCTCTTAAGTGTCCGCTCGCGACGATACTCACGATCGCCGCAATGACCAACAAAAGGTTTAAAAATTCCTTGGCTTCATGGAGCGCGAGCTTTAGGATGTTCGGACGTGCTTCTTCTTTGAAACGGTTGGCTCCGTAGGCTTCCCGCTGCTTTTCCACCTCGGCGGTGCTCAGACCTTTAGTCTGATCGGTTTCGAGGGCTTTAAGGACGTCCTCGGCTTTTTGATGGTAGGCTTTCATCGGCGTACCCCCTTTCATGTTCATTTCCATTGTACTTCAGTTTAAGGGAATTGAATAGAAAAAAGCCACATGCGTGGCTTTAAAGGTCAATCGTGAGCGAGACAGGGCAATGGTCGCTGCCATGGATGGTGTCGTGAATCTCGCTGTCGACGACCTTGTCCATGATTCTCTCGGATACGACAAAATAGTCGATGCGCCATCCGGCGTTCCTTTTTCTGGCACCGAAACGGTATGTCCACCAGGAATACTTGATGGTATCGGGGTAGAGGGTACGGAAGGTATCCTTGAACCCTTCATCGAGAAGCAGGGTGAACTTCTCCCGCTCTTCATCGGAGAAACCGGCATTCTTCCGGTTGCTTGAAGGGTTCTTGAGGTCGATTTCCTCATGCGCGACATTGAGGTCGCCGCAGAGTACGACCGGCTTTTTCGTATCCAATCTTTTCAGATACGCCCTGAAGTCCTCTTCGAAATCCATCCGGTAGGGAAGGCGTTTCAGTTCTTCTTGGGCGTTCGGCGTGTAGACCGTGACGAAATAGAAGGCTTCGTACTCAAGGGTGATGAGGCGCCCCTCGTCATTATACTTGCCGTCGATGCCATAGGTGACATTGAGCGGCTCGTGTCTCGTATAGACGAGGGTCCCGCTGTAGCCTTTCTTAAGAGCGCTGTTCCAGTATTCAAAGTACCCGTCGAAGGAAAAATCCTTCTGGTTTTCTTGCATCTTTGTCTCCTGGATGGCGAAGATGTCGGCGTCAAACGATGCGAACACGTCGTCGAACCCTTTCTTTCGTGCGGCGCGTAGGCCGTTGGTGTTCCATGATACAAATTTCATGATCGTGACCTCCTATGATGGGTAATCAATCGTTTTTATGGGTGGTTTCCTGGGTACGCCAGTAGTAAATGGCGATCTGGGTGCGGTCCCTGAGATAAAGCTTGTCAAGGATGGTCGAGATGACATTCCTTACCGTCCCTTCCCCGATATAAAGCCTTTTGGCGATTTCCTTGTTCTGATAGCCATGGGCGATCAGTTCGACCACGGAATTCTCCCTTGCGCTTAAGGTTTCATCGTCTTTATTCCCGGTCAGGGTCCGGAGGGCCTCGTCACTCAGGATGGCGTGGCCGTCATGGACGGCCTTGATGGTGCTTATCTGTTTATCGTAGTCGTCGGTTTTCAGTAAGTACCCCGCCGCCCCTGCATGCAGGGCCTGGTGGATGTGGCTGAAGTCCTTGAATGTCGTAAGCATGATGATCTTGATCTCGGGCCAGCGTCTCTTGATGCGGTCGGTCGCTTCGATGCCGTCCATTTTGGGCATGCGGATATCCATGAGCACGATATCGGGGGCTCTTTTTTCAATGCAGTCGATGGCCTCCTGGCCGTTCTTCGCTTTTCCAGTGATGGATAGGTCCCTTTCACTTGAAAGGATGATCTCAAGGCTGTTTAGGACATCGTTGTCATCATCCACTAGAAGGATTTTCATGGTCGACCTCCTCAAAAGGTAGGATGGCAATCACTTTATAGGTATGGTTGTGCTGGAAGGAGAGGGTTCCACCAAGCGCCTCGATGCGCTGACGCATGAACGTGAGCCCATAGCTGGTTTTAGACTTCTTTGCGGGGTGGGGATGGTCGTTCTCAATCATGAACCTTATCACTTGCGCTGTCACTTCCAGTGTAACATGCACCTTGGACGCGTCCGAATGTTTTAAGACATTCGTGAGGCTTTCCTTGAGCACCGCGTTCAAGACCTGCCAATGATGGGCTCGGATCATCGCGGAATCACCGGATTTGTCATAATCGATTGGAAGGGGGAACCTTTTGATTTCCTGGTCGAAGACTTCCTGGCCGAACGCTTCAAGCGGCCGGGTGTTGTGGACGGTGTCCCTGAGTTCACCCGCCGCATTGTCAAAACGGTGGATGGCCCGCTTAAGAAGCTCCGGGTCGGATGCTCCCCTCTCTTTTAGTTTTTGATAGGCCTTGAGACTTAAAAGACCCGCGGTGATTTCATGACCAAGATTGTCATGGAGCGCTCTTGCAATCCGCTCCCGCTCACTGTAGGAAGCGATGCGCGAGATCTCCGACTGGCTATCAAGAAGCCTGGCCCTTTCGTCCTGGATCTCATGGATGGTCTTCCTTTGGGTATCGATGGTGTTCATGTGCGCCTGCTTCTCCTTTTGCCAGCTATGGATGATCAGGCCAAACAGCAAGGATAATACTGCAAGCATGAGGAAAAAGGGGTCAAAGACACGCGCAATCAATAAAAGCGGGACAAGCAACAACGCCTCTTTGTAGCGGCCATGGCGGACGGCGAG
>JBKHIE010000090.1:0-5941 GCA_046538775.1 Candidatus Izemoplasmataceae bacterium
TCATCCCGATCACCACGTTCCCCCTCTGGCTCCGTCCGCTATCGTACGCCCTGCCCCTGACGTATGGTGTCGACATGCTCAAAGATGCCATCAGTTCCGCCGGTACCATTCCCTTATGGATCAGCCTTGTCGCCCTTCTGGTCTACAGTGTGGGACTTTTCACCATCAGCACCCACAACATCAAAAAACGATGGATCTACTGATGCATACAATTTTCAGGCATGCGCTAAACAAATCAAGCGCATGCCTGTTTTTTATAGTTTGGGTTTGATGATCATGAATATAAACCGTTTTGCAAATTTGTTTCATCCCTCATTCTTCAAATGCATTCAGGTCCGGGAACGAAGCGATCCTTTCCGCCCCGAAGTACCAATGGGTCCCAGAGATGGTGTTGCTTTCTCGTTTGGTGGAGGGCTTGTCGTATTCGAGTGTGAAGTGGAGTTCGTGAAGGAAGTTATCGGAATAACGGATCTCGACCATCGCGTTGGTGCCTCCAGGGGAATCGGTCACCGCCGTATCCCTTCCCTTTAGGACGTTCAGGTTCCCTGAACGGTGAAGGGAAGGCTCTTCAAGCCTAAGGGCGATCGTAACCACCTCTTCATGGGTGAAACGGTTTTCCTGATATAGGGTTGTGAAACCACCGACCAAGGGTTTGAGACTGTCCGTGGTATCGAGGGGATCTTCGTGTGTGACTTTTTTCATTGAGGCGGTATCGTAAATCCAGTCCGGTGTGATCAACACCTGCCTGTCCATAATCTCAGGCGCTTCGGTGGACATGTCGATACGATGAACATGGATCGCCTGAGGGTCGGAAAAATCGATGTACTCTGTCTGGTCGATGCCTCCATCGACACGGTTGATGAGGATGCGGGCCGTATCGATCTCAAGGTCGCCCAATGCTTCAGCAAGGGCGTCGGGCGAGGTCGAATCGCTACGCATACAGCCGCATAGGGTTATTCCAAACACCATGACAAGACTGAACATGAACACGCGCATGCATGCATCACACCTTCTATGGTTCGTGTTTGACTAGTGTAGTGAACCACACCTTTATTATACCCCCTTGAAAGCACAAGGGGGTATGTTTTTTCATTTGTGAACCAAACGTTTTAATGAGTGGTCATCTTGAATCGAATTCCGGTGTCTTCTCTTCAATCCATGCGAAGAGGACCAGGACGCTCAAAGCGAGCACGAAAAACGCCTCGCTTTTCGTGAAGGTCGCGACCGAGCCCCCTGGTGTGACCAGATAGATGATCAAGAGAATGACGGCGACGACGGCATTCGCCTTGAATCCCTTGTCCTTGTGGAAATCAAGCCCGGTTGAATGAATCAACGAAACCATGAACGTCACGATTCCGAGCGTCCAAAGGATCGAAACATATCGGACGAATAGGCTGTGATTCGTGCTGTAGATGAGCAACCCCATCGTCAGAACGACCAAAAGCGCATGCAGTGCCCGGTACATGGTCTTCATGTCCAGTGTTTCATGATGATGCCGGATGGTCAGGTAACTGTAGCCGATCAGAACGATGGCCCCCAGACACGAAAGACCGACAAAGAGAATCCATATTACCACAAGAAAGTCCAGAAGGTCCGAATCCGAGCGCATGATAGAGGTCATGAGGTTCCCGACCGGCAAAAACAACAGCAATGGAACCAAGAGTGCGGCAGCAACCCACATGATAATCTTGAGCTTCCTCTCCAAAGGCTCCCCTTCATGTCTTTTTTGATTGGAGCTCTCAAAAAAGGCATGCATGTCGATCTCGAAATGCTCTGACATCGTCTTGATGGTTTCGATATCGGGGACGCTCTTTCCGCGTTCCCATTTGCTGATCGTCTTGTCCGATACATGCAGAATCCTTGCCAGTTCTTTTTGAGTATACTGCTTGCCGTTTCTCAGTTCCCGTATTTTATCACCGATTGTCATATGGCCACCTTCCTTCCCTTAAATCATACCATAAAAGCGCATCAATGAGCGATGAAGTTTGTCTACTGTTAATCTACGATTCGGAGAATGGTCCGTTTCATGATCAGAAAAAACGATGCCACTCCCTTATTCGGGATTTTCTGTCTTGTAAACGCATGGCCAATCCCTTATAATTTGGAGTAGAAACCTTATGAACCTTGGCTGACCAAGCAGACCATCCTCGAAAGGACCGTGTGTTTCCAGCAGCAGGATCCATGCGGATGCATGCTGCCATCCGGATTTTGGTCTTCCGAGCCATAAGGTCAAGACACTCCCCATCAGGTGATTGCCATGAGATATTTGATACCACTGCTTGCCGTTGTTTCCTTCATGTCACTGCTCGTAGGATGCAGCAGCGGCCCCTACGACTTTCCCGACGATGCCTACCGCATCGAAGAGGACACGGTGACCATCACCGCCTACGACGGCAACAAAAGCACTCTGCGCATCCCGAAATCCATCGATGACAAGCCGGTCACCAAGATCGACGCCATGGTCTTCGCGGGGAACACTTCCCTTGAAGAAGTGATTCTGCCTTCGACGGTAAGGACCATCGGACGAAGCGCCTTCTTGAATACCGAGAACCTAGAAACCCTCTCTTTCGATGGCGAGAGTGAACTAAAGCGCATCGAGAGTTCGGCTTTCATGATGAGCGACCTTGAAGAGTTCGCACTCCCGGATGGTCTTCAGCATATCGGAGACAACGCGTTTGCGGGCAACGCCTCCCTCAAAGAGGTGACCCTCCCCGATTCCTTAGAGACCATCGGGGCCTTCGCTTTTGGAGAAACCCCCTGGTACAACGCTTTTGATGAAGGGTTCATCTACGAGGACGACGTATTGCTCGGATACCGCGGTGAGCCTTCTTCACTTCAGGAATACAGTGTCGAAGACGGGACACGTATCATTGCTGAAAACACATTCAAGAACTCCGACCTTGAATCCCTCACCATCCCAGGCAGTGTGGAACACATCAATGCGGGGGCCTTTGAGAATTCCGAAAGCCTGACACATCTGACCTTTGAAGAAAGCTCAAGGCTCAAGACCATCGGAACGAACGCTTTTCGCAATTCCAGACTCCAATCCCTCACCATCCCCGCCTCGGTGAAAACCATCGGTGGCGGCGCATTCTTCAACACGGCCCTTAAGACCGTGCAACTGGAAGCGTCCACCGAATCCCCGATCACCTTCGACGTCACGAAATCCAACACGCCGCCTTTCAATCCCGAAAAAGAGGGTTTGACCATCACGCTCTCACACGATGCCTACGCATCGTATACCGACCATCCGCACTGGTCCATTTATTCGGATCATCTAAAGAGCGAAGACTGAATGCCTTCCTGAACGCTTCTCAAAAAACACGACGGTACATCCGCCGTGTTTTTTAATCAGGAATGGTGTATAATGAAACATATTATGAAAGGAGAACCTGGGGCATGCGCCTCAACCCCAGGAACGATGCGATGAAAGATTACTATCTCAAGCAAAAACTGTTTTCCCGAAACGCACGGTACGAGGTTTTCGATGACCATGAAGAACAGCTCTATCATGGCAGGGCCCGCTTTTTCTCTCCTTCACGCAAGTTTTACCTGTTCGACTCCAAGACAGACACCATCCTGTATCAAATTAAACGCAAAATCTTCGCCTTCAGACCTACCTACATCCTTTATGACGGTAACGGTAAAGAGGTCGCAAAGGCGATTAGGAGACGCGCCTTCTTCAAAAAAAGCATATCGGTGAAATCCGACCTCGGTGATTTGATGATCGAGGGGAACTACTGGGCGCATGAGTTTGAAATCCTGAAGGACGAGACCCCCCTTGCGACGATTCGCAAGAAACGTCTGTCGTTTGGCGATTCCTACCACGTTGAGGTGAGCGATGAAGCGAACAGCGAGTTCTTCTTGGCGCTTGCGATCATGATCGACAGCAAGTTCCACCAACGCAGACGCTCTTCACGAAGGCCCCACTAATCATCCATTCAAAAAGCCCCGCCTCTTAGGTCCTTGACCTTGAGGCGGGGCTTTTTCATCATCGTTTAATTGACCTCTAGACTGAGGACATACTCCCATCCTTCTACATCCCTGGGTTTTTCCCTAGTGAATTCTGGGGTGTAGCCGTCTTCCTTGATGGGCAGGTAGAGATGCGCAAGCGCAATGCCGATGTCGATCGCCTGGATGTCGGTCGGAAGATGCTTGGCATAGCCCTTGGTGCGTTCAAGGTAGAGGTGGAAGACATTGTCTTCAAGGATCACGCGCCAGGGTTGCTTGTTGGAAGCGCTCGGCGCGAGTCGCAAGAGTTCGAGGTATTCTGCGAACACGTTGTCTTCAGGCACGGCGCCGAGGTCCGGGGTGAAGAAGAGTTCATCGTAGAATTTCCTTGTCTTCGCTTTGGTGAACCCCCTCAGGACCCTTTCACGCATCGACTGTTCGGCGGAATGGCCGACCGGTGAGATGGCGGGGATGATCTCGCCTTCTTTCACATCGACTTCGAACTCGAAACGTTCCCGTTTGAACGTTCCGCCGAGCCAAACGGTCCCGAAGTCCTTTTCGGTGAGCCTCAGAATCACTTCTTCGAACAAGAAGCCGTAGTCCACCATGCCTTCAAAGTTGTTTTCGACGACGCCGCCGATGAAATAGGGCGCCTGCTTGATGAAGCCATAGGTGCCGAGATACTTGCCGCCCTCGCCCTTGCTTGGAAGGGTGAAAAAACGGACGTTGTGGCCGAAGGGGCCTTTTTTCTCCTGGACATCGTCCAGGATCCGCTTGACGGTCTTTTCGTCATCGCTGCTTAAGGGGCGTTTCAGATAACTTCGTGCGGAGATTCTCTTCTTGATGGCGTCTTTCATGGGATCACCTCGTATAAAGTATATCTATTGGTAACCTCTGAACCCTGATATTGCTCAGCGAAATCCAGAGGAATGTGAACAAGGGAATCTTCTTTAACGCTTGGTTTCTACTTCCATAATAACATGAACATTATGGTATTTTGCATCATGTACAAAAAATAGTCGCCAATTTGTCGCTTTATCCCTATAAAATGTGTTGACAAGGAAGGGGGAAACCGTTAATATATAGTTAGTCTATCTAACTATATGAGGTGTGTCATGGATTCTACCATCGTTAAAAGTGCCAATACAGTCTCGATGTTTTGCCGCATGCAGATGAAACGCCGGATGGACATCCCCATCCGCCCAAGCGAGATGGGGGTTCTCATCTTTATTCATGAAACGGCTAAACAGGTCACCCCGGTTGAGATCAGCCGGTATTTCAACATAAAAAAACCCTCCGTCACTGCAATGCTCAAAACACTTATCGCAGAAGACTATCTGGAAAAGAAACCTTCAGAGGAAGACCGGCGGAGTTATGCACTGACATGTACCGATAAGGGAAATGCGTTGGTGAATGCCACCTTTGAGGATTACCATGAAACCATGCGTACTCTCAAAGAAGGCATGGGCGAAGATAAGTTCAACACCCTTATGGATTTGCTGGACCAGGCGAACAGGGTCCTTGGCGGGGAGGTGCAATCATGAAGGTGCTTGTGACAGGTGCAAGCGGAAACGTCGGACGCTTTGTGGTTCAATACCTGCTTGAAAAAGGTGAAGAGGTCGTGGCCGCGGGTACCGATCCCAACAGACTTAAGACGCTTTTCAATGAGGCCGTCAAGACGGTCCGTCTCGACTTCACCGATGAAAAGACGTTCGGTGAAGCACTAAAGGCCGTGGACAGGGTATTCCTTATGCGTCCTCCCCATCTGGGCAAGGCGGAGGCGCTCTATCCTTTCATCGACCGAATGAAGGCCCATGGCATCAGGCTTGTGGCGTTTCTTTCTTTGATGGGAGTTGAAAAGAATCCGTTCCCCCCGCACCACAAGATCGAAAAATACATCATCAAAAAGAATTTGCCTTACGCCTTCATCCGCCCGGGGTTCTTCATGCAGAACCTGACAGGCATCCACGCTGAAGAGATCAGGGAATAC
>JBKHIE010000011.1:0-24243 GCA_046538775.1 Candidatus Izemoplasmataceae bacterium
AAGGGATGAGTTGACCGAATCCGGTATCCACGATTTCAACATCCCGTCCAAGATAGTCGCCAAGTTCATGCGCGACATCGACACTGATGCCTTCCGGGTCCCCGTCTTCTTCCGTTTCAAAGGGGGGATAGGAAAGATCCATGCCTACGCGCAAGGTATCATCCTCAGCCAGTCCGCAGGCGGACAGTAAGGCGATGGTAAAAACTGCAGTGATTGCCAAAAACAATTTTTTCATGCATGACAGCTCCTTGTCAATTAATTATTTGTATTTTTTATAATTATACTCAAAGTTCCAGACTTCAACAAAAGATATACACTATTTTTATCGCTGCCCGGATCTTTGGTTAAATCTATTCTTAGTATACGAAAAACAAGTATGCAATACAAACATTTAGCGCTCATTAAAATCCAGGAACTTTTCAGTCGCTCAAATCTTGACAGCCCGAAAAAAATTTTGTATATTTTTATTAGCAGTGGATATCACTGAGTGCTAAAAACATTATTTTAGGAGGTTGAATCATGCTTAAACCTTTGCATAACAATGTTGTGCTCGAAAAAAAAGCACCAGAGTCCAAAACCAAAAGCGGCATCATCCTGACAAGCGATGATCAGGAAAAACCCAAGACTGCCAAAGTGGTTGCGGTTGGACCTGGCAAAGACGATAAGCCCATGAGCGTCAAAGACGGGGATATTGTCGTCTACCGTTCATACGCGACCACGGATGTCGAACTGGACGGAAAGGACTATCTAATCATCGAAGAATCCGATATCTTAGCGAAAGTGGAAGGTGATAATCATGAGTAAGGATATCCTACATTCAAAAGAAGCGCGCATGCGCATGAAGAAAGGTGTGGACCGCCTGGCCGACACCATCGGTGTGACCATCGGCCCCAAAGGTCGCAATGTCGTACTTGAAAAAAGCTATGGCTCACCCTTGATCGCCAATGACGGGGTGACCATCGCCAAAGAGATTTCACTGAAGGACCGCTATGAGAACATGGGCGCCAAACTCGTCCAGGAAGTCGCCTCCAAAACCAACGACACGGCCGGCGATGGTACGACGACGGCCACATTGCTTGCCCAGAACATGATCCACAACGGTATCGTCGCCCTTGATAAGGGTGCCAACCCTGTCTTCCTAAGAGAAGGCATCACCAAGGCCAGCCGGGAAGTCAGCGAGAAAATCCTTGAATACTCCCGTCAGATCAAGACCAACAAGGATGTCGCGAGTGTCGCAACCGTCTCAAGCGGCAGCGATGAAATCGGCGAAATCATCGCGGATGCGATGGACCGGGTCGGCAAGGAAGGCGTCATCACCGTCGACGAATCGAAAGGTTTCGAGACCGAACTCGAGGTCGTTGAAGGCCTTCAATACGACAAAGGCTACATCAGCCCCTACATGGTATCCGACCGGGAAAACATGGAGGTCACCCTTGAAGACGCCTACGTGCTTGTGACCGACCAGAAAATCTCGACCATCAAGGATGTGCTCCCCGTGCTCGAACAGGTCGTCGAGCAGAACAAACCGCTCTTCATCGTCGCAAGCGACATCGAGAACGAAGTCGTGAGCACCCTGGTTGTGAACAAGCTTCGCGGAACCTTCAACGTCGTCGCCACCAAGGCGCCGTCGTTCGGCGACAACCAAAAAGAGATGCTTGCAGACATCGCCTATCTGACCGGTGCGACCTTCTACTCCAAAGAACTGGACATGGACCTTAAGGAGGCCGGGCTTGACAACCTCGGGCTGGCGAAGAAAATCGTGGTCACCAAGGACACGACCACCATCCTTGAAGGCGCCGGCAACAAGTCCATGATCGATGAACGGGTCGAAGAGATCCGCAACCGGATCGAGAACACCGAAAGCGAATACGACAAGAAAAAGCTTCGCGAACGTCTCGGCAAACTCACAAACGGCGTGGCCATCATCAAAGTCGGCGCAACGACCGAGACCGAACTCAAAGAGAAGAAACTCCGCATCGAAGACGCCCTGAACGCCACCAAGGCCGCGGTCGATGAAGGCATAGTGATCGGCGGTGGCGCCGTCCTCGTCCAGGCGTACAACGCCTTGAAAGACGAGCTCAAAAGCGACATTGTCGATGTTCAAAAAGGCATCAACATCGTCTTGAACGCCTTACTGAGACCCATCTACCATATCGCTGAAAATGCCGGGTATGATGGCAACGAGATCGTGGATGCGCAAAAATCTGCGAAAAAGGACATGGGCTTTGATGCCAAACGCGGTGAATGGGTCAACATGATCAAAAACGGGATCATCGACCCGACCAAGGTCACACGCAACGCCGTGTTGAACGCTTCGTCCATCGCCGGCATGTTTGTGACCACTGAAGCCGCGGTCGTCGACCTCGAAGACGAGGACAACGACACTCACCACGGCATGGGCGGCATGTATTAAACTGTCTTCCCCCACTTCAATGTGGGGGTTTTTATTTGAAACATGCAGTGTTTGGTTTTGGATGCGCCCGTCCATTCAGTATAATAGGAATAGTACTAATTATACTTACTATAAATAACGAGGTGTCCAATCATGAAACATTCATTCATAAAGGTCTGGGGCGATGTGGTGTCTGCCAGAACCCTGGTGTATTCAATCGGGATCATCGGGTTTACGACAATGGGTGCGCATCTTCTTGCGCCAAGGCATAGTGATACCCTTGGTCTTTTTTTTGGAATCGGCGGGGCGATGTTGGGATTTTCGGCCACCGTGCTTCTTTTCAGGCCGAAAAGGCATATCGTAGAGGAGGACCGCTGATATGGATTGGACTTTGATCATCTGGATGGTCGGGGCCGCATTCACCGCGGTCGCCGTCTATACGTTCATAGGGTTCATCCCTGGGACCGATGAAACCAGCGTGCTTCTTCCGATCACGCTCGCCGTGGTGCTCGCGGGTGTCGACCCGATGGTGGTCCTGACGTTCTTCATCGCGGCGATTGTGACCCTCAATCTGACCAACGTCATGCCCACAGCCATCGTCAACCTTCCCGGTGGCGTCATGTCGTCGGCGATGATCGAACACAGCATTGTGATCAAGGAGGAAGGCCGGAGTGCTGAAACCATCAAACGCATGGCCGCGGCAAGCGCCCTCGGCGTGATCATCAGCGTGCCGCTGTCGCTCGGGCTCGCCTTCCTGCTCACCCCGTTCGCCGAGACCATCGCGCCCTATGCCTCCTACCTCTTCATCGTCGGGGCGGTTTTCCTAAGCCTCATCTCGCGGGCGAAGGTCCTGTCCCTGATGGCGATCATCCCCCTCGGCATCCTTTTCATGGGACTCAGGCACCTTTACTGGGGGACAGGGGTTGTGGACCAAGACACCACCGTCACGGTCTCCTTCTTCCTCGGCATCACGGTCGGACCACTTCTTGTCTCCTTGTTCCGGCTTTTGAACCCGAGGACCTATCAGGATGCCGTCATCCACAAGGAGAACGGGATTGCCATCCCGAAGGCGGACAAGAACCATACCCACAACCCGTTCAAGCGCTTGAACAAGGCCGAACGGAACCATGCCGGCATCGGGGCCCTGGTGGTCAACTTCCTCTTTGTGCTCTCGCCGGTAGGGCTCACCATATTGATCGGCGAATCCTTCGGTAAGCGGTTCAAGGACAAGACCGAACGGGCGATCATGTCGGTCACGACCATGAGCGCCGTCGTACAGGCGACGTATCTTTCAGGAATCATCATTCCGCTTCTTGCGCTTGGAATCCCCTTGTCACCGGTGGCGATCGGACCGGGGAACGCCCTTTTCAGGGCGGACCCCATCTATACTCTCGACAACAACATCCACCATATGCTCGGATTCGTCGACTTTTCATTCGCCGTCATCCTGGGCGCGGGCATCGCTTTGGTCTTAAGCTACGGTCTGATCACCCGCTACGCCCTGCCCATCACCCGGAGCATCCTGAAAAGGATTCCCCATGAATCCGTCCTGGCGCTTTTCATCGCCTTCATCATGCTTCTGGCATACATGGACGCCGGCCTCATCAACATATTCGGCGTGCTGCTCGTGGGACTGGTCGGTGGCAGCTTGCACCGGATGGGTGTCAACTACGGGGTCCAGTTCATGAGCCTCTATGCCGCCCCGATCATCATCGACCTTCTGAGCGGGGTGGTTTGATGAAAGGCCAAGCCCATGGAAAGATCATTCTGATCGGTGAACACAGCGTTGTCCATGGCCATCCAGCGATGGCCATGCCCTTTATGGCCGGCCAAGTTGTCTGCGGGCTGGAAAACGGGGCCGTTGATTGGCTCATATCGCGTTTTCACGAAGGGCCGCTCGATGATGCCGGGGCCTTGTTCGATCCGATAAGGACCTTGATTCATGCCCTTCAAGAAGCACTTGGAATCGGGCCGTTCATCCACAAGCTCAAAAGCGACATTCCGATGGGGGCCGGGCTCGGCTCATCGGCCGCCATTGCGGCCGCCGTCATCCGGGCTTATCACACGGCGGCCGACATCCGTCTTGACGATGAGCAACTCTTTGACTGGATTCAGTTCTCAGAAAAAAACGCGCACGATAATCCCAGTGGCATCGATGCCCTCACGGTGATGCACGACCACGCTTGGTACTTTACAAAAACCCATAGGGAACCCATTGAAAAGGCGCTTGGCGCAAAGCTTGTGATTGCGGACACCTTGGAACGTACGGCGACGAGGGAAGCTGTCGCCCATGTGGCATCGTATCAGGGAAGCGACCGGTTCAAAACCGCCATGAAGACGCTGCATGAGCGGGTCAAAACGAGCAGGACCGCCCTAAAGGAAAAGAATCTCCAAACCTTGGCTGACGCCATGAACGATGCGATGAAGGCCCTTGCTTCATTAGGCCTATCCACCCCGACGACCAACGCCTTCATCGAGACCGCCAAGGCTAGCGGCGCGTTGGCCGCCAAGCTCACCGGTGGCGGGATGGGCGGATGCATCATCGCGCTTTGTGAGAATGAAGCGACGGCGAACGACGTCCGGACCGCTCTCGAAAAAAACTTCAAGACGACCACTTGGGTCACGAGCATTTAGGAGGTAACCATGAAGACCACCGCCATTGCCCACCCGAACATTGCACTCATAAAGTATTGGGGAAAGCAGGACGAAGAAAATGTCCTTCCCTATAACGACTCCGTCTCGATCACCTGGGAAGGCCTGCATACCCGGACCACCATTGAACCGGCGTCTTCTTTTTCGTTTGTCTTGAACGGTATCGAGGCTTCACAGAATGATGTCAGGAAAGTGAAGGATTTTCTTAGTAACTTTACGAACCACATTGAATCGGTCTCAGTCGCATCCCACAACACAGTGCCTACAGGTGCGGGGTTTGCATCGAGCGCCTCGGCCTTTGCGGCGCTCGGAGTGGCTGCAAACCATTATTTCAGCACCGGATTTTCCGAATTCCGGCTGCAATCCATTGTCCGAAGAGGCTCCGGGTCTGCCATCCGGAGTCTTTATGGCGGTGCGGTGACCTTCAAGCGGGACGGTCAGGCCTACCCCTTTCCTGCCCGGCTTGAAGGCGTGGTGCTCATCCCCGTTCTTGTCGATGGCACCTTGAAGGCCTTGAGCAGCCGTGAAGCGATGAAGCGTTCAGTGCGCACCTCCCCTTTCTATGAGCCCTTTGCAAGCATGAGCAATGCCGACGCCCCCAAGATGGAGGCCGCACTGAAAAAAGGGGACCTTGAAACCGTCGGTCGCTTAAGTGAAAAACATGCCCATGCCCTCCATGCGACCATGGACACGGCCCGACCGCCCATCCGGTACCTAAACGACACCTCATACCGTGTGATCAGCCTTGTTCAAGCCCTGAGACAAAAAGGGTTGGTTGCGTATTATACGATGGACGCAGGACCGAATGTGAAAATCCTGACCACGCGGAGTCATGCGTCCGCAGTCTTGGATGCCGTGCAACGCGATGGCTTCGAGACCCTGGGTATCCTGAAACCGGCGATGAAAGGGGCGCGCATCATCGATGAGGATTAGGATTCCAGGCAAACTCTTCATCGGTGGAGAATACGCAGTGCTTTATGGTGCCCACGCCGTATTGGCGCCTGTAGAACGATGCATGACGTTCGACTGTGTGGCCGCTCAGGAAGACACGTTTGTCTCCTCAATGCATGGAAAACTGAAGTTGGAAAAAGGCCAGGCGGTCCCTGAGACTCTCTTGAAGGCTTACCGGGTGGCCCTTGATTATCTCAGCCTGCTCGCGGTTCCAAAAAAACATTTCATTATCGTGGTCAAAAGCGACCTGGCTCATGAAGGACAGAAGCTCGGACTTGGGTCCAGCGGTGCGCTGATTGTAGGCATCATCCAATCCATTCTTGGATTCCATGGCGTCACACCGGATAAAGAGAGACTCTTCAAGCTCTCGGTGCTGTCTCAGAAGGCCATGGCCGACCATGCCTCTTTCGCCGACATCGCGGTTGCCGCCTATAAGTCATGGATCCTTTACCGCCGGTTCAATCTCACCGTCTTGAAAAGGCTTGAGGCCTCCTCCTTGAAAACCTGCCTGAAAATGCCCTGGCAGGGGCTTAGGATTCAACCGTTCCAACCCGGCCGCCTCTACGCTTTTGCGGTTAACAGTCTGACCCCTGCAAGTTCGAAGGCGCTCGTCCAAGCCTTCACCCGGTCCTTTGACAAGGCAAAGGACGGCTTTTTGATCGATTCGATGGACCGATTGAGTCTGAGACTATATAATGAACTTGCATCCCCCATGAACGTAACGGCTATCGTGGATGCTTTGGAACAGGGGTATGAAAAACTGATGCATGCGGGTAGGCTCAACGTGAAGACCGCGGCCCTTGATGCACTGATCGAGACCATCGGAACCTTTCATGGTTCAGCGAAGATCTCAGGGGCAGGTGGGGGCGATTGCGTCCTGGCATTCTTCGAAGAGGAAACCCTGTACCATGACGCGCTCGAACATTTCAAACATACGCAATACCCGATCATTCATCTCAGGAGGTCCCAATGAACAAAAAAGACGACCATATCAAGGGCGCCCTTGACCAACCGGGTAAACCGAACGGTTTTGACCACGTCCGGTTTATTCACGATGCCCTTGGAGAGACTGCCTATGACCAGGTATCACTCAGTGCCGCAATGGCTGGCCGTGAATTCCCATTTCCAATCTACATCAATGCAATGACCGGGGGCGGAAGGCAAAGCGAGTCCATCAACCGGCGTCTGGCGATGCTTGCGAAACATTTCGGCATGCCCATGGCCGTCGGTTCAGTGAGTGCCGCGTTGAAAGACCCTACGTGGGCCCGGAGTTTCACGGTGATCAGAGAAGTGAATCCAGACGGATTCATTATGGCGAACCTCGGCGCTGAGGTCAGCGTGGAAAAAGCCCAGGAGGCCGTCGATCTTTTAAAGGCGGACATGCTTCAGATCCATCTCAATCCTCTGCAAGAACTGATCATGCCTGAAGGGGACGATGATTTCTCCCATACGCTCAAAAACATACAGGCCATCCTTAAAGCCTTGAAGGTTCCAATCATGGTCAAAGAGGTGGGTTTCGGATTGTCCAAAGAAGCCCTGGAAAAACTAAGCGCCATCGGGATCGAAAGGGTCGATGTGTCAGGAAAAGGCGGCACCAACTTCGCCATCATCGAGAATGCACGAAGGGACCATGCCCTTGATTACCTTGAGGATTTCGGACTTTCCACAGTCGAGAGCCTGATTGAGGCCGCGTCGTTTGAAACCATGGAAATCCACGCAAGCGGTGGCATCCGGAACCCTCTTGATGCGCTGAAGGCCATAAGACTCGGCGCCTCGATGGTGGGCATGTCCAAGTATTTCCTCAATCTCGTGGGTATGTATGACCACGAGGATGCAATCAGGACGTTTGAAGCGTTCATCGACGGCATGCGACGCGTCATGGTCCTGCTCGGTGCGAAGGACCTGGATGCCCTTAAGACAAAACCGATTGTGTTCGCTTCCGAGCTTGTTCATTATCGAAATCAGCGCCTTTAAAGCCCGTCCGCGGGCTTTTTTCATAAAAAAAGCCACAATGACTGTGGCTTAGGATGCCCTACGGGCTTTCGTCCTCGCTTCAACGAGCGCTTTTTCGAAAGTGTCGACTTCGTCCTTTTCCAATAGGAGGAACGTAGTATACTTCCGGTGGTCCCGACGGTCCTTGAAACGGAAGATCAGTTTCCTGAACCCGAACCAGCCATAGATGACACTGCTCACCCTGAAATCATTCAGGTCATTCAGATAGAACTCCTTGCTGGCATAATGCCGGTTGAAGCGGATGGTTTTATCGGTGAAGGTGATCTCGAGGGCCTTGATGTTGTAGTAATCACGGGCGAAGTAAGCCCCCGCCAGAGAAAGGCCGATCAGATAGACCCCGATGTAGTTGATCAGGGTGGATTCCCCGATGATGTACCACGTTTCACCCCGGTTGAGGGCGTTGAGGACCAAAAAGGCGGCCGCGGCGCCGAATATGGCGTTTATTAGTAACGCAGCAACAAGCTGTTTACGGTTGATCCACCGGCTTTTGAATGCTTTGTCCATCGGATTGCCTCCTAGCCTTTGTTGCGGATGTAGGCGACTTTATTTTCAATCTTGACATCGAATTTCTTGTTCTGCTTGAAAAAGGTCAGGGGTTTGATGTTCTTGCCGTAGTTCCTGGGGTGGAACCCCGGGAACTTCTTCTGAAGCAAGTCCGCCACAATGCTCCAATAGGCCCATCCGTCGTCCTCCTGATTGGCCTCGATGATGTTCTTGAGTTCGTCTTCGATGCGGGTGATCGGCGTGATGCTGCTTTGTTCCTTTTTGGTCCTTCCGTTTCCATTCCCGTTTGCTTTCGCCGGTTTCTTGGCGGGGGCCTTCTTCGGCTTCTCGCTTTCACCCTTGTCATCGGCAAGCATCTTGTCCAGGTATCCGAACGCCTCGCAGGCATTGACTAGGGAGATCGGCGTCTTGCTCTCGCCCATGCCGAAGACGAACATGTTGTCTTCGCGGAGCCGGGTGACAAGCTTGGTGAAATCGGAATCGCTCGTGACCAGGCAGAAGCTGTTGACTTTGCCCGAATAGAGGATGTCCATGGCATCGATGATGAGGGTGAAGTCCGATACGTTCTTTCCTGAAGTGTAGGCGTATTGCTGAACGGGCGTCAGGGCGAACTCGTTCATCTTCTCCTTCCACTTCTTCAAATTGGCCGTGGTCCAATCTCCATAGACTCTTCGGTAGTTGATCTTGCCGTACTTGTTGGCCTCGTCGATGATGTACTCGATGTACTTCGGAGATATGTTTTCGGCATCGATCAAAAGGGCGATGTTCTTGCTTTCATTCGGCATAGGAATTCCTTCTTCTTTTATAGTTTGTGTGCTTACGGTATGGATGGTCAGGCATTGCGCCTCGGTGAAGTTACTGGTGTTGGGTTGCTGGGCGGTCCACGGTTTTCAATCGGGCCTTTTGAAACCCCCGCCCCTGCTTCTTCAGTTCAAGAACCGTTGCGACCGTTTGAAGACCGGTACATACTCGATCTGTTCAAGCGGGATGCCATAGAACCTGTGGACATAGAAGACATCGACCAGGGTGGTATGGATCGTAGCCTTTTTGACCAAGTGACCGGACGAATCGAAATGATAGCCGATCCTGCCCATGCGGTTGATGGTATAGGACTCGCTTTCCAGGGTGAGGCTTGTCTGATGGTCTTTCGCAAAAGCCTTCAAGAAGTCGGTGAGGTTGTCATCGACCTGATGGAATTCAAGCCCCAGTCCGAGCGTCAGCTGCGGGTCTTGTTCAAGGTTGGATTCGAACATGTCCTTGAACGCATTGATATCGCCGACATCGTACCCGGATGCTTCGAGTTCGTGCATGAGCGTATCCCTCGTCATCTTGTTTTCAAGGCTCACCATGGTCAGATAAGGGGAGAAGATTTCGATGCCGTCCATATAGAGCAGGCTGTAGAAATCATCTTCAGAAAGTTCATAAAGCTCGTATTCCTCCAGATTCGCAATCAACTTCACCACACTGACCACATCGACGATGGACAGTGCGCTTTCACCCCGTTGCATGATGTCATAGTCCTGAAGGGTGAGACCGTGGGCGTCCTTCTCGGAAAAGTCGATGAGGTCGGCGAGTTCCAATGTGAATTCCGCGTCCCTAAGAATCAGCTGATGGGGCGCCTTATAGCCAAGCGAAGTCGGGATGTTGAAATCGCCACCCAGCTCGAAAAGGTCATAGAGCGTTTTCGGCGACGCCGCATGCCTTAAGGCGATATGGACCGGGGTGAGACCGAAACGGTTTCGACGGTTAAGGTCCCATCCGTGGTCGAGAAGGAACGTCACAATCCGCTTGACGCCCTCTGCATCCCTCAGGGTCACGATGTTCTTGAAGAGGTCCGTATCCACGTAATCATCGACACTGCCGACTTCCGCGACATAATCGAGGCATTCAGGATGATACGACAGGAGTTCATACATGACGTCATAATCGAATAGAAAGTCGTCCCCGTGCCATTCGATCAGGAAATCAAGGATAGCCCGCTCTTCAAGGGCGCGGATGAAAAGCCACTTGAGATAGCCAAGCGCGATGGGATGCTTCTTGTAAAGGGCGATGAAGTCATCCGAATCACGATACGTGATGACATAATCATACATCATATAGAGATGTTCATCGGAGAACCGCAGGGTCTCCAAGGTGGAAATCAGAAACTGTTCACGTCCGAAAATCAGAAGGATCACCAGCAAGGACAGGTCGATTGTATTGGTGAAGTCGGAATAGTCGTAGGTTTCAAGCAGATAGTCGAAGATGGTTTCACTATCGTAGGCGATGGCGAGCTCGATCGGGTCGAACAGGGTTTCATCCTCGGCATGGGGCTCGTAGAGTCTGACAAACATCTCCACGTCATGATTGCGGATGGCGTTCGCCCAGGGAATCCAATCAAGGATTTCTTCGGAATAGATGAAATTTATATAAGAGTCATACATAAAAACGACACCACTTTCATATTCTGCTGCCACACCGGTTGTGAATGGGATAGGCCATCACACCAGCCCTCATCAGGATGAACAGGAGGAAATCCATGACGCCCTTACCGCTCGTTTTCAGAGGCGTTCGACGCACGGTCACGCTCGTTCAAGATTGTCTCGAAGGCACTGCCTAGAGCCGCAGTCTGATTGAGGTCCTTCATCATGCCGCTGACTTTCTGGTTCGTATGGATGTTTGTATCATCAAAGACATAGAGGTCCGTGCGTTTGAAACGATTGGAAAAATCCATGACCTCGATCAGACGTCGCATCAGTTTTTTCCCAAGGTATTTAAGACCCATGCTTGCATAATAGATGAAAATGAATGGGAGAAACAGGATGAAAATGAGTACCGACATCAAAGTGAAGTAGACTCGGAACGATTCTTTTACGAACATCCGTTTTCGGTATACCTTTGATTGCAACGTGATGAAAAAACGGAACACAATGGCAAACAGACGCTCGATCAGATAAAGAACGGCGATGAGCACGAACAACAAGACATTCAATGCAAACAAAAAAGGCAAAAGGACGCTTTTTAGGATCCTTTCCTTGTTCGTATAATCATGAAAATCAGCAAGCAGCCTGAAACTGCGCCAACCGTTTGAAAAAGTCTCTTTCATTCCCATCTTCCTTTCGTACAATTTATTTTATCACACTCACATATAAAAAACTACCCTGCGCGAAACAGCTGCAGAGTAGTTTGATAGAGAAAAGGAATCACTTGGTTTCCTTTTTAAAACACATGAACCAATCAAGGCAATACATGCCTTCATCAGGCGCTTCACTGCGCGATTTGGCCACATCCATGGTATTGGCCGGCGGAACGATCACATCATCGCCCGGACGCCAGTCCGCAGGGGTCGCCACCCCGTCGCTGTCGGTTTTTTGAAGCGCTTGGACAATGCGTTTGATTTCATCGAAATTGCGGCCGGTTGAAAGGGGATAGTAAAGAATGGTCCGGATCTTGCCTTTCGGGTCGATCACAAAGACGGCCCGTACCGCCTGGGTGTCAGACTGGTGCGGTTGGATCATGCCGAACTTGTTCGCTACATTCATGGTGATATCCTCAATCAACGGGAAGGTCACATCCATGGCTTTCATGCCGTTGAATTCGATTTTTTCACGGATGGTGCGCAGCCATGCAATGTGGGAGTGCAATGAATCCACGCTGAGACCGAGCAGTTCGGTGTTCAGCGCCTTGAAATCCTCCTGCATTTTTGCAAACGTCATGAATTCGGTCGTGCAAACCGGGGTGAAGTCCGCCGGATGGCTGAAGAGGATGACCCATTTCCCTTTGTAATCATCAGGGAACTTGATCTTACCCTGGGTCGTGACCGCTTCGAATCGTGGGGCATCGTCGCCAATGAGCGGCATTTTCAGAGGTTCTTTTTCGTTTGTAGAGTTTTCCAAATGAATCCACCTTTCAAGTTATAGAATTTTATGCGTTAAGCGGTCTTCTGACAGCTCGGGCACACACCATAATACATGATCTTACTCTCTTCGACCTGAAAGCCATCAAGCGCATCTTCACTCGCGCTTACGGGTGGCATTTCATCGATATCGAAGACCTCGCCGCATATGCGGCACTTGAAATGCGCATGCGGATGGTCAGGAAGATCGTAACGCAACTGGTCTTCCTCGAGGTCGAGTGTCGTGACCAGGTGTTTTTGGACAAGCAGATGCAACGTATTGTAGACAGTCGTCCTTGATAATGTCGGTATTTCAGTTGAAAGCGCCCGATGGATGTCTTCTGCACTCGGATGAATACGATGATTTTTCAAGTAATCATAGATGCTCACCCGTGTGAAAGACGGTCGGATGCCATGCTCACGCAATATTTTACTGGTTTCCATTGTCAACCCTCCTTGTGTAACTGTTACAAGAATGTAATTGTTACATTTTTATTATACCTCAAATTGCTCAGATGTCAACCAGACATCCTTATCGATTGTATCAAACGGCTTAAATGCTTTAAATAAGATAAGCTCACTTGAGGGAATACTGTTTCTAAACGCCTCATTCAAAAGGATTCATCCCATACAAGGTTCAAAGGGTGTCGTATGATGATCAATTCCTTTAAGGCCCTTTATTCATTCCTAAAGACCTGACCCTAGTCCAAGCCTATTATCGACATATCAAAGATAGGGCCATCATGGTTCATAATGGTCACTTCGTTCAGACCGGATTTGACAACACATGGAGGCATCCTATCCGATCAAGCTGGTCCACTTGCTGTCACAACCTTCGAAGGAAGGCAGCCATGAATGGTCGCATCCGTATCATTGCATTTAATAATTCGACATAAAAAAAGCCCCCTTCGTAAAGGGGGCGGGCAGACTAATCTTCCGCTTCCAATGCAGCTTTGATGGCTTTCTCTGCATCTTCATCTACCCATTCGGTCCATAAATCCTCATTTTCCTCAAGGAACCAACGTGCAGCCTCTTCAGCTTCAACATCGTTGTCCTGCATGTAAGCGAGCGCTTCACTGGTCAAATCAGAAGACGTTTCATAATTGCTTAGAAATTCATGGACATCCGGGTGCTGGTCTTCAAAGCCATCGGTCACCACCACGGTGACTCTGGTGGGGGGGAGATTGCCGACTCCATCTTTATGGGTATCGCTCGAATAGTCTTTTTCGTCTTCAAGCAATACCATTTCGTATTTGCCCATAATCCAGGTGGGCTCCCAATTGTAACCGACCCATGGCTCTTCGTCTTCATATGCGTCGGTCAATGTCGTATTCAAAGTCGCGGTCGATTCAAGCGGCCAAAAATCAAAATGTTCAATCAGTTCGCTGTATTCATCGTCATTCTCGAACTTGTTTTCAAGGAAATCCGTTGCCGCGAATCCAGAAGGCCCTCCATAAATGATGGCCTTGTCCTCCTCAGGGTCCCACTCCGTGACTTCGGGATGGGGGAACAGTTCCTTGTATTCCGGGAGGTCCTGAACTGTCTTCAGACCCGGATTCTCTTCCTGAAGATATTTGGGGATGTAAAACCCCTGGGCGTTGTCATCAAAATTGACTGAAATCTCATGGTATTCACCGGCTTCCAAGTCCTCGTCATAAGTCTCCACGTTGTCGCTCCACATTTCGACATTGACATCGAGGTCACCAGTCTTGAGGGACTGTGTGACGACTGGAGTGTCGGCTGTGACAGTATCGGTGTCTTTGTCATAGCCTTCTTCCATAATGATTTTAGCAATCTGGTTATGAACCTCATGGCTCTCCCAATCCCCTTGGGCGAGTTTGATCACCGAATCGTCTTCACCGAAGTCTTCACCGCATGCCACTATGGTGATTATAAGCAGGAACGCTGTGAAGACCAGACCTAATTTCTTCACTGATTCTGCCATTTGATAATACCTCCTTCACATTCATTCTATCAACAATTCAGACATTTTTCAAAACCATGGAGATAACGGTCGTGTAAAATGATATTGGAAAAATAGAAAGCGGACAAACTCACTTTGGTATCATGAAATTACCACACGATCTATCAAGGGGCTTGTCCATGTAGGATCTGCCACATCCACTGTGATTTTCCATGCCCGACCTGCAAGGAATCATGGGTGCATCGAACCCTCGATCCCGGAAATGCAAACCGATACGAACGCTAACGTGTCGCATCGGAGTTTTGGCATTAGTTTCGACACTACCTTTCTGTCATTTAATTGAAATCGATTCTGCGATATAATGATTCAGAAAGGGAGTTTTTTATATGGTCATACAAAAAGGCAGCCACAGCTTCTTCATCGAGAATGCGAACCGTGAACGCATTGCCTACATCGAGTACAGTTTTGAGGATGAGACCACACTGATTGCCAATTCCACATTCGTCGATTCCTCCCTCAGGGGGCAAGGCATCGCCCAGAAGCTTCTCGAAGAGCTTGCAAACTATGCAAGGGACAACGGGTATAAGATCCGCCCCCTATGTTCGTATGTCGTCAATGCTTTTGAAAAAAGCGACGCCTACGACGATGTGAAGGTCTGAAAGAAAAAAAGGTGCATGATTTTGCACCTTTTTTTAAATCATCAGCAACTGCAAAAGCATCACACCAAAAGCAAGGATGGTGTTGATGATGCCCGCTTTGAAGGCGATGTTCAGCGCGGTCTTGTTCACTTCATCCAAACCTTCACGTGTGGCCGTTCGGGAAAATACGATCGAGATGATTCCGAGTGCGATGCCGTAATTCCTCAGTAGCATCACCCCTGTACCAAGGTTGGACGCAAAGCCGATGATCGTGAAAACCAGGATTGCAAGGAATGCAAGGGCCGCAAAGACGATCGCGACCAGGATGTCACGGTTCAATGACTGCATGATTCTAGCCTCCTTAGCACTATTATAGCGTAAATGGCCCGACATTAGAACCCATAAAAAACAATCCGGAATCCAGTGGCTGGATTCCGGATTTTCATAGATTATTTTGCGAGTTCTTCCACAACGTCATCATAGCTCAGGACACCGCGCAGGCGTTTCCTGCCATCAATGACGGGCAGATCGTAGGTCGCATCCTTGAGGTTCGTCCATGCTTCATGGAGGTATGCGTTCCGGTAGATCGCCGTATCGTCGTTCTTGATGTGGGTTTTGAGCGTCTTGCTTTTGGATTTCTCGAGTTGTTCAGGGGTGACATACCCGAGGAATTTTTGATTTTTATCCACGACATAACAGTATTCAAGCGATGCCTTCTTGAGGTACTCAAGGGCCTCTTGCACATCGTCACTGTCTTTGAAGACGTGTTTGGGCTTGGTCATGATGCTGCGGACCTTAAGGACACGGGTCTTGTCCACATCGGCGATGAATTTCTCGACGTATTCGTTCGCAGGTTTCTCAAAGAAGTCGCTCGGAGGTCCGATCTGTACGATCTCCGCATCTTTCATGAGGGCGATCCTATCGCCCATGCGGAAGGCTTCGTTCATGTCGTGGGTGATGAAGACTATGGTTCGGTCCATCTCGTCTTCAAGTTGCAAGAGCTGGTTCTGCATTTCTCTGCGGATCAAGGGGTCAAGCGCACTGTAAGGCTCGTCCATGAGCAGCAGTTCCGGGTCGTTGGTCAATGCGCGGGCAAGGCCCACCCGTTGACGCATGCCGCCTGAAAGCTGTCTGGGCGCATGGTTTTCCCATCCGTCGAGACCGACGAGCTTGATGGCGTCCATGACGCGCTCGTGACGTTCCTCTTCGGGGACGCCTTGGATTTCAAGCGGGTATTCAACATTGCGGAACACCGTTCTGTGGGAGAGGAGTCCGAAATGTTGGAACACCATGGACGTATCGTTCCTGCGGTAGGCACGCAGTTCCTCTTTATTCATGGCGAGCAGGCTTTCTCCGCCGACCAGGATATTGCCCCTGGCGGGGCGGTTCAATAAGTTGAGCGTGCGGATGAATGAACTCTTACCGCTGCCGGAGAGACCCACGATGACAAACATCTCGCCTTCCTCAATCTCGAAATTGACATTACGGACGGCTACTGTAGCGCCCGTCTTCTCACGAATCTCTTCAGCGGTCATGTCTTCATCAAGAAGCATTAAAGCCGCTTCTTTCTGACGCGGTTTGCCGAAGATTACGCTGAGGTTTTCCACTTTGACATCTTTAGCCATCCAATCCCTCCGTTTGATCAAATTTGTTGGCTAAGCCTTGAAGGAGCCTGTCAAGCACAATGGCAAGGAACACCACGGCAAGTCCGGCGACAAACCCATCGCCGACTTCGATCTGACGGATCGCAACAAGCACTTCCCGTCCAAGGCCTTGCGCACCGATCATGGATGATATGACCACCATGGCCACGGCCATCATCGTCGTCTGGTTGACCCCGGCGGCGATGGTCGACAGGGCCTGCGGCAGTTCAATCTTGAAAAGCAACTGAAGCGGGGTGGAGCCGAAAGCCTGTCCCGCTTCCCGTACCTCTTCTTGGACATTGCTGATGCCGAGGAAGGTAAGTCGGATCAGCGGCGGGACCGCATAGATGGTTGTCGCAAAGACTGCAGGGACACGTCCGATTCCAAGAAGCATCAGCGCCGGAATCAGATAGACGAACGATGGGAGTGTCTGCATCATATCCAGGATCGGTTTCAGTACCGAGGCGAACGATTTGAATTTCGCCATGAGGATTCCGGTGGGAAGACCGAGAATGAAACTGATGAAAACACTGATCAATATGATTGCGAGCGTATAGATCATTTCGTCCCAAAGGCCGAACACACCGATCAAAGCCACCAGGGCACCTAATAGTATCCCCGTTCCAAGCGACTTGTAAAGCCTCCAGGCCACATAGAAGACAACCAGGACGTAAAGCCACCAGGGTATCATCTCAAGAACGAACCCGACGCCGTTGAAAAGCGCGACGATCAGGAAACGTATGAAATCAAAGAACCAAGAGAATGTCGCATTGATCCAATCGACGAAATTGTCGATGGTTCCTGCAACCGTGTCGTTAAATTTTAAGAAATCGGGAAAGTCAATAATTGCATCGTACATAGAATCAATCTCCTTTCAAAATGGGGGCGTGTGAATTGCGCAGCGGATTTCATAAAACCGGTCAAGAGAGCGCCTAATCCCTTCCAAACAGTGAAAGGGTATTCGATTTGACCGAATCGTCACCGAGGACATAAAGTATCATCCCGGCCTCAAGGTTGAGTTTTGGATTGGGCGCCTGATACAAGTGGTTATCGTGTTCAACCGCAAGCACAAGCCCTTGTGTCTGGTTCCAAAACCGCAGGCTGCTCAACGATTCGCCGAGATTATCGTCTTCCTCTTTAAGCTTGATTGTAAAATAATCAAAAGGGAAGACATCGCTTTTCGATGTTTCAAGCAAACGCCTCACATGTTTTTCAAGCATCCGATGCACCCGTTCGCTTTCGTTCAAGAGTTCCTGTGTATCGGTGAAGAGCCGGTTCGTCTCGTGTTGTTTCTTGTATTGTTCGATGTAGAGATTCGCCGCATTGCGGCTCACAACGTAAATCCCGCTACGGGAACGCACCTCGACAACCCCGATGTTCGTCAGCAACCGCATGGCTTTACGAATCGTCTCGCTCGAGACTCCGTATTCGCTTGCAAGCATCGACCGGCCACGCAACTTATCCCCTTCATTGATCTGATAGGAGACTATGCGCTTGGCAATCTCATAAGCGATTTTTTGATATCTGGGTTCCTTCTTGTTTTGCATGAAACCACTCCTATTTCCGTCTGTACCATGAAAAGCAAGAAAGCTCCGCTTTTCAAGGCTTACCACTTGAGGTCGTTCAAAATATAAGTTCAACCGGTCATACTTCGTACGCTAAATCATGAACATGCAAAATGAACCGGTTGGAAAAGGGAAATCATTGAAAAGGTCCGAAACGATCTGAACTTTTCCCTCCATCCCCTGGATGATTCGAACCATTAAAAGAATTGCACATCCCCATTGTTCGAAAACGACTGCTTTTAAAGGTTAAATCGAAAGTCCTAGGATGCCTCTTAAGCTCACTTCGGTCTGGCGAAATGAAATACGATATATTGCAACCCATAATATATCATGAAGTTGTCAGTTTGTAAAGTCTTTTTCAATACTGTTTAAAAAAAGCAAGGGATGCGCAAGAACGCATCCCTTGAACAAGCACTATTACTCGATTGCTGACAAGACATCATCGGCAACATCATCAGGGACCCATTCTGTCCATAGATCTTGATTCTCAAGCAACCACCAATGGGCGGTATCTTCAGGACTGGCTTCTTCTTCTCTCATATACGCCAGGGCTTCTGAAGTGATGTCGGAAGACGTCTCATAATTACTAAGGAAGTCCGCAACATCAGGGAACTCGTCACTGAAATCAATGTTTGAGACGATCTTGACATCTTGTGCCGGCGGATTGCCTCGTCCGCTTTCAGCGTCATACTCATGGGGGTCATCCAAGAGCACCATGTCGTATTCTCCGAGGATCCAGGTCGGTTCCCAGTTGTAGCCTACCCAAGGTTCTTCTGCATCATAAGCATCGACAAGTGTGGTGTTCAGTGTCGAAGTGGATTCAAGCGGGTAGAAATGGAAATCATCGACCAGGTATGAATAGTCCTCGTCGTTTTCGAATTTCTCTTCAAGGAAGCTGGTGACTTCCCAACCGGAAGGTCCGCCGTATACAACGGCCTTGGAGCTGTCCTCTTCGTATTCATCAAAGATGTCCTTGTAATCCGGCAGGTCTTCGATGCTCGTAAGGTCGGGGTGTTCTTCCTGCAAATACTTAGGGATATAGATGCCTTGATAGTTGTCGTCGAAGTTGACGCTCAAATCCTCAAGGGTTCCATCCTCGATCCCGTCTGCATACGCAGGGGTGTTGTCGGTCCAGATCTCCATGCTGAAATGAATGTCGCCGTTCGTAAGCGACTGCATGAGTACGGGGGTATCCACTTGGGAGACTTCGGTTTCGAAACCATAGCCTTCTTCTATGATTGTCACGGCAACAGCGTCATGGAATTCGTTACTCTCCCAATCGCCTTCTCCGATCTGGATGGTTTCGCTTCCCCCATCCCCACAGGCAGCCAGTGTTACGACTGAAATCAATAATGTAAAGATAAACAATCCTTTTTTAATCATTGGTGGTGCACCTCCTATTTTATTCTTACAACTTATATTATAATATTAAGTTGTCAGAAAAGCAAGGAAATGCACTTAAAAGTTTTCAAGGCGATCGATGCCTCGTTTAGCCTTCGCATCCATTCAGGCAAGTCGCACCATTCAAAATTGTGTTCCTTCAAGTCTATTGGCATCCGAATCAAAGGGCCCATCGAAGGGGGCTTCGGAACGTTCAAAGCTGAGATGTATCACCTGAATGATTCTATTCAACAACCGAATTGAAAGAAACAATCGATGCGTATATCGGGTTTTACAACCACCGAGACTTTTCACCTGTTTTAAAAGGCCTGACCCCGATGGAATATCGGAATCAGGCCTTAGAGTCTTATTAATGATTTCCACTGTCTACTTGACAGGGGCGGTTCACGAAGGTGTCCTTGGACTTGAATTACCGTTTACTTACATCATACGGTTCGCCGACAGCCGCCGGAGCTTGTGAGTATTTCGATGTGAACGCGAGCACGACAAGGGTCGCGATGTATGGAAGCATGCGATAGATGTCGGGTGAGATCGGCAATCCACGAAGACCGGGAATGCCGCCGTAGGCGCTGGCGATGACCCGCATGGAAGCGAAGAATATTGCTACAATTACAATCCGTTTGGGTTTCCACTGTCCTGAAATCATGACGGCCAGGGACAAGAAACCGAAACCGGCGACATTCGCATCGAACCGGGTGGCGAATGAAAGGACGAAGATGACACCGCCCATACCCGCCATGGCCCCGGATACGAGGACGCCGATGTAACGCATCTTGAGCACGCTGATACCAACCGAATCACTCGCATGTGGGTTCTCACCACAACTGCGGAGCCTAAGACCAAGGCGCGTCTTATAGAGAACAATGGTCGCACCGATGAATAGCGCGATGCCTATGAAAGTGGATAGATAAGTGCTCTGAAAGAACAGCGGCCCGATGATGGGGATGTCACCAAGCAACGGAATCGAGCTGATCCGGTAGTTTCCACTGATGACCACACGGTCCGTCTGCCAGAGCATACGGGCTGTGAATATTGCCACAGCGGGCGCAAACATGTTGAGTGCGGTCGCGGAGATGATCTGGTTGGCCTTCATGTTGATGGATGCATAGGCGTGCGCGACCGAGAAGACCACACCGGTCAGGAGTCCGACAAGAAGGCCGGATAAAGCGATCAGCTGCGTAGGCAGGTCGGTCGTATTCTCCAAAAAGCGGATGAACATGATGCCGACGAAGCCGCCCATGATCATGATCCCTTCGAGGGCGATGTTGACAACACCGCTTCGTTCACTGAAAAGACCACCGAGGGCGACCACTGCGAGCGGGACCGCGGACGCGATAAACAATGGAATGAGATAGTAAAGAAGATCCAGGAATGCAGCCATCATGTCTCACTCCCTTCGACAATATCCACATCTTTTTCAATCATCTTGCCGACCCATTCTGCAACGAAACGCTGGAAGAAAAGCGCCAGTGCGGCAAAATAGATGATGACCGCGATGATGATGTCGATGATTTGTGGCTCGAAATCATAGATTTGAAGGTAATAGCCACCCTGTTCAATGGAACCGTAGAATATGCCGGCAAAGAAAACCCCGATTGGTGAGGATAGTCCGAGCAAGGCGATGGCGATGCCGGTGAACCCTTCCTGAAGCAGGGTGTTGACCGGTTCCATGTTCTTGCCGCCGACCAGGAACATGATGGCTCCGGCAAGCCCGGCAAGGCTTCCGGCGATGGTCATGGAAAGGACGATGTTCCGTTTCTCGTTCATGCCGGCATACCGTGCGGCATCCCGGTTGAATCCGACGCTTTTGAGCTCGTAGCCGAATGTGGTCTTGTTAAGAATGATATGAATGACAATGACGGCAAGGATGGCAATGAAGATGCCTCCGTTGATGCTTGAACGCGGGGGAAAGATCGTATCCAGAAAGAACATGGGGATTCTTGCGGATTCCGCCGGTGCATGCGCTTCATTGGATGTACGGTTGTAGATGGTCGTGAGGATGAGAATCTTCGCAAGGTACATGCCGACGTAGTTCAGCATGATTGAAGACACGACCTCGTGCACATTCCTATACGCTTTAAGAAGACCGGGGATGGCGCCCCAGATTGCACCCGCGAGCATGCCGCCAAGAACGGCGACAAGCCAGTGGACAGGGCCGAGGAACGTCCAGTTGTATCCGATATAGACAGCAGTGAAGGCCCCGACGGTCAATTGACCGGTGGCGCCAATATTGAAAAGGCCTGTACGGAAAGCGAAAGCGACACTCAGTCCTGTCAGGATGATCGGAACACCGTAATAAAGCATGTCCCCTATGCTTCTGAGTCCGCGGTTGAATCCTCCCGTCAGGATGGTCGTGAATCCTGATACTGCGCCGCCAGGATTCGCAATCAGCATGACGATGAACCCTACCAAGAGGCCTGCCAGTATTGCGACAATGCTGGACATCGCCTTGATGGTCGTAGGATTATCGGCTATTTTATGCAATAATTTATCGATCATGATGAGGACTCCTTCCGCTTGGCACCGGACATGTAAAGGCCTAATTCGTTCTCGGTGACTTTCTTGGGATCAAACTCGCCGACATTCTCACCTTCATACATAACCATGATCCGGTCGCTCAGGTTCATGACCTCGTCGAGTTCAAGGGAAATCAGCAGGACCGCTTTTCCAGCATCACGCTGGGTAATCAGTTCCTCATGGATGAACTCGATCGCACCAACATCAAGCCCCCGGGTCGGCTGGACCGCAATCAGGAGGTCGTTGTTGCGATCAATCTCACGACCGAGAATGGCCTTTTGCTGATTGCCTCCGCTCATGCTCCGTACGATGGACAATGGCCCTTGTCCGCTGCGGATGTCAAAGCGGTCAATCAGACGGTTGGCGTGGTCCCTGATGGCATCAAACTTGAGAAAACCACGGTTTTGAAACGTTTCTGTGAAGTAATTCTGTAAAATGAGATTCTCTTCCAAAGAGAACTCAAGGACAAGTCCGTACTTCTGACGGTCCTCCGGGATATGTGAGATACCGCTTAGACTCCGGTTGCGAATGGATTCGCTCGTAATGTCTTTTCCGTTCAGATGAATGGTCCCTTTTGAAAGTGGCGACAAGCCTGTCAGGCCATACACAAGTTCAGCCTGTCCATTTCCCTCAATCCCGGCAACACAGAATATTTCACCGCGCTTGATATTGAGAGAGATGTCTTTGACCACATCTTTCTGTGTCACAGGATTGTATACGGAAAGGTTTTTGGTCTCAAGAACGGTCTCTTTAGGTTTGGCCGCTTTCTTATCGACGCCGAAGCTGACCTTGCGCCCGACCATTTTCTGGGCAAGTTCTTCGCTAGAGGTCCCTTTGACCGGGACGGTATCGATGCTTTTGCCACGTCTGAGAATGGTACACCGTTCTGATGACTCATGAATTTCCTGAAGCTTATGGGTGATGAGGATGATGGATTTACCCTCTTTTGATAAGGACTTCATGATGTTGATGAGTTCCTTGATCTCCTGAGGGGTGAGGACGGCGGTCGGTTCGTCAAAAATAAGGATATCCGCTTCTCTATAAAGCATCTTGAGAATTTCTACACGCTGCTGCTGACCGACCGAAATGTCTTCAATCTTTGCGTGGGGATCCACCTTAAGGTGGTATTTTTCACTAAGATCCATTATTTTCTCATACGCCTTATCGTATGAGAGGAAGCCATTTTCAACGTCCTCGTAACCGAGAACGATATTTTCCATAACTGTGAAGTTATGCACAAGTTTAAAATGTTGATGGACCATCCCGATTCCAAGGCGAGTGGCATCGTTCGGGTTGCGGATGATGCGTTCTTCACCACGCACCTTGATACGGCCCTTATCAGGCTGATAGAGTCCAAAGAGTACACTCATCAAGGTGCTTTTTCCTGCACCGTTCTCGCCAAGAAGGGCATGAATTTCCCCTTTTTTAAGTCGCAGCGTGACGTTGTCATTCGCTTTGACACCGGGAAACTCCTTGGTGATGTTTTCCATTTCAATGATGTATTCGTCTTTTTGAGTGCTTGGGCTCATGGTTGCACCTCTTTTCTGAATTGAATGTCAAAGATAAAAAGGAAAGGAAGCCTTTCCTTTTTATCAAGACATGTTAGTGTATTAATCGTTTCAGTGTTATCTATTCATCTTCTGGCGGTTCTACAGTGTCTTGTTCGATTTCAAGCGTGTCAAGGTCGTTGTCTGAGAAGAAATCTTCAAGCTCGGAGTAAGTCTCGGGTACATCGATATCGCCATCGGCAAGCTCGCTATAGATTGAATCGTAGTCCGATTGGGTGAATTCGCTTCCAAGGTCGGTCTCGTCGAAACGGGAGTTTTCCATCGGGAGACTTACACCATCAAGATCGGCACCTAGACGGACGGTTTCTCCACCTGGGAAGTCATCGTCATAATAGCGTTCAAGCATTTCTTGAACCGAGGTCGCGAGGGCTTTGGTCGCACTTGTCAGGACCTTGTCACTGTTTTCCGATTGGTCGACGTCGACCCCGATCATCCACTTGTCTTCGTCTTCAGCGGCACTCATGACACTGGATCCGGCGCCACCGGCAGCGGCGAAGATGATTTCAGTATCGGAAGTGAACCAGCTGGTGGCCTGAGTCTTGACTTCATCACTTGGGTCGAAAGTACCGAGGTAGGTATAACGGTCGTCAGGGAAATTCAG
>JBKHIE010000091.1:0-5835 GCA_046538775.1 Candidatus Izemoplasmataceae bacterium
CGGATCCACCAGGTGGCGTAGGTCGAGAACTTGAAGCCCTTGGTGTGGTCGAACTTGCTGACGGCCTTGATCAGGCCCATGTTGCCTTCCTGGATCAGATCGAGGAACTGCATGCCGCGGCCGACATAGCGTTTCGCGATCGATACGACGAGTCGGAGGTTCGCTTCGACGAGCTTGTTCTTGGCGAGCTCGCCCTTGTACATGAGGCTCTCGACTTCCTGTTTGTATTCGGCCGGAATGTCGTCCTCCTGTTCGATGAGCTGGTCGTAGTGATCCTTGGCGATCTGGGCATAGTAGATGTCCTTGGCAAGGGCGAGTTCATAATCGGGGTCGAGGAGTTCGACCCTTCCGATCTCCTTGAGATACATCCGGACCGGGTCGTCGACCTTGATCGAGTTGATGGATTCGAAGGACTTGTCGTGAAGCAGCTCTTCTTCGATCTGCTTGGCGAAATCGAGGTTCAGTGCGACCGCCTTGTCGACGTCCTCCTCTTCCGCCTCCTCGTCTTCGATCTCGAGTTTGGGCACCTTGTAGGTGACCATCTCCTCTTCGCTCACGACGTCGATGTCCTTTTCCTCGAGCAGGGTGATGATCTCGTCGAAGGCATCGTCGTTGGGATTGATGTATTTCGCGACGTCCTTGACCCTCAGATAGCCATTGGTCTTTGCCAGATCAGTGAGTTCCTGAATGATTTTTTCTCTTTGCATGGTTGACCTCCTTGATAATCGCATCGATCTTTTTTCTGTAGCGGATTTTCTCATCGATGCTCTCCGCTTGTTCAAGACGTTTCTTGAGGGTGTTGATGCGGTTCCTGCGGGTGTATTCGCGCATGACCCCTATCAGGTCTTCAAATTCGTCCTCATGGTAGGGGTAATGGTCGTAGTCGATGTGCTTTTCAAAATAGATGCGCTGGTCCTCGGTGAGCCGTTCGATGAAAAGCTTCGGGACAATGCAGCTCTGGCGGTTGAAATCGTAGTACTCGAAGATCTCGAACTGGATGTCGCGCGCGGCCTTGTCGATGTAGGTGACATCGTCGAACTCGCGGCGGAAGCGCCGCGAATAGTATTCGTCCTTGAGAAAATAATGGATGAAGGCGCGCTCGGCCCGTTTGAACTTGTCGGTGACTTCGACTTTCTGGATCTGCCGGTATTCGGGGGCCTTTGCGGGGCGTTTCCTGCTGAAGTCCTCATCAAGGGTCCTCCGGTCGATGCCGAGGTCCTTTGAAAGCCGGTTCAAAAAATGGTCCTGTTCGACCCGCGAAAGTCTTGAAATCAGGGTGAACACCCGTTTCTTGACCGCTTCGATCTCGGTGATCCGGGACAGGTTCACATTCCGGAGCTGTTCTTCGTAGAGGAACTCGCTCGCGCTTTTGGCCTCATGGATGAGTTTCTTGAAGGGTTCCGCCCCTTCTTTTCTTATGTAGTCGTCGGGGTCGAGGCCTTCTTCAAGTTCGGCGACGTAGACCTCCATGCCGCCTTTTTTGAGTTCGCCGATGAAGCGGCGGGTCGCGTCGCGTCCGGCCTGGTCGCCATCAAAGGCGAGGACGGCGTTTTCTGTGAGTTTTCGGATCATGCGGATGTGAGTCGCAGACAAGGCGGTCCCCATGACGGCGACGCCTTCACGGATGCCGGCCTGGTGGGCGGCGATCACATCCATGAAACCTTCGAAGATGACCACGCGGTCGTTTTCCTTCGCCGCGCGGCCGATCCGGTGGATGTTGTAGAGGACCTTGTGCTTCTCGAAGACCGGGGTGGTCGGGCTGTTCATGTATTTGGCGGTCTTGACGCCTTCTTTGTAGGTACGGCCCGAGAACCCGACGACGTTCCCGGCTTCATCATGAAGCGGGAACATGATGCGGTCCTTGAAGATGTCGTAAGGGGCGTCGTCACCGCCGATCAGGCCGAGGTCGCGCATGTCGCTTTGCAGGTGCCCCTTGTCGCTCAGGGCCCGGTAAAGGGCGTCCTTCTTGTTCGGGGCGAGGCCCAGTTCGAAGGTTTCAAAGGTCTCTTTGGCCATGCCGCGGTTCATGAGGTAGTCAAACGCCTCACGGCCGCTTTTCGTGTGGTTCAAGTGGACCTTGAAGAAATCAAGGGCATCCTGGTTGATTTCATGGTATTTCGCGTTCGGGTCCTTCTTGCCCGGAGTGTAGTCGAGGCCCGCCCGTTCGGCGAGGTAGCGCACGGCCTCGCCTCTTGAAAGATTCTTCGTCTCCTCGACGAAGGTGAGGGCGTTGCCGCTTCTTTTGCATGAGAAACAGTGGTAGACCTGCTTCTCCTCGCTGACAGAGAAAGAAGGCGTGTTTTCCTCATGGAACGGGCATAGGCCCATGTAGTTCTTACCGCGCTTCTTGAGCTCGGTCACCTCGCCGATCAGATCGACGATGTCGGTGTTCTTAAGGATGGTATCAAGGGATGTGGCTTCTTTCTCTGACATGGAATCACCTTAGAATGAAACGGTTTTTTCGATATAGGGAATGAGTGCGTCCTCGGTGAGACGGACTTGTTCCATGGTGTCGCGGTTCCTTATGGTGTAGGTCCCGTCTTCCGCCGTGGTGTCGTCGATGGTGACCGCAAGCGGCGTGCCGATCGCGTCCTGACGGCGGTAACGGCGTCCGATCTTGCCGGCTTCGTCGTAATCGGTCATGAAATGCTTGCTTAGTTTCGCCTGGATCCTGAGTGCCTCCTCACGGTGGCGTTTCTTGATCAGGGGAAGGACGGCGACCTTGTAGGGGGAAAGCGCAGGGTGGAGCTTGAGCACGGTGCGCGATTCGCCGTTTTCAAGCGTCTCTTCGGTGTAGGCGTCGGCAAGGACGGCCAGGAAGAGCCTTTCGACGCCGAGTGAGGGTTCGATGACGTAGGGGATGTACTTCTCGTTGGTCAGAGGGTCCTGATAGGTCAGGTTCTCACCGGAATGCCTCTGGTGCTGGGTGAGGTCGAAATCGGTCCGGCTCGCGATGCCCCAGAGCTCATCGAATCCCCAGGGGTAGCGGTACTCGATGTCGGTGGTCGCATCGGAATAGTGCGAGAGCTGCTTCGCGTCATGGTCGGAGAGCTTGATGGCGTCGGGCTTGATGCCGAGGTCGGTGAGGTAGCCCTTGCAATAATCCTTCCAGGTCTTGAACCATGCTTTCTCCTCTCCCGGTTTCACGAAGAATTCAAGCTCCATCTGTTCGAACTCGCGGGTCCGGAAGATGAAGTTTCCAGGGGTGATCTCGTTCCTGAAGCTTTTGCCGACCTGGGCGATGCCGAAAGGCACCTTCATGCGCGAGGTCCTCTGCACTTCCTTGAAATCGAGGAAGATGCCCTGGGCGGTCTCGGGACGAAGGAATAGGGCATCCTTCGAGTCGTCGACGACGCCTTGGGACGTCTCGAACATGAGGTTGAAACGCCGGATCTTGGTGAAATCGTGGGCGCCGCAGTTCGGGCAGGGGATCTGCTTCTCCTCGATCAACGCTTCGAGCTCGCTGTTGTCAAGGCCGTCCGCGACAACCTCTGGGTCGTATTCCTCGATCATGTTGTCGGCGCGGTAACGCGCCTTGCACGCCTTGCAGTCGATCAAGGGGTCGTTGAACTGGTCGAAATGCCCGCTCGCCTCCCACGTCTTCGGATTCAGAAGGATGGAGCTGTCGAGCCCGACGACGCGCGGGTGTTCCTGCACGAAGCGTTTCCACCAGGTCCTTTTCAGATTGTTTTTCAGTTCGACCCCCGTGGGCCCGTAGTCCCACGTGTTCGCAAGGCCGCCATAGATGGCGCTGCCTTGGAAGACGAACCCGTAGTTCTTCGCATAGTTTATGAGGGTTTCCATGGTTGGTTTTGTCATGATGATGCCTCCGTAAGTAAGGATTTGAGTATGGTTTTCGCCTTGCCATGAAAGCCTAGGTGGCGTTGGTAGAAGGCGTCGGTGATCTCGAAGATGAGGCGCATCTCGGCGTCGCTCATGCCGAGGGGTTCAAACTTCAGGATGTCCACATAATAGAAATGCTGAAGGGCCCTCGCAATGCCTTCATCGAAGAGATGGTGATGATTGTCCGCATGCGTCTTGCAGACGAGCACCCCCTGGTCCGCATCGAAGAGGAGGCCGTCTTTCCTGCCGCAGACGTCGCAGGCTTTCAGGTTCAGACCGATGCCTTCGAAATGAAGCAGCTTCATCTCGAAGATCGCAAGGATCTCAAGCGGGGCCTTCGATGCGTCAAGGGCGTTTGCGACCTTGATGAGGAAGGGGTAGAGCTTTTCGTGGTCGTCATCGCCTGTCACGTTGAAATAGATGAGTTCACTGACCGCGTAAAGAGCGTTCGAGCGGATGAAATCCGCTTTTATGTTGGGGTAGTGGTCGATCAGACGGGCCTCTTTCAACGTGGGGAGATTCCCCTTTGAAAGGTCCATCTCAAGGCGCATGTGGGTCTGGGCCTGGTGGCGGAGAGGGCTTGTCATCTTCTTGACGCCGCGGGCGATCATGCTGATGTGGCCTTTCCTCGTATAGGCGTAAAGAAGGCGTGAGGTGTCCTTGTAGTCGATGGTCCTCAGGATGAAGCCTTCGATGGCGTCCATCACTCGTCAAACCCGTATTCGCTCAAGGTGCGCTCGCGGTTCCGCCAGTCCTTGACGACCTTGACGTGCATGTCGAGATAGATCTTCGTCCCGAGGAGTTCGAGGATGTCATGCCGCGCCTTGGTGCCGATGGCCTTGATCATGCGGCCACCCTTTCCGATGATGATGCCCTTTTGACTCTTCCTCTCGACGATGATGGTCGCCTCGATGTTCAGAAGTTCGGGGTTATCGTCGTCGTAGGCCATCGTGTCGATGGTCACGTTGACGCTGTGAGGAATCTCTTCATGGGTGAGTTCCAGGACCTTCTCGCGGATCCTCTCGCTGATCAAGAACCGTTCGGGCTGGTCGGTGGTCATGTCCTTCGGATAGAAGGCCGGCCCTTCGGGCATCTCGGCCTTGATGTCCTCGATGAGCTCGCCTGTGTAGATGCCCTTGAGCGCACTCACCGCAAAGACGCTCTTGAAGGCGTGACTCGCCTTGAGCCGTTCGATGAAGGCCTCAAGGCGGGGGATGTCGTGCACCTTGTCGATCTTGTTCACGACGAGGAGCGCTGGGGTCCCGCTCGCCTTCAACCCTTCGATCATCTTGGTCGAGAGTTCGCGCTTGTCGTCGGTCGCATCGACCATGACGACGACCAGGTCGACCGCCCCCATGGTGCGCAGGGCGTTCTTGCTCATGGTGGCGCCGAGTTTGTGTTTCGGGGTATGGACACCGGGGGTGTCGATGAAGACGACCTGACTGTCTTCGTCGTTGTAGATGCCCCGGATGGTGTTCCGTGTGGTCTGGGGCTTGCTTGAGATGATGGAGACCTTATCACCAAGCAGCCGGTTCATCAGGGTGGATTTCCCGACATTCGGATGCCCGATGATGCTCACGAACCCTGATCTGAACACTATAGGTCGCCCTCGGTGAAGGCGTAGGGAAGCAGGTCCCTATTCTTGAGGGTCTTGGTCTCGCCGTTCGAGTCGCTCATGACAAGGGGGACATCGGGCCCCATGAGTTCGCTCATGACCTGGCGGCAGGAACCGCAGGGGGTGACGTGGTAGGGCTTGGGCGTGGTCAGGGCCATTTCAATGATGTCCTCTTTCGTATACCCTCGGGAGTAGGCGCTGAAGAGGGCGCTCCTTTCCGCACACATGGAAAGGCCGTACGCGGCATTTTCGATGTTGACACCGTTCACGATGGTGCCGTCTTTCATGCGGATGGCCGCACTTACAGGAAAGTTCGAATAGATGGCGCGATGGTTCTTGAGGTTGTCTTTCGCGCTTTGAATGAGTGCTTTATCCAT
>JBKHIE010000092.1:0-5744 GCA_046538775.1 Candidatus Izemoplasmataceae bacterium
GGTCGGGGCACTGGCCGATCCAAAGACGCTCAATGCCCTTGACTATGGAAACAGGCTTCACGAAGTCTTCGAACGCATCGATTTTCAGGCCCCGTTGTCACCGCAGCTTGAGGCGCTCGGCCTGAGTGAAAAAGAGAAGACCCTGATCCGGGGCTTTTTCGACTCTTCCTTGATCGCCTCGCTTCCGATCAAGCGCGTCTTCAAGGAGTATCCCTTCGCCGTAGAGGAGGAAGAAGGGCTCAGAAGCGGCTTCATCGATCTGCTGATCGAGACCGACGATGCCTTCCTGGTGATCGATTACAAGCTCAAGGGCATCGAGGATGAAGCCTATGAATCCCAGATCGAGGGCTATGTCTCCACACTCTCTCCGCTGGTTGATAAGCGTGTGGAAGGCTACCTTTATTCCATATTGGATCAAACGTTCAAAAAAGTCGTTTAGAGGAGGCTAGGGCCATGCTTATACTGAGTGAGGTATGGAGGACCTATCAGACGGGTGAGATCAAGACCCACGCATTAAGAGGCGTAGACCTTGAGGTGAAAGAAGGGGAGTTTCTGGTGATCCTCGGTCCCTCGGGTTCAGGGAAGAGCACCATGCTCAACATCATGGGCGGTTTGGACCATCCGACCCAAGGGACAGTGAGTGTGGGCTCCCGGGTGCTTTCCGACATGAAGGATACGGAACTGACCCGGTTCCGGCGCGAAGTGTCGGGGTTCGTGTTCCAGGAGTTCAACCTGCTTCCCACACTGAACGCCTATGAGAATGTCGAAATCGGTGCCAGGCTTACGGATTCACCCTACAGCGTCGATGATGCCTTGAGGATGGTCGGGCTCGAAGGGTTTGAGGCCCGGTTCCCCCATGAGCTCTCAGGTGGGGAACAACAACGCGTCTCGATCGCCCGGGCGATCGTCAAGGGTCCGAAGCTGCTTTTTGCGGATGAGATCACCGGGTCCCTTGATGAGACCACGGCCAAAGGGGTCCTGAAGACCGTGAAGACCTTGTGCAAGACACTCGGGACGACTGTGGTGATGATCACCCACAACACCTCGATCGCTGCGATTGCGGACCGGGTGGTCCGGCTCAATTCAGGCAGGATCGAATCCGTTCATGAAAACGAATCACCGGTTGAAGTCGACGCGGTGCATTTCTGATGCGCACCCTTTTCAAACACGTCTCCAGGGTGTTCTTGTCCCATAAGGTCCTGATGACGATGCTGGGGCTTGTCTTGCTCTTCTCGAGTTTCATCTACACCTTCATCAGCATGGGCATCGGATCCGTCGAGCATGCGAGTGAAGCGTTTTTCAATCAGCACAATCAGGAGACCGTGGCCATCGGTTTCAGTGAACGATTGGTTGACAGTGATTTTGATGCGCTTCCGGATGAATGCCCGAAAGACGGTTCTTTGACGCTCTTTGTGCTCGGCCGCATCGCGCCTGATTGTTTCGATGCAGTGGTCGAAGACCGCATGGACCGGATTGAATCGTTAGTCCCTGAAGTCGAGCTCGAAGCCCGGTATTACAAAGACATGAAACTGAGCAACGGTCATAATGTCCGTCTGATGACCATGAACCAGGATGTGAACACGACACTCATTGAAGAAGGAGCGCGCCCTCGCGATAATGAAATCGGCATAAGCAGGACCTATGGCGAGGCCAACGGAATCGAAATCGGTGATACCATCGATGTCGGGGGCGACCCCTATGAAGTCACCGCGTTCGTCCTTTTCCCGGATTACACCTTACCGGTCTTTGAAGACCCGATCATGTTCAACAGCCGCATGCAGACACCGGCCCTAGTGAATGAGGCGACGTTCGACGCCCTCGAGGCGTTTACCGGCGTCCATGTCGGTGGATCCGGTGACGACGCCGAAGAGACCGTCGACACCATTGAAGATGCGGATCTGGAATTTGTCGGGTCGGTGCTGCGCACTGAAAACGTTCCGCGAAGCGGGGCGGTCTATTCTGAGATCCAGGGCTCACAGATGATGGCGCTCTTAGTCGCCATCTTCACGGCCGCCACCGGAATCGGTGTGGCCGGGGCGTTTGTGAGCCGGATGATCGAACGGTCCAAGAAACCGCTTGGGGTCCTGCTTGCGCTTGGGATGCGTAAACGCACCATCATCTTGGCGCATCTATTGTTTCTGAGTCTTGCGTCCCTTGGGTTTGTCCTTGCGGGGTTTGCTCTAGGCTACTGGCTCAGTCCGGGCATCCGTGACCTTTTCCTGAGTTCTTACCTTCTGCCTAAAGCGCGTGTATCGTTTTCTTTAGGGATGTTTTTTATCGCGGTCGGAGTCCCCATGATGGTCCTCAATATCATGGCGGGCTTCATGCTTTACCGATTGTTCAGAGAAACCCCGGATGCGCTCATGCGCGACCGGCTCAAGGTCAAGGGCATGTTTGTCCGGCCCAAATCCAAAAAGTTCCTCCGCCTTCCTTTCACATTGAGACTCCAGATTGCCTTCTTGAGCCGGCATGCGGGGAAGACACTGCTTTATCTTTTCTCCCTTATGATTGTCTTCTACATGGCCTTTGTGACAACAGGCATGTTGAATTCATTTGGAAAGACGCTTCCGGCCTACTACGAATCCACCCGGATCGAGTCCGTCGGACGCTGCGACCCCTTGCAAAGCTGTCCTGTTCCGGGTGACGCAAGCAAAGTCCTGGAGGTGTCCGAAAAAATCAAGGATACCCCGAGTCTGCTTGTCGGACTTGAAGCGGGGGATGCCATCCATCCCCTCAGGGACAGTGAAGGCGATTCTTTAAAGCCCGAACTAGAGCAAGGTGCGGTCATTACAAAAAGTCATCAACTTCTGAGCGGTCTAAAGCGTGGTGATACGTTCACCCTTGAGCACGGTGATGCAACGTTGACACTCAGTGTCACGGGTGTGGCTGATATCTACGCGGGAAGCCGGGTCTTCATCGAGAGGGACGCGTTGGCACAGCTTTATACGGAGGATTTCTCTTCGTACAACACCATCTATTCGAGTGTGGTCCTGGATGAAGCGGATTACCTGAGCGTCCATGAGGTGGATTCCATGCTTGAGCAAATCGAAGAGATGGATGGTCTGCTTCAGTCTTTCATCAACATCACCATCGGCATGGCGCTTGTCATCGGGGGGCTTGTGATCTATCTGATCACAAGACTGTCCGCGGACGACCACGCCTACACCATCGCCATGCTTAAGGTCATCGGCTACAAGAATAAGGCGATCACGACCTATCTGCTTGGCGGGTATCTCGGTCTGAGCATTCTGGCCTTCGTCCTGGCCGTTCCCTTGTCGGTTCTTACACAGGGGTTCGTGACAGACTGGTTTGCGCACGCATTCAACATGGTCATTCCCCTTGCAATTCCATGGCGTTATGTGTTTATAATCATGGTGATTTATGGTATTATTTATGCGATAGCGATACAATCGGCCAGAACCATGGTCCGGAAGCTTCCACTCAGTGAAGCGCTTAAACGCACACAATGGTGAATGAGGTGTCTATGAAAGAAGGAAAAGTGATCAAGCTTGTCGGTGGACGTTACGACGTATTGGATGCGCAGGGCGAAGTCTATACGGTCGTCCCCAGAGGCGTGCTCAGGCATCAGGGGGTGTCGCCGAAAGTGGGCGACCGGGTGACGTTTGATCAGTCCCAGATCATCGATGTCCTTGAAAGGGACAACGATTTTGTGAGGCCGCCGATTGCGAATGTCGACCAGGTCCTTATCGTGACCTCGACGGTGCATCCTGATTTCAGCACCTATTTGCTTGACCGTTTCCTGATTCTTGCAGAAGACAGCGGCGTGCATGCCCACATCGTCCTCAATAAGATTGACCTTGTGGATGGAAAGACGCTTGATTCAATCAGGGACACCCTTGAGTATTACAGGACGTATTATCCGGTGCATTGCTTAAGTATCCATGATTCAAACAGTATGGATCAGTTCAAAAAAGTCTTCAAGGACAAAGAGAGCGTCCTTGCCGGTCAGAGCGGTGCCGGAAAGAGCAGCATCCTTAACGCGGTCGATTCTTCGCTCACGCTTAGGACGGCCGAGGTATCCAAGGCTCTCGGGCGGGGCCGCCATACGACCAGGCATGTTGAATTGCTTCGGGTCGAGGGCGGGCTTGTCGCGGACACGCCCGGGTTTTCGAAACTCTCCCTGACCCACCTTGATACCGTGCGGCTCAAAGAGTGCTACAAGGATTTCGAGACCTATGCGGATGCATGCAAGTTCCGACAATGCCTGCATGTGAACGAACCCGGATGCGCGGTCAAGGCGGCGGTCGAGGCAGGTAAAATCCCAACCCACCGCTATGAGACCTATAAACGCATCCATGAAGAAATCAATACTAAGAAGCGTCAATATTAGGAGTGATACTATGCGCGTTGCACCGTCAATACTGTCCGCGGACTTCAGCACTCTCAAAGATGAACTGAAATCCGTAGAAAGCGCTGAATGGATCCACATCGATGTGATGGACGGCCATTTCGTACCGAATCTCACCATCGGGCCTCTTGTCGTCAAGGCATTGAGACCCCATTCAAGCCAGGTGTTCGATGTCCATCTCATGATGGACAACCCCGACCAGTTCTTTAACGAGTTCATCAACGTCGGCAGCGACCAGATCACCTTTCACGTCGAGGCTGTGGATGATGTCCAGCGCTGGGTCGACCATTTGCACCACCACAAGGTGAAAGCGGGTCTTTCATTAAAACCGAAGACACCGGTTGGAACCATCGCCCCCTTCCTTTCGGATCTGGACCTTGTGCTCGTCATGAGTGTGGAGCCCGGATTCGGCGGGCAGTCGTTCATGCCGGAAATGGTCGAGAAGATCTCGGAACTCAAAGAGATCCGTGACGACAAAGGGTATCATTTCGACATCGTGGTCGACGGCGGAATCAATCCCCAGACCGCGAGAATCTGTGAAGATGCCGGCGCGGATGTGCTTGTGGCGGGCTCTTTCATCTTCAAATCCGATGACCGTAAAGATAGGATCGACCAGGTGAGGGGCCGATGATCAAACTGTTTGTCGCTCCGCTGAACTATTCCCTCGGGTCGCTTTATCAAAAGGAAGAGGGCGAGATTCTGATCGGGGTCGACAAGGCCGCGTACCATGCCCTGAAAAACGGCATCACGCTGGATTACGTCCTAGGGGATTTCGACAGCGTCACGGATGAAGAGAAGGCATACATTGACAAGCACGCAAGAAAAGTCGAGCGTTTCCCCGTGCGCAAGGACAAGACCGACTCGGACCTCGCGCTCACAAAGGCCCTATCCATCGATCCCTCGGCAAAGATCATCATGTATGGTGGAATCGGCAGCCGCCTCGACCACACCTACGGCAACCTCCTGATGCTCAGAAGAGGCAACGTGACCATCCGTACCGACCAGCACATGGCCCGGGTCCTCACTCCGGGTACACACCGGGTGGATAACCCCCATGCCTATGTATCGTTTTTTGCGGTTGAACCGGTCAAGGCTTTATCATTGAAAGGTTTTAGCTATGAACTTGACTCTTACGACCTTGACATCACCGACCCGCTTTGCATATCCAATCAGGGCAGCGGGGAAGTCTCGTTTAATCAAGGCGAACTCCTCATGATCGCCTCCGACGACCAATAATGTAAAAAAAAGCACTGCTTTCGAGCAGTGCTTTAAAAAAAGAGGGGGTTTTTTTGGAGGGGGGTTCGGATCTATTCATAATAAAAGCCGAAATATCTTCGGCTTTCGGAGTAAGTCATTGAGCACGATTCAGTTTATG
>JBKHIE010000012.1:0-23570 GCA_046538775.1 Candidatus Izemoplasmataceae bacterium
GGGCTTTTCGTCTTCTCTCCTTGGCGTTTTCGCGTTCCTTGTCGGCGTGTGCGATCCATTGCTCGACAGAGACCTTGGATGCCTCATAGCGGGTTTCGAGGTCGGCTTCACGTTTCTTGAGGGCCTCTTCGTTATCGATTTTTCGGGCTTCTTCGTTCTGGACGTGATAACTCCGGATGTTCTTGGCGTCGTTCAAACGGGATTGAATCCGTTCCCGCTTGGTCTCGTGAAGGGTCCTGATCGATTCGAGCCGGTCGTTCAACGTGGCTTCAAGTTCAAGAAGGTCGTCTTCGAGGGTCTTCTCGATGGCGTCTTCCTTCTCTTCGTAATCGTGGTTGATCGTGTTGAGTTTTTCACGTTCTTTATCGTACGCTTCTTGAAGCGGCTTGATGTCGTCTTCAAACGATGCGTGAAGGGCGTTCAGCTCGGCCTCTTTTTGGTCGCTTAGCTCCGCCAGGGCCTCCTGGCGTTCGGTGTTGATGGATTCCAACTGTCCGTTCAGGGGCGCCTTGGCCTCCTCGAACCGCTGGTCCTCTTCGGTCTTGGCTTTCTGGGCGGAGTCACGGGCTTTTCTTATGAGCGCATGGTCGTCTTCGTGAAGGCTTGAAAAGGCATCTTCAAGGGCTTTGACCGAGGCGTTTTTTTGGTTGGTGAGAGTCGCTTTCATCTCGGTGTTCAGAGGCTTCAGGTGGTGCTTGAGTCCGCTCATGTAGATCTTGTCGGCCGAACGGATGGTGGCCAGGATGTCCTTCGAGGTCTTCTCAATGCTCTTCTCATTTTGTTTTTGCTGGTCTTTTAGGAGGCCCAGATCCTTCTTGAATGCGGTCTTCAGTTTCGTGGTCCGCTGCTTGATCTTCTTTTCGGGAACGTCGTGGTTGGAAAGGAGTTTTCGGTATTGTCCGAGCACAAGGTCCTGTGTCTCCTCGACGGTGTCTGCCGCCTGCCTTTGGGCATGTTTGAAGGATTCGAGCATGGGGGTGCTTAGGATCCGGACGACGGCGTTCAAGGAAGCGTCCTCATCCTCCAAGGCGTCGGCATGGTTCTTGAGGGGGGCGAAGACCTGGTCCATGGCCTTGTCGATGGCCTGGATGCGCAGCGTCTTCATCCGGTCGGTCTCCTTGATGGCCTGGTCGGCCTTTTCGGTCTCGCGTTTCAAAGCCTGTTCGATGAACCGGTGTCTCTCTTCGTGCGCGGTCCTGAGCTTTTTCAGACTCTGAAGGGTCTTTTCCTGTTTTTCCTTGAAGCGTTTCTCAAGCGTCTGGATCTTTTTCTGATAGACGGCCTCGATCGCCTGTTCCTTCTCGTCTAGGACTTTCCTGACGCGCTCGAGGTTCTGTTTGTTCTGTTCGAGTTCGAGCTCGACCGTGCGTTCTTTCCGCTCGGTCTCGCCTTTGAGCTCCCGAAGCGAAAGGTCGCGTTTCTTTTTCGCATCGACGACCCTGAGGGCGTGTTTTTGCTTCTCGATGGCGACCTGGAGGGTTTCGGCCTTTTCCAGATGCTCATTCTCAACGGCGTTTTTCACGGCTTCGAGATCGTGGTCGAGCGTTGCACGCTCGATTTCACGTTCCACTTCGAGGTCTGCCTTCTTCGCATTCTTCTTGGCTTCGAGCATCGCTTTTTTGTGTCTGAAGGCAAGCCACTCGGCCTGCGCTTTTAAAAAGGCTTTCTTGGCATCGTAATGGTAGTCGATGTCGAGGGTTTCCATCGTGTGTTTCTGCTTGGTCTGTTCGCGTTCGATGTTGAGGCTTGCGTCTTTTTGTTCGACGCTGATCTTCTCGCGGTTGATGCGGATTTTCTTCTGGGCGTCCTCGGTATCGAGATAGAAGCGGAGTTCGTCGCTTTCTTCGAAGAGCGGCATCAGAGCCGCGTAAGCCTCACGGATGGCCTCGGTCTTTTGGATGCCGTGCTCGAGGTAGGTCCTTAGCGCTTTTTCAAAGACACGATGCGCTTCTTTCAAGAAGGGCGTGAGCGCGTCCGGATCGTCCTCGCCGCCGATCAGCTTGTCGACGATCGACTGGCTTGTGTTCTGGAAGATGTCGAACTTGTGTTTGAGCATGGTCTGGCTTTCCTCGATGGAGGCCTCATACGCTTGGAAGGAGGTGTCGAGATGCTCTCTTGCGGTCTTGCTTAACGCCTTGATGGCTTCGGTGGTCTGGGTGATGCCCGTACCGAGGGTGGTCGCATGCCTGATCAAAGTTTCCTTGCGGGCATGCTGAAGGTCGATCTGCTGGTTGATTTCGTTGAGGGCCTGGGCGTCGTCTTGGAGGTCCGGGTTCTTAAGCAGGTCCTTGAGCCGGGCCTGTTCGAATTTCATGTCCTGGTTGACCTTGCTTATGAATGATGCCTTATAGGCATCGTAGGATTCTTTCAATGTGCCGCTCAGGGCGTCGATCGCACTGAAGGGCTCATGGAACGCGACACGGTACTGTTGCAAGGTTCGGGAGAAGTCCTTGATGCGCTGATTGATCTCTTTGCGGTAGGTGTTCAGTGTGTATTGGAGTTCGTTGTCCTCTTTCTTTATGGACGCGTCGGCTTTGTGTTCAAGCGCGCTCAAGTCTTCACTGAGTTTGTTGAAATGGCCGTCCAGGTCGCTTTTCAGGGTGCTTAGGGCCTCTTTTTGTTCCTGATGACGCGCGTTGAGTTGGTCCAGGGCCTCTTCCAGGGTCGCTTTGGTCTTTCGGGTGTTCTCCTGATGGTTTTTCCGGCTTAGTTCAAGCGTCTTTTCGTAAGTCTCGATGGTTTTCTTATGGGCTTCTTCGATCGATTCGGTCTTTTTCTTCTTGTCCGTTTCGAGTCTGTCGATGGTCTTCTTTGCGGTCGCTCTTTTTTCCTGGTAGTCCTGTTGGAGTGCATGGATGGCGTCCTTGAAGGCTTTGACTTTGTCTTTAAGGGCCGTGTCGAGACCGGTTATTTCACTGTCAAAAGACGCTTCCCGGCTTTCTAGTTCGCTGGTGAAGCGTCGTTCGTGCGCGTCGAGGCGCTTTTGATAGGATTTTTGAGCCTTCTCAAGGGCCTTCTCGGTGGCGGCCAAAGTCTCCTCGTACTCTTTGCGTAAGGCATCGAGCTTTTTCTGATGGGGCTCGGCCTCTTTGCGGTACGCCTTTTCGATGGAATACCCGCTTTGAAGATTCAGGGTTCCTTTTTTAGGGTCTCTCTTGCTCATGAGGCGCCTCCTCAAGGGAAGTTGCAAGGTTTTTCACTAGGTATATTTTATCATACTGCCACAGCTAAAACAACGTTTTAAGAAAACGCCGCCACATTCTTTGGTAAATTGCGTGATTTTGTGTATAATTTGTATTGAAAGAAAGGTGATACCATGTCAGAACGCATTGTATCCAGCGAACCTCAGAACGATGACATCGAACAGATCGAACTTCGTCCGAAGGTGCTCAATGACTATATAGGCCAGGACCATGTCAAAGAGATGATGAGCATCTTCATCCAGGCGGCGAAGCACCGCCAGGAGAGCCTGGACCATGTGCTCCTCTATGGGCCACCCGGGCTTGGGAAGACCACCCTCGCCCATATCGTGGCCAACGAGGTCGGTGCCAACATCAAGACCGCTAGCGGTCCTGCCATTGAACGAAGCGGCGACCTCGCGGTCCTGCTTACGAGCCTTGAACCCGGCGACATCCTCTTCATCGACGAGATCCACCGGCTCCCAAGAATCGTCGAAGAAGTGCTTTACCCAGCGATGGAGGATTTTGCGATCGACCTTATCGTCGGGAAGGACGAGACCAGCAAGTCGATCCGTGTCGACTTGCCGCCGTTCACCCTGATCGGGGCGACGACGCGCTTCGGTGATCTGACCGCGCCGCTCCGTGACCGCTTCGGGGTGGTCCATAAACTTGAATACTATGACCAGGAGGCGCTTGAGAAGATCTGCAAGCGCACCGCCAGGATCTACGAGAGCGAAGTCGAAAAGGAGGGGGTCAAGGAGATCGCCCGCCGGTCAAGGGGCACACCGCGGATTGTGAACCGCCTCTTCAGGCGCATCCGCGATTTCGCGGATGTCCTCAACGATGGCGTGATCGACATCGACATCACGAAGACCGCGCTTGAGAAACTCCAGATCGATCCGCTCGGGCTCGACCAGAAGGACCACGATTACCTAAGGGGTCTGATCGAGAATTTCGGGGGCGGCCCCGTTGGGATCGAGAGTCTCGCGGCCTCGATCTCAGAAGAGGTGACCACCATCGAGGATGTCTATGAGCCTTACCTTTTAAAGATCGGCTTCATCAAGCGCACGCCCCGGGGACGGGTGGCGACCGAGAAGGCTTATAAGCATCTCGGCAAGGCGTTCCAGGGAGGGCTTTTCGGATGAAAACCAGCGATTTCAACTACGACCTGCCTGAATCCCTGATCGCGCAGACACCGCTTGAAAACCGTACGGACTCAAGACTGCTTGTGGTCAATAAGGATAGCGGCGACCATGTCCATGAACAGTTCAAGAACCTTCACCGCTACCTTAAGGAAGGCGATGTCATGGTCCTGAACGACACCGCTGTGATCCCCGCCCGCCTGATCGGGGTGAAAAAGGACACCGGTGCGGTGATTGAAGTGCTCCTCTTGCATCAAAAGGCGGACGACGAATGGGAATGCCTCGTCAAGAAGGCCAGGAAAGTCAGAGTGGGAACAACCCTCTCCTTTGGCGATGGGGCGCTCACGATGGAGTGCACCGGTGTCGAAGAAGAGGGCATCCGTCTTTTCAAGATGCATTATTCCGGCATTTTCTATGAGCTTCTCGAACGGCTCGGCGAAACCCCGCTTCCACCCTATATCCATGAGAAACTGGACGACCCCGACCGTTACCAGACGGTCTACAGTGAGAAAAAAGGTTCTGCGGCCGCGCCTACGGCCGGCCTTCATTTCACCAAACCCTACCTCGAGTCCTTAAGGGCGATGGGGATCGGGATTGTCCACCTCACCTTGCATGTGGGCCTTGGGACGTTCCGTCCTGTCAGTGTCGAGGATGTGAAGAACCATGTCATGCATGAGGAATACTATTCGGTCCCTGAGAAGACCGCGGATGCGATCAACCGTGCAAAGCGTGAGAACCGTCGCATCGTGGCGGTCGGGACGACATCCCTGAGGACCCTTGAGACTGTCGTGGATGATGAAGGCACCGTGCACGCGGGAAGCGGGTGGAGCCGGCTCTTTGTCTACCCGCCTTACACGTTCAAGGCGGTCGATGCGCTCCTCACAAACTTCCATCTGCCGGAATCGACGCTTCTGATGCTTGTGAGCGCGTTCGCGAGCAAGGCGATCATCATGGATGCCTATCAGGCCGCCATCCGGGAACGTTACCGGTTCTTTTCATTCGGCGACGCGATGTTCCTGACCGGCGACCACGAGCCCAACCAATAAAAAAAGCCTCACATGAGGCTTTTTTATTGGGTCAGGATCCGGGTTGCCCTTGGGAATCGTTCCCTCCGGGGTTGTCCGGGGGACCGGGTTGGTCGTCCCGGTCTTTGAACGGTGGTCCGTGTTCCTCGATACCCTCGCTTCTTATGATGTCCTTGAGTTCACGGATGCTTTTTTGTCTAAGCGTTCTGAAATCATAGGTGTCCTCCGCTTCGAGGATCGTCCGGATCAGACGCAATTTCATGAAGCCGATGCCATGATCGCGGGCTTCTTTGAGCTCCTCTTGATCGGGGGCGCCGTTCACCGAGCGCATGGCGCGGGCGTTCGCAAGGCCTTTGGCGCGGGCGACCCTGAGGATCTTGGTCTCGAACTCCCGGGCCTTGATTTCGGCGCGTTCCTTGTTGTCGCCGCTTACGGCGTAGAGGATTTCCCGGTTCTCATCACCAAGGTATCCGAGTTCGACCGATGTCTCGATTAGCAAATCGAGGGCGTCGTCGAGGGTCTCGCCTTCGAGGTCGCCGGTCTCTTCGAACAGGGATTCGGCATCGTCGTTGTAGGCGTTCAGCTCGACAATCGTGTCGTCGTCATCGATCGCGATGCCGAGCGAAGGGTTGAATTCCATCTGGATACGGGTGGTCTCAGCGTTCAGCGGGCTTCGTAGCGGCAAGGCGAGAAACAGGCCCACCACAAGGAGCAGCACCCCCATGGCGTATGCCGGCGCAAACCGCCTTTGGCGTTTGAAGACGCTTTGGCGCTTTGGCTTTTGGGCCTCTTTGATGAAGGAGCGGTACGTGCTTGTTTCCTTGATAGGGTCTTTCAGGTCCGGAATGTGCCTGTCGACCTTTTCACGAAGCGCTTTTTCAGTCCTGTGTTTTCGCATGAGGGTCACCTCCCATCCGCTTCAGTTTTTTAAGAGCGTTACGGTACGTCCAGAGGACGGTGCCAAGAGGTTTGTCCATGGACTCGGCGATGGATCTGTGGGTCTCATCCATGACCGCATGACGGATGATGATCTCGCGTTCATCCTCCCGGAGATGCCTGAGAAGCTGTTCGACTTCATAGCGTTTCTCCTGGGAATCCTCGGTCTGGCCAAAGATCGATTCGCCGCCTTCTTGGATGTCGTAGTCGACTTCCCTGGACCGTCGCTTGTAGGCGTTCAATGCGGTGTTTTTTGCGATGGTCCTGAGCCAGGCGACGAAGGAGCCCTTGTCGGTATACTGGTCGATTTCCTTGATCATCTTCAGGTAGGTGTCCTGCATGAGGTCTTCCGTGAGACTTTCATCCTTCACGATGGCGAGGATGGTATAATAGACAGGGGTCTTGGTGGCGTCGTAGAGGGCGTCAAAAGCGGATTCATCGCCACGCCTGAACGCTTTTATGTATTTGCGAAGTGTTTTTTCATCCATGCCGTGCCCCCTAAAGCCATCCCTGTGCATCCTTAAAACAATCAAACAGGAAGTTTTATTGGGATTAATAACAAAAATAACCGTCACCATTATATCATAAGACCCGATTCAATGATATTATAGGGAAGAAGAAGAGGTTTGATAATGATGAAACTAGTAGCCACCGCCGCATTCGGATTGGAAGCGGTCGTAAAAAGAGAACTGGAACAACTGGGCATTGAATCCATGGACACAAAGAACGGACGGATTCATTTCGAGGGCGACGTCTCCGCCATGATCAATGCGAATCTTTACCTGAGGAGCGCTGACCGGGTGTATGTCTGCATCGGCAGCAAGAAGGCCATCGATTCATTCGACCGTCTTTTTGAGTGGGTCATGACCTTGCCACTCATCGATTATCTCGACAAGAAAGGGAAGTTCCTGGTCGATGCGAAAAGCGTGAAGTCCGCCCTCTATAGCCTGAGGGACCTCCAAAGCATCACCAAGAAAGCCCTCATTGAGAACCTGAAGGCGGCCACGGGGGATGAAACCTTCAAGGAGGACGGACCACGGCATCATCTCACCATCACCTTCTATGAAGACGAGGCGACGCTCCTGCTTGACACCTCGGGTGCCGGCCTTCATAAACGCGGCTACCGCGAAGGCCAGGGCAAGGCCCCGCTCAAGGAGACGCTGGCTGCGGCCCTGGTGCAACTGAGCTATTATAATAAGGACAGGGTTCTTTACGACCCGTTCTGCGGTTCGGGCACCATCGCCATCGAAGCGGCCCTGATCGCCCGCAACATCGCCCCGGGTCTCAACCGCCGTTTTGACTTCGAACACTTCCACTGGGTCGATAACACCCTTTATAAGAGACAAAGGAAGGCGGCCTACAAGGCCATCGACATGGATACGGACGTCAAGATCATCGCAAGCGACTCGGACTTCAGCGTCCTTGAAATCGCAAAGGAGAACGCGGCCAATGCGGGCGTCGATGGCGACATCCATTTCGAAGTCGCCAGGTTCGAACACCGCACCTTCGACGTGCCCCATGCCATCATCATCACCAACCCTCCCTACGGCGAGCGCATGAAGGATGATGAAATCCAGAAACTTTACGCAAGCATCGGCAAGGCGATCAACCACAACAAGTCCTGTTCATTCTATATCCTGAGCGGTCTCATGGGGGCCGAAAAGGCCATCGGAAAACGTGCGAAGAAGACCCGGGTCCTCTTCAACGGTGACATCAAGACCCGCTATTACATGTACCCCGGGCCCCCACCGAAGCACACTTGAAAACAATTCAAAAAAATAGGGCGCAAAGTTATGACAATGTGTCATTTTTGTGTTATAATGCTTTCGGTGATTTCAAATGAATAAATCGTATATTGACAAATCGTACTCACAAGGCGCTACGAAAGACGAAAAGAAAAGCTATCTGATCCTGAAGGACCCCAACATCTACAAGGGGCTCATCCTGCTCGCTTTTCCGCTCATGATCAACAACTTCCTAAGGACCTTCCATGACATCATCGACATGTTCTTTGTCTCGAGGATCCCCGATTACACATCCGAGGCGGTCTCATCGATCCAGATGACCTTCCCGGTTGTTTTCACGTTCATATCGCTTGCCATGGGGCTTTCGATCGCCGGGACCACGCTGATCGGTCAGTTCATCGGCGCGAAGAACATCCCGATGGCCCGTTACTTCGCCTCCAAGCTTTTTCTGGTCGCGTCCGTCTCCGGCCTGATTTTCATGGTGGTCGCCCTTTTCTTTGCCCCGCATGTTGTCGGCTGGATGGGGGCAGAGGGGTACGTGCTTGAAAACGCGACCGAATACCTCCGGATAAGAAGCCTCGAACTCCCCTTGCTTTTCATGTTCTTTGCCTACATGGGAACCCGCCAGGCGAGTGGCGACACCGTATCGCCCGTGCTCATAAGCGGTAGCGGGATCATCCTCAACACCATCCTCTCCCCGATCTTCATCTCCGTTTTGGGCTTCGGCGTGGCCGGAGCCGCCTGGGCGACGTTCATCGGAAACGGTCTGGTGTTCCCAATAGCGATCTACCGTCTTTTCAAGGCCAAGACAGGCATCACCGTAGACCCGAGAAGCATCCTTGGCGCCAAGGATGAAAAGGCGCTTCCCTTCGCGGTCCGTTTCAAGACGATCATCAAGATCATAAAAACCGCCGCCCCGGCTTCGTTCGGCCAGGCGTTCACTGCCATCGGATTCGGTGTGATGAACGGTGTCATCTATTCCTTCGGTGTCGAGACGGTCGCGGCCTTCGGCATCGGAAACCGCCTTGTCTCCATGGTCCTGCACCCGGTCATGGCGATGGGGGCCATACTCGCGGCCTACATCGGCCAGAACATCGGTGCGAATAACCCTGAGCGTGCCAAGGAGACGATGAAGAAGACCTTCAAGCTCTCGATCGGCATCATGGCCGTGGGGGCCCTCATGCTGCTTCCATTCCGGGGGTATCTCGCAGGGTTCTTCCTGGAAGGCGACCCGGCCGCGCATGCCCTGGCGATGGACTTCATGCTTTATATCCTGCTCAGCCTGCCCTTGATGGCGGTCTTCCAGACCTTCATCGGAACGTTCAACGGCACGGCGAACACCCATTACACCTTCATTCTCGCTGTAACACGGCTATGGGGGTTCCGCATTCCGCTTATCGTCCTTTTCGGCTATCTATTCCCCGAACGGGGAAGCCAGGTCATCTGGGAGGTCATGGTGCTTTCGAACATCCTGATCGCCGGGGTGGGCTACGGACTCTACCGTCACGGTGTCGATTTCAAACCGAAAGTCGATACGAAGAGGAAAAAAAGACGGAAGGTCAAACCCGCACTCGAAAACGCATAAAGGCTTCAAAAAAGACCATTTCACGCGAAATGGTCTTTTTTTATTGCCCGGTTTTCAATGCTTGAAAAGCCCTTTGTCGATGATTTCCATGATGATGTCCGTGGCCCTCTCGATCTCGTTGGACGCCTCGCCGAGATCGAAGATGATCTTGAGTCCGACGAAGTTGGTGATCCCCATGAGCACGAAACTCACTATCTCGGTGTCGAGGTTGCGGATCTCGCCATTTGCGACCGCGAAATCGAGTCCGGCCACGTAGCGTTTCGAAAACGATTCGTAATATTCCCTGAAGAGGTCCCGGTCGATGTAAAGGGATTCCCAGATGATGTTGTACATCTCGGGGTTCTTCTTGGCGTATTCAAGGAAAGTCCGGATCCCTTCCCGTTCTTTTTCATAACGGGTTTTCTTCTTCGAGACGTTGGCGGCGATCACGCTTCGGATGTTGTGGGAGAAGGTCCTGAGGATGTGCTTGTAGAGGGTGAGCTTGCTTGGGAAGTAAAGATAGAACGTGCCTGCGGCGACCCCGGCCTCGGCGGTGATGTTGCCGACAGTCGTGCCATGGTAGCCGTTTTCATAGAAGAGGCGGATGGCGGCTGCCTCGATTTCCTTGAATGTCGCTTTAGCGTTCCTGGTGGTCGGCTGTTTGATATTCAGGTCCTTTGATTGCATGATTCAGCGCTCCTTCACGAATAAAAATAAATAACGGGTGGGTCCGTTGACTTTGTAAGCGGTTTATGCTAGCATGAACATGTATTCATAAAATGAACATGTATTCAGTTTATGAAAACACATTCATATCATTCACAGTATAATAAATCCCGCGGGATTAAGCAAGTTCCATCATTCAAAAGGAGGAAGAAAAATGCAAAAAGTGTACCTTGTATCTGCAAAGCGCACGGCCATCGGGTCGTTCATGGGGACTCTCAGTCAGACCCACCCCGCTGAATACGGCTCAAGCGTCGTAAAAGCCATGCTTGATGAGACCAAGGTCGATCCGGGAAGGATTGACGAGGTCCAGGTGGGAAACATTTTACCAGCCGGACTGGGCATGAACATCGCCCGTCAGATTTCCCTCAAGGCAGGCATCCCTGAAACCGTGCCCGCCTATTCGGTGAACATGGTCTGCGGAAGCGGCATGAAAACCGTCATCAATGCCTACACAGCGATTCAAAACGGCATGCACAACCTCGTCATCGCCGGTGGGGCGGAATCCATGTCCATGGCTCCCTACCTCATTCCAGGCAAGGCTCGCAAAGGCATCAAGATGGGCGCCTTCGAAGCGAAGGACCATATGCTCAACGAGGCCCTGACGGATGTGTTCAACAATTACCACATGGGCGTGACGGCCGAAAACATTGCCGAACGTTATAACTTGAGCCGCAAGGCTCAGGATGATTTTGCGTTCATCTCCCAGGAAAGGGCCCGCAAGGCCCGGGATGCCGGACGCTTCAAGGATGAGATCGTCCCCTTCGAGGTGAAGACGCGCAAGGAGACCATCACCTTTGATCAGGATGAATACATTAATGATACCACAAATCCGGAAAAACTCGCCAAACTTCGTCCGGCCTTCAAGAAGGACGGCACGGTCACTGCCGGCACGAGTTCGGGCATCAACGATGGCGCAAGCTTCATCATGCTTGCGAGCGAAGCGATGGTGAAAGAAGCGAACCTCACCCCGCTTGCCGAAGTCGTCGGTGTCGGGCAGGGAGGCGTCGATCCCGCCTATATGGGACTTGGTCCCGTACCGGCCATCAACATGGCGTTGAAACAGACCGGGCTTACGTTCAAGGACATCGAGCTCCTCGAGCTCAATGAAGCGTTCGCCGCGCAAAGCCTCGGCGTCTTTGAAAACCTCAAGGAAGCCTACGGTGAAACCTACGAGTCGCTGCTTGAGAGGACCAATGTCAACGGCGGCGCCATCGCGCTCGGACATCCGGTCGGCGCCAGCGGAAACCGGATCACCGTGACCCTGATTCATGAAATGCTTAAACGGAAATCCACCTATGGCCTCGCCTCGCTATGCATCGGAGGCGGCATGGGCACAGCCATAGTACTAAAAAGAATGGAGGAATCATAATGCGTCTAGAAAACAAAGTCGCCGTCGTCACCGGCGGTGCACAAGGCCTCGGAAAGGCCATGGCCGTCCGCTTCGCCGAAGAAGGGGCGAAAGTCATCGCGGTCGACATGCAGGATCTCGACTATGAACAGGAGGGTGTCACCGGTAAAAAACTGGATGTCACCGATACAGAGGCCTGTCAGAAATTCTTTGATGAAGTCAACGAAGAATTCGGAACCATCGACATCCTGGTCAACAACGCCGGCATCACCGCCGATTCGATGACCAAGAAGATGACCGACGAACAGTGGGACAAGGTTTTGAACGTCAACTTGAAAGGCGTCTTCAACCTCACCCGCCTGATCGGCCCCGCCATGGTTCAAAACGGTGGCGGATCCATCATCAACATCTCAAGCGTCGTCGGGGAATACGGCAACATCGGCCAGGCGAACTACGCCGCTTCGAAAGCCGGCATCATCGGCCTTACGAAGACCTGGGCCAAAGAGTTCGCCCGCAAAGGTACACCGGTGCGCGTCAACGCCATCGCACCCGGGTATGTCATGACCGACATCCTGAAGACCGTACCGCAGGACCTGCTTGACAAATTCGCAGCCATGACCATGCTCAAGCGTCTCGGCGAACCGCATGAGATCGCCAACACCGCCCTTTTCCTCGCCAGTGAGGAAGCGAGCTACATCACCGGACAAGTCATCAGTGCAAACGGTGGCATGAGACTTTAACACCTAGGAGGCATACCATGTCAAAAGAACCGCATGTCGGTGTGGTCGGAACCGGAATCTACCTTCCGGGGAAGACCCGCACCGCAAAAGAGATCGCCGAAGCGACGAAGGGCAACTGGACCGAAGAGGCGATCATAGAAAAACAAGGCATCCGCCAGGTCCTCGTGCCGGGCAAGAATGAAGGCACCCAGGAAATGGGCGCCTACGCCGCCCAGGATGCATTGAAACGAACCGGTGTCGATCCCAAGGATATCGATGTGATTCTCGATATCGGTGAAGAGTGGAAGGAATACCCGCTCACCACCTCCGCCCTCTATGTCCAGGGGGTCATCGGTGCGACCAATGCCTGGGGCATCGACATCCAGAACCGTTGCGCGACTTCACTGGGCGCCCTCAAGATCGCGAAATCGTTGATGATCGCAGACGATTCGATCAACACCGTGCTCATTGTCGGAGGGTATCGAAACGGCGACTTCGTCGATTACAGCGACCCTGCCATGTCGATGATGTACAACCTCTCCGCCGGCGCCGGTGCGATGATCCTCAAGAAGAACTACGGTAAGAATCCCGTGCTTGGAAGCCATTTCATCGCCGATGGGTCCCTGGCCCGCACCGCCGGTGTTGAAATCGGTGGCACCAAGAACCCCATCACCAAGGAGAACCTGGATGAAGCTTACAAGTCCTTGCGCGTGATGGAACCCGAGACCATGAAAGCCCGTCTCAAGGAAGTCAGTGTCCCCAACTGGTTCGAATGCATCGACCAATCGCTTGAAAAAAGCGGCAAGTCCCGCGAGGACCTCGATTACCTCGGCATCCTTCATATCAAGCGTTCCGCCCATGAGGGCATGGTCAAGGAACTCGGACTCACGGATGCACAGACGATCTATCTTGAGGATTATGGCCACATGGGTCAGATCGACCAGATCCTCTCCTTGCATCTCGCCCTGGAGGAAGGGAAGGTCCAAGACGGATCGACCATCGCGCTGATTGCGGCTGGCATCGGCTATGTCTGGGGCGCGAGCGTCATTCAGTGGGGTGAGATCCATGGGTAATGTGGTAGGTTTACTCTTCAACAGCCTGCAAACAGGGGCGGTTTACGCCCTTGCAGCTCTCGGTATCGCCCTTATTTTCCGGGCCGGGAAAGTCACGAACTTCGCCCAGGGCATGATCGGTACCTTCAACGCGTATGTGGCCGCCATCCTGTTCAGGTCCCTCGGCTTCAGCATCTGGATCGCGGTCCCCATCGCCCTGGTGACCGCGTTCTTGACGGGGATTCTCATAGACAAGGTCTTCATCCGCCCGGCACAGGGTTCAAGCCCCATGCACAAACAGATCATCACCCTTGGTATCATCATGATTCTAACCGGGATCATCCCGTTCATTTTCGGGGTGGACCCCATCCGTCTGGGACGGTTCTTCCCCCACGGCGGCATCGATTTTATCGGTGAGACCCTGCGCTGGAACACGCTTTTCACATCCGGCATCTCTGTGCTTTTGATGGCCGCCATATTCTGGTTCATCCAATACACCAAATGGGGGCTTGCCATCCGTGTCACAGCGGTGGACAAGGTCACCGCCCAGATGATGGGGGTCCCGACCAACACCGTCACAATGATGACCTGGGCCACGGCCGCCATGCTTGGAACCTTGGCCGGCATCATCATCGCCCCTCAATCAAGCGTCAATACGACCTTTATGCTGAACGTGCAGGTCAGCGCTTTCTTCGGGGCCATATTCGGGGGGCTTCAGACCTTCCACGGACCGGTCATCGCCGCATTCATCATCGCCTTGGCACGCAATTCCGCCATGTATTACCTCAGTGATATCTGGGTGAATGCGATTGTCTATATCGCCATTCTGATATTCTTATTCTTTAAACCATACGGTCTCTTTGGCGAAAAGCCCGTAGAGAAAGTGTAGGTGGACATCATGACGGATAAAACAAAAAGCAATACCAACCGTTTCTTCGGCAAGCTTTTTGCAACATTCAAAAAGACCCCGAGCATGCATTACATCCTCTTCGGCTTGCTCCTGATGAGTGTGGCCCCGATCACCAATCTGGGATTGCTGAGAAATTCCATGCTCAGCGTCTTTGCCTATATCGTCATTTATACCGTGGTCGTGTTCGGGCTCAATCTGCTGCTTGGATTCAGCAAGCTGATTTCGCTCGCCACAGCAAGTTTCATCGGTGCCGGCGCACTCAGTCTGGGGATATTCCTGAATATGGGGCTCCCCTTTGAAGTGGCGTTGATCCTCATACTCTTGATCAGCATCGTATTCGGTGCCATCGTAGGGATCCTCTCCCTCAAATCGCAAGGCATCTACCTTGCCATCACCACCCTGTTCATCCAGGAGATCCTGCGTCAGATTTTCACATCGGTAGGAATCTTCGGAGGCGAGAGAATCAATATCGGAGCCATCACCTTCCTTGGCTCTTTTGAGATGAGCCGCTTTGACTTCGGCAACCGCATGGTCCTATATTACATCCTTGTCGTGTTTCTGGTCGCGGTCATGATCATCTTCAGAAACCTGATCAAAAGCCGTTCCGGACGGGCGTTCATGGCCATGAGCCGTTCACAAAGCGCCGCCTCGGCGATGGGTGTGAGCGTGATGAAATACCGTGTCTACGCGTTCATCATCGCCACCATGCTTGCCATGCTCGGCGGTGTGCTCTACGGGATCTATTTCCAAAGCGCCCCGACCCGGGCGTGGTCGCTCGACCTTAGCCTCATGCTACTCGCCATGGTCGTCGTCGGCGGCTTCAAATCGATTTTCGGAATGTTCCTTGGAGCCTTTATCATCCAGGGCATCCCTTCAATCTTCCTGGAAGACATTTTCGGGGATGTCTCGGAAATCTTTGCCGGAATCCTGATCATCGTGATTGTCCTTTACTACCCACAAGGACTGATTCACTCCGGTCATGACATCAAGCGAGGGTTCAAGAAACTCGTGCAACGCGTGAGAAAGAAAGAAGTGACGGACGATGAGTAAACAAGACGTTCTCCATATCGACAATGTGACCATGCGGTTCGGCGGTTTGACGGCGGTCGACCACCTGGATCTCAAGATCCGGGAAGATGAAGTCGTCGGACTGATCGGACCCAACGGCGCAGGAAAGACGACGGTCTTCAACTGTGTCACCCAATTCTACGACACGTATGAAGGCTCCATCAAGTTCACCAATGCGAGCGGTGAGACGGTGGACCTCAAGAATCACAAGGTCACCGAAGTCATCAATCTCGGCATTGTCCGGACGTTTCAGAACATCGAGCTGATCCCGGATCTCTCGGTCATGGACAATGTCCTGATCGGTGCGCACAACCAATTCAAGACCGGCATCATTCAACACCTCTTTAGAACCAAGAAAGTGCGTGAGGAAGAAGCCCACTGGCGTGAAGAAGCCGAAGAGATCCTTGAATTCATGGGCATCCCCCATCTAAAGGACGCCATGGTCAAAGGCCAGCCTTACGGCATCCTGAAGAAAATCGAAATTGCACGCACACTGATCAGCCGTCCCCGGCTCATCATCCTTGATGAACCCGCAGCGGGCTTGAATGAATACGAAACCGAAGAACTGCGTGACATCATCAATAAGATCCGAAAGAACTACAAAGCTTCCATCCTCCTGATCGAGCACGACATGGGCTTCGTGATGAACATCTGCGACCGTGTCGCCGCGATCAACTTCGGTAAGAATATCGCCACAGACACCCCGAAGAAGATCCAATCCCACCCCAAAGTCCAAGAAGCCTACCTCGGAAATGGAGATGCATAACATGGCTCGAAACCCACTGTTGAAAATTAAAGACCTCTCCATCAGTTACGGTCCGATCAAGGCTGTGGAAAACCTCTCGATGGAAGTCTATGAAGGAAGCATCGTGGCCGTGCTTGGCTCCAATGGAGCCGGAAAGACCACGCTGCTCAAGAAAATCAGCGGCATTGCCCCCTCCCATCAGGGCCAAGTGCTCTTTGAGGACGAGGACATCACCCATCTCCCTCCGGAGAAAATCACCAGAAAAGGCATCATCCAGGCACCGGAGGGTAGGAAAATATTCGGCGAGCTTTCGACGTATGACAATCTGGTCATCGGCGCCTTCACCGTAGAACCGGGGAAGGTGAAGATCAAGCATCTTTATGAAAAAGCCGTCCCCAAGCGGATTCAAGCCGATTTCGAAGCCCACAAGGACAACCCGGACCATGAAGTTGAAATGACCCGTGATGAAATCATCTACAACAACCTGACGCGGGTCTACGACCTCTTTCCGGTCTTGAAAGAAAGAAAAGACCAGACCGCGCTCACACTCTCCGGGGGCGAACAGCAAATGCTCGCCATCGGCAGGGCCTTGATGAGCCATCCGAAACTGCTCATACTCGATGAACCATCACTCGGGCTCGCCCCCTTGATCATCAAGGACATCTTTGAAACCATCCAAGGGCTCAAGAAACTCGGCACAACCATCCTGATCATTGAGCAAAACGCGCTACAGACCCTCAAGATTTCCGATTATGCCTATGTATTGCAGACCGGAAAAAAGACACAAGAAGGCAAGGCCGAAACCCTCATGAACAATGAAGACCTTGTGGAAGCTTATCTCGGCAAAACGGCAGAATAACCTACTGCCAAAAAATATAGAAAACTATAGGAGGAACCAAGCATGAAGAAACTGTTTTTAGCAGCACTCTTGTTAACAGGAATCTTTACCCTTGCAGCATGTGATGGCTCGGACAGCTCGCAACAAGGCGTCACCGAGGACACCATCAAAGTCGGTAACAGCGCTGCGACAAGCGGAGCGCTGGCTTTCGTCGGCGAACCGTTCAACGATGCGCTGCAAGCGTATCTCGACATGGTGAATGATGACGGCGGCGTCGCCGGCAGGGAAATCGAATTCATCCACTATGACGATGAGTTCGACCCAGCACAAGGCACACAGTACGCTGAACGGCTGGTGGAAGACGACGAGATTTTCGCATTCGTAGGCCATTTCGGAACCCCGACAGTCGGTGCCACCCAGGACTATCTCAATGAAGTCGGCATCCCCCGTGTCTATTATGCGACCGGCTCGCCCGTGACGTATAATGAAAACGCCGAAGGCGGCGAACGCGCAAGTTTCCCCGTCCAGCCCATGTACAACCTTGAAGGCCGGATCCTGATGTCTCGCGCGATCAACGACTACGATGCTGAAAAAGTCGGTGTCATCTACTCCAATGCGGATGACGGCAAAGGGCTTTTAGAAGGTATTGAAGAAGTGGCTGACCGCGAAGATATCGAACTCATCAAGCAGCAAGTCGCGCCGGACGCTTCGGATATGAGTTCACAGGCCAGCAGCATTGTGGATGAAAATCCGGATGCCGTCATTGTCGCCGCGAACCAACAACCCGCAGAGACGGCCATCACCGCCCTTTATGATGAAGGCAATGAAGCCGACGTACTGACCACGTATGTCAACGCGGCCGAATCCATGATCGAGAACCTTGATACAGAGGTCTCCTCAGAACAATTCGAACTGTTCGCTTCTCAATGGGTCAGCCTGTTTGATGAAGATGGCGACCCCAACGAAGGCTACCAGGAATATTTGGATAACGTCCCTGAAGACATCCAATCCAACACCTATGCCATTACCGGTTGGATCGCCGCCGCCTTCTTCGTTGAAGGCTTGGAGCGTGTGGGTGAAGACGAACTCACATGGGATTCCTACATCGAGGCCATGGAAGAAGAACCCGTTGAAAATCCGATGGGCGCACCCATCGATTACTCGGACGGTCAACGCATCGGAACGGCTGCACTCGCCTTGGTCCGTGCCACAGTGACCGACGATGATGAATACCTCTGGGAAGAATACGACGGTTTCGAAAGCGAAGACGACCTGCTAGAATAAAACCGTAAAGGAAATACGTTCCAAAGACAGCATGACACTTGACATGGGGCGGTCGTGACCGCCCCTTCATTTCCTCTTGAAAGGAGCAATTACCATGGCAAAAACCATTACCATCCAAGAAGCTCTAGAAAAAATCCAAAACCACGACCATATTGTCCAGGGGATGGCGGCGGCCGAAGGTCGGGAGTTTTTCAGTCACCTCCATGAGATCGCAGACCGCGTCGACCACGTGACCATCGACAACTGCCTTCCGCTCAAAGCCTATCCATTCATGACGGACGACACATACAAAGACACCTTCACCATCAATTCCTGGTTCTTCTCGGGCGACCTCAGAAAAGCCTTCAAGAACGGGAACATCACCTACATCCCGAACCATCTGCACTTCGCAGGCCTCAAGCGCGCTCAACACATCAAACCCGATGTGTACGTGGGCAACGCGACCCCGCCCGATAAGCACGGGTATGTCTCGCTTTCAACGAGCAACGTCTATGAAAAGACGATGATCGAGCATGCGAAGACGGTCATCCTGGAAATCAACCCGAATCTTCCGAGAACCTTCGGCGACATGGAGGTCCATGAATCGGACATCGATTATTTCGTCGAGGTGGATTATGAGACCCCCGTCCTTCCGGATGCCGAGCCGAACGAGAAGGACAAGGCCATCGGACAGGCCATTGCCGATCGGATCCACGACGGCGACACCATCCAGCTCGGCATCGGCGGCATCCCGAACGCCGTCGCCAACGCCCTCATGGACAAAAAAGACCTCGGTGTCCACACCGAGATGCTGACGACCGGTTTCATGAAACTTTTCAAAAACGGCAACATCACCAACAAGAAAAAGACCCTGCACAAAGGCAAGATGGTCTGCGCCTTTGCGCTTGGCACCAAGGAGCTCTATGATTTCATCGACGACAACCCGGCGGTCATGATGCTCGATGGCAACTACGTGAACGACCCCTGCATCATCGGTCAGAACGACAACCAGGTCTCGATCAACACCACCATCGAAGTCGACCTCACCGGACAGTGTGCGAGCGAATCGATCGGCACCACCCAGTTCAGCGGCACCGGAGGCCAGACCGATACGGCGACCGGCGCCCAGCGGGCGAAAAACGGTCGCAGCTTCATCACACTCTATTCCACCGCCAGTCCCAAAAACCCCAAGACCGGTAAACGCGAGGAGATCTCCAAGATCGTACCGACCCTCCGACCCGGCGCCGGGGTGACCTTGTCGCGCAACGATGTCGACTATGTCGTCACGGAATACGGCGTGGCGTCCCTCCGGGGCACGAGTATCAAAGAACGCGTCGAGCGCCTGATCGCGATCGCCCATCCGAAATTCCGCGATGAACTGCGCGAAGAGGCCCGAAAGATAGGCTACATCGAATGAGTGCGTTCACATTCAAAGAAAAGAACATCTTCTATACGACCGATGGGGACTCATCCCTCCCGCCGCTCATCATCCTGAACGGCCTCATGATGTCGCACAAGAGCTGGGAGATCTTCGTCCCGACGCTCAAGGACCATTTCCACGTCATCCGTCTCGACATGCTTGACCAGGGTGAATCCGACAAGATGGACGGCCCATACCATCAGAAACTGCAGGCCGACATGCTTTCGGCTTTCATCGATCATCTCGGGTATGAACGCGTGCACATCGCCGGCATTTCCTATGGCGGAAACGTCGCGCTCCAACTCGCCACGCACTACCCCGGGAAAATCGGAAAGATGGTGCTTTTCAACGCGGTGGCGAAGACGCGCCCCTGGCTTCGCGATGTCGGGCGGGCCTGGAACAAGATCGCAGCCCTTCGCGAAGGGGAGGCGTATTACCACGCCGCCATCCCCCTCATCTATTCACCGATGTTTTACAACCGGCGGATCGACTGGATGGATAAGCGGAAAGAAACCCTGGTCCCGCTTTTCAGCACCCCTGAGTTTCTGGACGCCCTCATCCGCCTTACCGAAAGCGCGGAAAGCCATGACGTCGAAGAGGCGTTACCATCCATCAAGACCCCGACACTCGTGGTTGCTGCAGACCAGGATGAACTCACTCCACCGCATGAACAAAGGATCCTGGTCGACGCCATGCCCGATGCCCGACTTCTCACGTTCCACGAGACCGGACACGCAAGCATGTATGAACGGCCCGAACTCTTCACCATGACCCTGATCGGCTATCTGCTTCATTCCGACGATTATGCCCTATAGGAGGACTAGCAATGGATAAGAAGACCGTCGAACTTTATCACGGCGAGACCCTCGCCTACAGTGAACACGGTGACACGTCAAACGCTACTTTGGTGCTGCTCCATGGCAACATGAGCAGCGGTGTGCACTTTGAACCCCTCATCCCCGCTCTTGAAAAGCATTTCCATCTGCTCATTCCGGATCTGAGGGGGTTTGGCGATTCATCGTATGAAAGGCCCATTGACAGCCTTGAAGATTTCGCCGATGATGTCAAGGCCTTCCTCGAAGCCCTGAAGATCCCAAAGGCCCACCTTGCAGGCTGGTCGACGGGCGGCGGGATCGCGCTCAAGTTCGCCGCCAAATACGCGCATGTGGCACACAAGGTGGTTTTGATCGAATCGGCCTCCCACCGCGGCTATCCGATCCCTAAAAAAGACAGTGAAGGCAATGTCATGCCCAGTGAATTCTATGTCCGCAAGGAAGACATGGCCGAGGACCCTGTCCAGGTCGCGCCCTTGAAGCGCGCGCTTGAAGAGAACAACCGGGACTTCATCAAGATGGTCTGGGACCAGACCATCTACAACGTCAAAAAACCGGAAGAGGAAGCCTTTGAACGCTTCATCGACGAAACCATGAAACAGCGAAACCTCGTCGATGTCGACTGGGCCCTCATGAACTTCAACATGAGCAACACCCCCAACGGCGTCGCTCCGGGCGACGGGACCATCGAGGATGTCGAAGCCCCCGTGCTTGCCATCCACGGTGAAAAGGACCTGGTCATTCCTGAAACCATGTTCAACGAACTGACAGACGCCCTTAAGGATGTCCGTGTCAAGACCTTCAAAAACGCCGGGCATTCCCCGGTCACCGACATCCCCGGTCCCCTTAGTGAAACCATCATCGCCTTTTTGGAATCATAGATGCCTCCTTAGTTTGCTCCGCATCCAAGCGATGCGGAGCTTTTTTTTATCAAGTGAGAAGAAAAAGAGGACGGTGAGACCTATCATGGGTGTGAGGTGATAGAATGAAAAATAAAATCATGATTACATTTTGTGCACTCATGCTGACCATGAAACTGGGCACTCTGCAGGGTGAGGAGAGTGTGCCTGCGAACCGCAACCTGTTCAATCCCGGACTTTTTGAGATGGAACTCGAGCAGGATGCGTTTACCCATGGGTCTTTGACTTCGACCCGGCCAATTCCGATCGATGACCAAGGCGACTACACATTCTCCTTTCCCGAAGGGGTTGGAAGCGATGTCGATGTCAAGGTCTATGGAGAGGATGAGGACGACCCCTATGTCGATGAGACGTTGAGCGACGCCGGCGGTGTCTGCGATGATCGTAGCTTCAGCGCATGGGAATGCACCTTCGAATCGACCGCGAAGACCCTCACCATCGAACTGAATGGAGGGAATGCCTTCGCGATGCATCTTTATTATCTGGGGACCGATGGCTTTCAACTTGAAGCGGGCGATGCCCGCACGGACTACATCCCCTATGAACCCCTCACGGATTCGGCTCCTGAGATTCTGGGCCGGGATGACCTTTACGTCAGTTATGCCTCGGATGTGCCGATCATGACCATCCTGGAAGAGAACATCGAGGTCCATGATGAAATCGATGGCGCGATTCCAACAGCAGCCATCGACATCGTGCACGATGAGTACACGGGAAACGAGACCACGGTCGGTGAGTACACCGTGACCCTCGAAGCCTCCGACACTTCCGGCAATACCTCCTCGTTCGATCTCGACATCCATGTCTATGACTTGGTCGATCCGGTCATTTCAGGCCCGAAGACGCTGGAGGTGGATGTGGACGACGCGCTCACGCTTGAAGCGGTCATTGCGGAGCACTTCACCTTCACCGACGCCCATGACGAAACGATTGAAACCTATGCCATTGTCGATGATGATTACAGCGATGCCATCGGCACACTGGGTGAAAAAAACGTGACACTGCGGATCACGGATGCAAGCGGGAATGAAGCAACGCACACCTTCGCCATCACGACCATCGATGATGTCGCCCCGACCATTGAAGGCGATGAGACGCTCACGGTCCATCAGTCCGACATGCCCGACCTTGAAGCGATTCTCTCCGGGTATGCCGCCGAGGACAACCACACCCCGGATGACGCCATCGGGCTGACCATCGGATCCAGTACGTATCAACCGGATGCATCAAGCGGGCAATACACGCTCGATATCATCGCAGAGGATGCTTCAGGGAATGAGACGGTAATGAATGTGGCGGTCGATGTCATCGATGACATCGCACCGACGCTTCTAGGGAGCAGTCATGAGCGCGTCTCCTACACTGAAACGTTCGACCTTGAGGCCTACATCGCCGGCATGACATGCACGGACAACGACGACACCACCTTGAGCAAGACCTCCATCGCCACGACCAGGGATGACTATGTGGATGGTGTGCCGGGACGCTACACCTATGAATTCAGACTTGAAGACGCAAGCGGGAATGAAGCGCGTCACACCCTTGTCGTCGAGGTCCTTGACGATGTCGCCCCGGTCTTCAACACGGTGACAAGCGTCATTGTCGAGAAGGATGCGCCCCTTAGTGAAGACGACATTCAATCCATGATGATGGAGGATGACGCGATCAAAACCTTCGCTCCGACCTCCCATGAAGTCCTGAACGATGACTACACCGACCATAGCGAAGAGGAAGGGACTTATCATTACACCGTTGAATACAGCAACGCGGACGGTGAGACGATGACTAGAAGCATCGAACTGCAAGTCGTCGATATTGAGAAGGATTCGTCTTTAAATGTCGCCAGCCTGGTCGGTGCCCTGACAGTTTTGTCGCTGGCTGGAATCGCGTTTTTCATCACCAGTCGCCGATAAATGAGAAGTGTCGGAGAAATCCGGCACTTTTTTAACGTTTAAATATTGACATTGTGTCACATTGTAGTAGAATATGAAAGACATATGATTAGGTTCGACCTAACTAAACAATGCGTCGGGAGGTCCATGATGGAAAAAGAGGCGTTTCGCCAATCGTTCAACACCTTCTTGAAACTTTATTTCGACAGTTGCAGGGAAGTGTATGAAGAACTGGACATAAAGGG
>JBKHIE010000013.1:0-23524 GCA_046538775.1 Candidatus Izemoplasmataceae bacterium
CGAGAAGGCGGACGACCATGCGATTGACATGTTCTCAGAGAACCTGATGGCGCTCCTCCTTTCTCCTCCGCTCAAAGGACGGCGCATTCTAGGGGTCGACCCGGCCTACCGCACCGGCTGTAAGCTCGCCGCCCTTGATGAACTCGGGACCCTTAAAACCGTCGATGTCATCTACCCCCACCCCAAAAAACCGTCCCAGAAGGTCGATGAAAAGACCCTCAAGGCTTCAGAGGACAAACTTCTCAAGATGATAGCCGACTACAGGATTGATGTCATCGCCATCGGGAACGGCACCGCCTCAAGAGAGACCGAAGCCTTTGTGGCCGAGACGATCAAGAAGACCGACCGCAAGGTCGTCTACACCATCGTGAACGAAGCGGGGGCATCGGTCTACAGCGCATCCCCGCTTGCCAAGAAGGAGTTCCCGAATCTGGAAGTCGAAGAGCGGAGCGCCGCAAGCATCGCAAGAAGGCTCCAGGACCCGCTCAGCGAACTCGTGAAGATCGACCCCAAAAGCATCGGCGTCGGGCAGTACCAGCACGACGTCAACCAGTCCAAGCTGTCTGAAGCGCTCGACTTCACCGTCGAGACCGCCGTCAACAAGGTCGGGGTCGATGTCAATGTCGCCTCGACCTCGCTTCTCAATTATGTCTCGGGACTGAATAGCCGTGTGGCTTCGAACATTGTCGCACACCGCGAAGAAAACGGGGCATTCAAAAACCGGAACGAACTCAAGAAAGTCAAAGGGATCGGCGCCAAATCCTATGAACAGTCCATCGGGTTCCTCAGGATCACAGACGGCGACAACCCGTTGGATAAGACCTCCATCCACCCCGAAAGCTACGATGTCGCAAAAGCGATCCTGAAAAGCGTCGATGCCGAACTTTCCATGATCGGAACGGATGCCCTCCGTGAGAAGATCCGTCCGCTCAAGGCGGAGGATTTCACCGAATCAGGAGGGGCGGGCATCCCGACCATAAAGGACATTTTCGAATCCCTCATGCGTCCCCTGCGCGACCCTCGTGACGATGCGCCCGAGCCCATCTTGAAAAGCGATGTCCTGAGTCTTGAGGATCTTAAGCCGGGCATGAAACTCAAAGGGACCGTCCGCAATGTGGTTGATTTCGGAGCCTTCGTCGACTGTGGTGTCAAGGAGGATGGCCTTGTCCATATCTCAAAACTCGCAAAGCGTTATGTCAAGAACCCCATGGACATTGTCCAAGTCGGCGATGTGGTCGATGTCTGGGTCGAGAATGTGGATATCGACCGCGGAAGACTTCAACTGTCCATGGTCGACCCGACCGGATAACCATCCCCCATGCAATAAGACGATTCGAGACGATGCATTCCCCCTGAGGTCAGACACTGCAAAAGAGATTGCAGAAGAGAGCCAGGGGGATTTTCTTTTGGATTAAGTAACACAAGGGATACGTTTAGCGTCAATCATGAATACCGACAAGGGTATGGAAATCATACCCCGTGACGCTTTTAATGAAATGGATGAAGGCGCATCTGACGATAAGTCAGTGAACCGTGCCACTTCGAATGGGGTAGGCGCTAAAGTAAATGAAGGCATGAGCGCGAACCTACCGACTCGTTATTCATGAATAGAAAAACCGCTTCAAGGTTTAAAGAAGCCAAGCAAGGAAGAAGCTGTCCATAAGGAATTAACGACTACGACCAAAAAGAAGCGGTCTGCCTGGTCAGTCTCGAAACCATCAATGAGGAAGGGCTAAAGAATGGCCATTGAATGGTCTACGAGCCGGTGGGACACCGGTTATCTTAAAAGGCCTTAATAGCGTTCTTTCCATTGGAGACTTCCTGATTGTTTCATGTTTTGACGGAACGGTAATAAGGAAAACATGGTAATTATTCACGACTGGTATATAATAATGGTATACAGCCATTGTGTCTTCCCATGCGACCATCCGATACTGGAGGGATTCCATGCGCAAGCTCAAGGACCGTCTCACCAAAGCACGCTCGTCTATCAGCATGCAGACATTCAAACACCCGAAACTCTTCGTCATCCTTTTCATGATTCTTCTCAACATCGTCATCCTGTTGATGGCCGCATGGATTGCCGTCCTGATTGACAACCAGTTCGACGGCTACATCGATGCGCTCTTTAACGGCGCCCTCAAGTGGCTGCTCACCCCGAATGCGATCCTGGAGATCGAACATCCGCCGACTTTGGCCCTTTCGGTCGCTGTCCTCGTTGTGGGGCTCATCTTGTTCACCGGTACCATCATCGGTCTCGCGACCAACATGCTCAAGGACTATTTCGCATCCAAGGACTCGAATTCAGGCATTCTCAGGGTCGAAGGGCACATCGTGATATTGAACTGGAACAACAAGGTCCCCGAACTGATCGCGGACCTGGTCTATGTCAAGAACCGGCACATGAACATCGTCATGATGGGCGATGTGGACAAGGCGTATGCGGAAAGACAGATTCAGCAGGCCCTGAAACACACCAGGCGTGCCTCCAAGATCGACCGCCTCAACGTATTCATCAAAAACGGGGACCCGCTTTTGAAACGGGACCTCGAAAGCATCTCCATCCATAAGGCGGACGCCGTACTCATCATGAGCAAGGATGTGGCCGATGCCGATGCCCGTCTGCTTTCCCAAAGCGACCTCAACATCATCCGGACCCTTCTTTCGCTTGGAGGCGTGGCTTTCAATACGGCTCCGACCCTGGTCGCGGAGGTCAAGGACATCGGGACCAAGCAGAAGCTCATCGACCTCTCAAAGCACGTCCAGAGTCTTAGGGACTACGGCATCATTCCCGTCTGCTTCGACCGGCGCCTCGGTCAGATTATCGCCCAGTCCATCATCCATCCTTCCATCGAGGATGTCTACCTCTCGCTTTTCTCCTTTGACGGCTCGGAGGTCTACAGGGTCCACGACACCACCTTTGAAGAAGTGCTCGACCACCATTCCCACGCCATCCCGCTCGCCGAGTACGGCTCTGATGTGTTCGTCCTTTCACTGAACGACGAGACCAAGACCCGCACAAGCCCTCACACTTACGATGCTCCCCCCATGAGCGTCGACACTTTTGATGCGAAGGCACTCCACGACGTCACCATCATCGGTTCCAACAACAAGCTTTCGTTCATCGAAGAGGCGTTTGAAAGCTATGGTCGGCTTTATCAGAGTCCCATCAATGTCTCAGTCATACCCATGGACGAAGTCGGGACCCTCATCGGGACGGTCAATGATAAGAAAGGCCCGCTCACACTCATCCTCCTAAGCGATGAAACCGCCGCCAAGGAAGTCTACGATGCCAATGTCTTCAATGCGCTGCTTCATATCCAGACGCATCTGAAAAAAGAGGACGTCCACGTCATCGTCGAACTGCTCGACCCGAGAAATGCACCGCTCATCAAGGACTTCAACATCGAGAACACCATCATCTCAAACAAGATCGTCTCCCTCCTCTTAAGCAAGCTCGCCCTCTTCCCGAGGACGGCGGTCTTCTATGAAAACCTGCTCACCATCGAACCTTCAGAAGAAGGTAGGGACGATTACGCGATCACCATCGAAAAAGCCGACACGACGTTCAAGGAAACCCTGCCCATTTCCTTTCAGACCATCAAGGGCTTCATCATCAGCGCCTACCATGCGACCCATAAGAAAGCCATCCCTTTCGGGTATGTGAAAAACGGCGAGCTCACGGTCTTTGAAGGCGACCTGCATGCGAAGCGGCCTTTCACGTTAAGTCCGAAGGACGAGATCGTATGGATGAAGGTCTGACCATGAAAAAAGACGTGCGATACGCACGTCTTTTGGATTCAGGCCTTCTTGGCGATGTAGGCGAACATCCTTGGTCCGGTGTGGATGCCGAGGACCGGCGTAAGCTGGGAGAGCGTCAAGTGCCGGATGTTCAAAATTGACTTGAGTTTCTCCGCCATGTCCTTCGCCTTCTCAAGGTTGTTGCCGTAATGGATGGTGAGGTCGATCGTCGTGTCGCCAAAACGCTTCACAAGGATCTTTTTCATGTTGAGAAGCGCCCGTTGGAGGGACCCGATCGACTTTTTCTTGGTCACATAGACCCCGTCGTCATTGACGGTGATCACGGGTTTCACATGCAGGGCTTCACCGAGTGTGCCTTCGACCTTGCCGATCCGTCCGCCCCGTCTTAGGTATTTCAGGGTGTCGATCGTAAAGAGGGCGATGGACTCTTTGAAGCGGATGGTGTCAAGTTCCTTGATGACGTCTTCGGGCTTGATGCCCTCACCAATCCGTCCGACAGCGTGTTCGACCAGATAGGCCAGGCCGCCACCGAGTGTCTTGGAGTCATAATGGGTGATGGTGAGGCCTTCATAGTCCTTGAAGACAAGGTTGAACGCGTTGAACGTACCGCTCAGTCCAGACGATAGATTCAAAGCGAGGACGTCGGTGTAACCTTCGGCTTTCAGCTGATCGAGTAGGTTGTAAAGGTCTTCGGTGCTTGGAAGACTGGTGGAGACCTGGTGGCTGTCGAGCTTGTCATAGACACTTTCGCTCGATATCTCGACTTGGTCTCGGAAGCTTTCCCCATCAATCATGATGAGTAGCGGCAGCATGTAGAGGTTTTCATGCGCCTCCAGGAATTGCTCGTCCAGATTCGCTGCGGAATCGGTGATAATGGCTGTTTTCATAGTGGATCTCCTAAATTGGAAGGGATGGGTGACGATAGCAATAGAGTATCACATATTACTATATCTGTCAAAGTAATCACTCCCCATGATGCGCATTTTTAAGCTTCGGGCTTCAATGCGAAGTACCACCGTGTTATGATGAAAATAGAATAGGATAAAAGAATGATAAATAGGAGCGATACCATGATCATCAAACCCTCCATCCGATCGAATGTCTTCACCAACGCCCACCCGGGCGGTTCCAAGGCGTATGTCGAAAACCTCTTCAGGGAAGCCGGATCGAAAGAGCCCTTTGAAGGGCCGAAGAACGTCCTCATCATCGGAGGTTCTTCGGGCTATGGCCTTGCAAGCCGGGTAGCCCTGAGTGTCGGCGCCGAGGCCAACACCATCAACGTGTCCTTCGAGCGGCCCCCGAGCGGGAAGAAGACGGGGACTGCCGGATGGTGGAACAACATCTGGTTCCAGGAACGCGCAAAGAAAGAGGGCACCATTCACAAGGATTTTGTGATGGACGCCTTTTCCGAAGCGACCAAGGAGACCGTCGCAAAAACCATCAAAGACACCTTGGGCACGGTCGACTTGGTCATCTATTCCCTGGCTGCGGGTGCCCGACCCGACCCGAAGACCGGTGAACTTGTCCATTCCCACATCAAGACCATCGGTGAAGTGAGCCACGGGAAGACCATCGATGTCGCCAAAGAGAAAGTCGTCCCCCTCACCGTGGAGCCGGCCGATGAGAAAGAGATAAGGGATACCGTCTTTGTCATGGGAGGCAGCGACTGGGAACGATGGATTGAAACCCTCATGGACCATGACGTCCTGGATTATGATGCCAAGACCATCGCCTACACCTATATCGGCGGCCCGACGACAAGCAGCATCTATCGTGACGGCACCCTGGGCAAGGCCAAGGAGGATCTCGAAAAGACGGCGTACCGCCTCAACGACAAGCTTGAGAGAAATCTCGGCGGCGAAGCCCTCATCTCCTCATCCAAGGCGGTCGTGACCAAGGCGAGCGTATTCATCCCCCAGATGCCGATCTACGTATCGTGTCTCTTTGATGTGATGATGAACCACGAAGTCCATGAAACCATCCTTGAACACAAGTACCGTCTTTATCAGGACATGGTCTATGGGACCGACCGTGCCGTCGACACCAAGGGCCGCCTTCGCATGGACCGCTCTGAACTCGACGACACCATCCAAGAAGAGACCAAGGAGATGATGGACGCGCTCAACGATGACGACCTCTTGAAGACAAACGGTGCCAACAAGTTCTTCGACACCTTCTACAAGATCCACGGCTTCAGACACGAAGGTGTCGATTATGAAGCCGATGTTGACATGGAAGAACTCTCGAAAAAGAAACCCGAATAAGGAGTGATTCAAATGGCGGACAAAAAAGCGGTCAGACTCATCCTTTATGGCATCGTACAAGGTGTCGGCATGCGCTTTTACGTCAGCAACACCGCCAAGCGGGTCGGGGTGAGCGGATTCGTCCGCAACCTTCCCGATGGCAGTGTCGAAATCGTGGCCGAAGGCGCATCCCATGAAGTGGATGCCTTCATCGACAAGGTGAAAGCCGCCCCAAGGGGAAGAATCACGGACACAAAACTGGAGGACGTCCCTGTCAAGGGGTCCTACAACGGGTTCCAAGTCCGTTTCTAGCGCATTAAAAAACCTGACCCTGTCAGGTTTTTTAAAGGGACGACCCTCAAGCAAAAACGGTGGGTTTCTTCTGTGTGAAGATGGTGAACATGTCGATGATCCAGAACAAGAAGAACCCTACGAACAACCATACGATGCCTGCGATGACCATGACGGCATCGTTCCTGTCAAGGCCCTTGGCGATCCGGTAGATCCCCCAGGCAATCCCGTCGATGCCCGGCAATGCCAGAATCAGCTTCACAATCCAGGGCAGTCCATCGAAAAATTTGACAATGTCTTTCATACTTGCCTCCTTAAGGCAAGCCCTACCTTCAATATGCACCCTGTCCCTTGAAAATCCAAAGGATTTCCTGTAAATGCTGCAAAAAGGCTGTGCTATAATCAGAGTGAACGTTCATGAGAGGGGAGAACCATGAAAACTGTCATCTTCAGGGAGTATTCCAAGAAAGACCGTAAGGATTTCATCCGCCTTCTCGGCATGATCTGGGGGTATGAAAGCTACTCGGACGATCCCCTTGTCAGGGACCACCTGGTCAAACTGGATGCCTACGCCTCGTTATACTCAAAAGCCCATAGCGATCTAGCCGTCAAGGACGGCAAGCTTGTCGGCGTGCTGTTTTCAAGACCGAAGGGCAAGTGGCGCCGGCCTGGACAATGGAGACACGCATGGACCTTTACCATGCATTATCTCTGGCTGCTCACGCATTCCAAGGATTCAAGGCGTTCCATAAAGAACCTGAGACGGATGCTCCGGGCCTATTCGAACCTCACAAAAGGGAAGCGCCGGCAGCTCCGCAACGAAGTCACCCTGTTCATGGTCCATCCGGATCACCGGGGCCAAGGCATCGGGGTTAGCCTCATCAAACGCTACGAGACGTTTTTGCTAAAAAGAAACGAGCATACCTATCACCTGTTCACCGACGACACCTGCACCTACGGCTTTTACGACCATCACGGCTTTATAAAGGCAGCGTCCACCACCATGGACGAGATCCATAAAGACGGTGAAGCCGAACTGAATGTCATGCTCTACACGAAAAAAATCACCCGCTGCGAGGAGCGATTCCCATGTGCGGACGTTTCACCTTGACCATGGACCCAAGAACATTCGAAGAAGCGGTGGCTTCTATGTACGACGTCGATTACGACCCGTCACTGGCATCCCTTCCAAGATACAACATAGCGCCGGGACAGGACGTGCTCGCCCTCATCCACGATGGTGCGAAGTACCGTCTTGGGACCCTTCGATGGGGCATCCCATTGAAAAGTCGTAGCGGGAGCTCGAGGCCACTTGTGAACGCACGGAGTGAAACCATCCATGAGAAGCCCCTTTTCAAGGAGTCCTTCCTGAAAAGGCGCTGCCTCATCCTGGCGGATGGCTATTATGAATGGAAAAGCGGCCCCGAAGGAAAGATTCCGATGCGGATCCATCCGGAAAGACGCGATCTGTTCACCATGGCGGGCATCTATGAGCCTTTCATTGAAAAGGACGGGTCTACGACCTACCGGTTCGCCATCGTGACCAAAGGCGCGGACGAGACCGTCGCCTCCATCCATGACCGCATGCCGCTGATCCTGCAAAGGGCCCAGGAGGAAGCCTGGGTCCATCCGGAAAACCATGGCCGCATCCAAACACTCAAGACAATGCTTGATGACCATCCCGTCGAAGCGCTCGGCCATTACCCTGTCGACCCGATGGTCAACGACCCGAAAAACGACACACCCGAATGCATCGTCCCCGTAAAAAGCCACGATATGAACCTGTTTGATACGCGCTAAGGAGGAAGTTCATGGACACACTGATTTTTGCAATAGAAGCGATGGGCCCCCTGATCCTGCTCGGGCTCCTCGGTTATCTCATGAAACAAAAGGGCGCACTCGACGTATCCTTCATCGATGCGCTCAACCGATTTGTCTTCACCGTCGCCTTGCCGGTCCTCATCTTCACCACGATCGCAAGCGTTGAATCCTTTGAGTACCTGCGTTTCGACGTTGTCATCTTTTCGGTGGTGATGGTGACCCTCATCACAGTGCTTGGGTATCTTGTACTCATCCCCCTAAAGATGAAAGAATCCTATAAGCCGGTCCTGCATCAAGGGTTTCACCGCGGGAATTTCGTCTTGATCGGGATTCCCCTCGCCATGCGCCTCGGCGGGGAGAACGCCCTTCAGATCATTGTCATCTTCAACGCCTTCATGCTGCCGATCACGAACGCCATTTCCATTCTCACCTTTCAACTGTGGGGGGAGAAGAAGCGGTTTGACAAGGCCTCCCTTAAAAGGCTTGCCTATGGCACCATCGTAAACCCGATCATGATCGCGACCTTGCTCGGGCTTCTGGCGTATGCCTTGAAACCGGCCTACACCGCCTTCATGGATACCCTTCCGATGGTGGATGAGACCCTCGACATGCTCGCATCGACCGCGACCCCGATCGCTTTGCTCGCCATCGGCGGACAGTTTCAGTTCGACCGTGTCAAGGCGCTTAGGAAACCCCTGGCCATCGGTGTGGTGGGACGCATCGTCGTTGTGCCGCTCATGGTCTTCACGGGCGCTTTCCTTATGACCCCGTTCATCGACTTCACCCACACCTGGTCCTCCATGATCGCCATATTCGCCTCCCCGATCGCCGTCGCAAGCGTCGCGGTCGCCAAAGGCATGGACCATGACGACGAACTTGCAAGTCAGCTGGTCATCTGGACGACCCTCTTTTCAATCGTGACGCTTTTCATCCTGATCGCCCTGTTCAGGAGCCTTGGGTACCTCTAGCCTTCAAATTAAAGTGGTTTTCTAAATAAAGTGGGGTATAATGGTATTATAAAGGATGCTTCCAGGGGAGGGAGGACCCATGGGTTTCACGATGAACCTTGTGGCGCTTGAAGTGCTCGCCATCAACCTCTTTACGACGTATCAGTGCTCCAGAAAACGGTTTTCCGTGGTGAAGACATGGACACTTTTCGTTGCGTTCACCCTGTTGATGATGGGCCTGAATCAATTCGTTTTTCATCCGTTTCTTCCCGAACCCTTCAACGGTGAGGGGCTTTACCTTGTCCTCGGGCTTCTTTATTTCATCCCCTTGGTCATCGCCTATGACCAACCGTATGAACGCACGGCCTTGATCATGTTCACCACCTGGATCTACACGACCATGATCTATGCCGTCGCCCGACGGATGGCCGAGTTATGGATCGCCGAAGCCCCTTATTACGTACTGGTTCTTCAGACTGTGCTCTTCCTAATCTCTTTCGCATTCTTTTTCGCCTTCATCAAGAAGAAGTTCATGTATGTCGTCGAATATGCGGATTCCAAGACCACCACAATCACCGTCTGGCTCAGTGTGCTCTGGTTTTCTGTGGTCTGGCTTTTGAACCTGGATTTCTACTACAGCAGCTTCGCCATCGATTTCATGATCATGATGCTTCTGGGTGTCTCGATCCTTCTATCGTACATCGTATTCAACGCCCTTGCCCAGGCGGAGACGATCAAGGACACCATGGCCAAATTATCCTTGCATGACGAACTTACCGGTCTTCGGAACCGTGAAGCCCTGCGCAAGGACATGCAGGGACTCCTTCAGAAGGGGGCGCCGTTTTCGGTCATCTTCATGGATTTGGATCGGTTCAAGTCCGTGAACGATGATTACGGTCACGCCAAAGGCGATGCCTACCTCAAGATGTTCGCCCAGGTCGTGGAGGGAAGGTATAAGGACGCAGCCAGCGTCTATAGGATGTCCGGGGACGAGTTTGTGATGATCCTGCCGGAGGCCGATGAAAGCAAGGTATGCAACGACATCGAGACCCTCCGCTTCGACGAAGAGGCGTTCGAACCGCCGTTCCTCGGTGTGAGTGTCGGATGTGCCCACTATCCGAAGGATGCGGAAGAATTGAGCGAACTGCTTCATATCGCGGACACCAACATGTATCAGATCAAGAAAAGGCGCCATGCCGACCAAGGCGCCTCACTCTTGAAAAAGGATGATGAGAATGAATACGCGACGTAAGATCCATACCGTCATCAAGATGAGTCTTGCAAGCATCCTTGCGACATTGATCGCATTCATGCTGGATATGGACTCCCCCGTGACCGCGGGTATCCTCGCGGTCCTGTCCGTGCAGCTCACTCGCACGGACTCTTTCATTTTTGCGGGGAAGCGGTTCACAAGCGCGCTATTGGCTTTGACGTTTGCGACCGGCCTTTTCCTCCTCCTGGATTATACGGTGCCGGTCTATTTCATCTTCGCCATCGTCTTCATCGCGGTATCGTTCGCCCTTGGGATTGAAAGCGGCCTGGTGCCTTCTTTGGTGCTTGCGAACCATCTTCTTTCCGCGGGTGAATATTCCGCGGGCGTGCTTCTGAATACATTCGGCCTTATCACACTTGCGATCATCGTCGCATTGATGCTCAATGTCGTCTACCCCTTGAACACGAAATCCATTCTGCTCAGGTGGTCGAAGACCATCGATGACCTGATCGTCGCAGACCTTAGGCTCGTTGCAAAAGCGCTCAAGAAAGAAGAGGATGCCAAGGAAGTCGAATCGAGACACACGTCCCTCAAGACCCACTTGGGCAAGATCCTGGAGGATGCCCTCAAGCTGGATAAGGACCTGTTATTCGACAAGAAAAGAAAACACATCGCCTACCTCAGGATGCGTGACAGCCAGATGCGAAGGATTGACCGGATGCATGAGCTTCATTCCCGCCTCAAGGGGGATCATCCCTATGCGAAGACCATCGGCACATTCATCGAGGAGCTGAGCCGGGACATCGGTTATCAGGATAAGGCGACGCCGCAATCAAAGAAGCTTCAATCCCTGCTTGAAACCTTCAGAAAGAAACCCTTGCCCGATACACGGGAAGCCTTTGAGATCCGTGCGACCCTTTATCAGATCCTCTTTGAGATTGAAGCGTTCCTAGGCGACAAGACTGCATTCCATGAACAGCACGGATCGTTATAAAGCCAAAAAGAAAAGCTCGAGCGATTTCGCTCGAGCTTTATTATTAAGGTAAGATTCAGCTTAGTCCGCAACGTCTTCGTAGATGATTTCAATTTCAACTGCATAGGCTGCATATTGACCATTGGTATAGTAGAAGTACTCATAATCCGTGTCAGAGAAATCATAGGTCATCACGAAATCGTCAGAATTTGAGTCTTCAATGACATTGGAGTCGTCTTTTTCAGAAGTGCCACCGTACATAGTGAGATTGGAAGGAGCATACTCCTGGTTATCATCAAAAGTGATGATGATTTCCTGGATATTCGGAATGGCAGTCTGATTATAAATAAGACCATCGTCTGCCTTTATTTGAATAACTTCTTCCGGGTTTTCATACTCATAATTGCTTGAGAAGTTTCCAAGTTGTTCATAGGCAAAATCGAACCCATCGATAGTATAAATGGTCTCAGAGTCAGGATAATCACCCAAATCCATGTCGCTTCCATTGAACACAAGTGATTGAGTTGTGACTTCGGGCTCCATGGCTTCCTCAGCCGCTTCCTTGTCGGCATAAGTGTTGCCGTCGTATGCAGCGTACAGTTCGTTTTCATCGGTCAGTTCGATATCCGGAGTCTGTTCACCATCACCGTTGTTGAAGATCATAGTGAAGGTGTCGTCTTCACCGGAAATGTCATCGAAATCAAGCGGGACATCGATCATGACCCAGTCACTGTCGTCGGGGTCCTCTTCGACCGACATGCCCGGCCATGCGCCGAGGACTTCATTCAGGCTGTCGACCGTACTCCAGTTATAGCCGTTGATGTTCTCTAGGTCCCAGCCTTCGCTGTTGTAGTAGTAGACAGTCACAAAGTCTTCACTCGCTGCATCCATCCAGGCTTCTGCCTGATTCAAGGTACTGTAGGTTTCGTCTTCAGTCATCGTGATGTATTTGTCGCTGCTATCGGTAAGTTCTGCAGCCGGAGCTTCATCGTCGTCGCCGTCGTGGAAGGTGATGGTGTAGTCGTCATCACTGAAGTTGACAGGAATATCGACGAAGTACCAATCCGATTCGCCGTCCTGAATGGCTTCGACATCGGTCAGGAAGCTTTCAGGCGTATCTTCGTCGGTTTCAACATCGGCGTAGACGTCCGTCCACTCATCTTCATTGTTGAAATAGACCTTGGTGCGGCCCTGATACATGACGTCCTTATCGGAAGTCAGGTAATATTCGTCCTCATCCTCGATGGTGATGGTGTCGCCTTCGCTGCCGTCGTTGTCATGGAACGTGACATCGACATCCACTTCCTCAAGGTCGGCAGGCACCTCGATGCTCCACCAGTCGGTGTCGCCATCCTGAGTGGCCTCAGCCCCATCAAGGACGGATTCTCCGCCGTCGTCTTCCGCATCGGCATAGACAGAATCCCAGCCTTGGTCATTGTAGAACCATAGATCGAATGTAACCTGTTCAGAAGCGGATTCGGCTTCATCGAACGATTCATAGGTGCTCGCAACTTCGCCGTCCCCTTCAAAGACTACATAAAGGTCGTCTTCGCTGGCGAACGGTGTATCATCGGTCTGGATGGTATCGTCGCCATCGTTGTTGTTGAAGATGATTTCCAGCGAGTCGGTCGATTCGATGCCTGGGAGGTCAATGGAATACCATCCGTCCTGGTCTTCAACTTCCTCGGCAGCTTCTCCTGGCCAACTTTCGAAAATGTCACCGTCATCGGTCCATGCCCAGGCATAAACGTCATCCCATTCTTCCGTGTTGTAGAAATAGACCGTGGTGGAAACACCTGAAATGGCGGATTCGGCGCTATCCATGGATGAATAGACGCCATCCTCAAGAACGGTCAGGTAGGTTTTGCTGTGGTCATCCAGATTGAGTTCGGTTCCTGTTGAGACGTCCCCGTCGTTGAATGTAACGGAAATCGGGGTATCCGACAGATTGGCGGGTACTGTGACGCTATACCAGTCCTCGTTGTCAGGATCCTCATCCACTTCAGGGTTGTCCGATAGCGCATCAATGTCGTCGCTTTGAACGTGGACATTGTCCCACTCCTCGGAATTGTAGAAGTAAAGGGTGGCGTTCATCTCATCTTCAACACCGCCCATTGAACCAAACACATCCCCTTTGGCGGTGACATATACTTGATTGGGATGGTCGATGGTCACGGTTTCGGCCTCTTCACCATCGTTATTATGGAATACGACATCCATCGGGTCACGCAATACATCGCGTTCGATTTCAATCATATACCAATCGTCGGCATCAGAGTCCTCATCGGCTTCTTCGCCCGGGTCCTCCATGCCTTCAACATCGTCACTATAAGCATACACTTCATCCCAGCCTTCGCTGTTGTAGAAGTATACAGTCACAGTTTTCGGATCCTCTTCCTCCCCGTTGTCATCATCGTCGCCGAATAAACCGCACCCGGCAAGGCTTCCGACCAAGACAAGGACCGAAACGAGCATCCATAATCTCTTCCAACTACTCTTCATAATTTCTCCTCTCTTTGTTCATGTGATATTTTAAAAACAAACAACATTTGAAACATTGAAAACGTTTACCGAAATATCAGGCCACTCCATATCTGTGTTTTCCAATGATGGTTTTGCACCCGGATCCCTGATTGATAAAAAGAGAAAATTCAGGAAAAAAACGGCTACATTAAAAGTTTTTTTATGAAGTGGTACCGGCCTCGGCAAACATTTCATTTATAATGATAGCGTTTTTTAATCATTTATGCAAGCAGTATCAGCCAAATGCGTGAATTTTTGATCGAATTGAAAACAGTAAGCGTTTCCATACTTTGGCGCTTGATCAATGGTTTGCATTGGAGTCTCCTGATTTGCAACCTCTTGTTAGGGTATCATGGGTGCATCCTGATAGAAATAGACGCAGATAAACGCTTACAAACGAGGGATAGTATGCTATAATTATGGTTAATGAAAGGGGTGGCGTTATGAACAGGGATGTCAAGGATTGGCTATTCAATAAGCACGGGCTTAAGCTTCTTGACGACGTGCTCCTCAATGACGATGAACATGTGTCCATGGTCATCGACTTGAAAGACCGCCCGGTCAGCATCCGAGTCCTATCAGGGTCGTTTGAAACCTTGGGGCTTCCCCTTGAAGAACGCTTTGATTTTTCCGATCTGGCACCGTTCATCGTGAAGAACAACACACTCTCCGAAGTACAGGGCAGAAAGACGTTCCTCAAGGATTTTGTCAAGCGCGTCCAAAAGATCGATTGCCAGAGTGTGCTCCACATTCCCCTGAAGACTTCAAAAGGTTCATTCTGGCTCAGAATCCTCTTCAAGGTGCTCAAAAAAGAAAACGGGCAGACCACCCTCCTTTTTGCCCATGTCATCGAAACCTTCGATGACGTTCCGGACCTGATCCATTATTATAAGAAGACCCATCAGGACACCCTCACCAAACTCTTCACCCGTGAGACCCTGAAAAAACACATCGAGACCCAGAAACACACCTCCGGGGTCTATGGCATGTACATCGACCTTGACAATTTCAAGAAGATCAACGACGAATGGGGCCATCTTGAAGGCGACCGCTTCTTGAAACGTCTGGCCGAGACATTCATCAACCGTTGGGAACAAAACGTCATCTATTACCGGCTCGGCGGCGATGAATTCTTCGTCTACGTCTATCATTTCGATGAAGACGGGGCCTTGAAAAAGGCAAGGACCCTCATCAACCTCGTCGAACAACTCGGAAAGGATGCGGGCATGAATGCCATCAGCGCCTCTTTGGGCATTGTGCCGATCCAAGCCGGCATGAGCTACCATGCCTTGCTCGACGTTTCGGACAAGGCGATGTATGCCTCGAAAGAAAGAGGCAACGGAAACATCACCCTGGTCAAGGATGATGCCGTCATTGCGTATGACAAGGACGAGAACAAGAAAACCCTGAATGAGAAACCGCCCGCCTCCGAACTCGTCGATTGACGCATGCCTCTTAACTCATGATATCCAGAAAGGCTGATCCGTATGAAGACACCTGACACCATCGAACCCAGATCCGTATTCAAACATTTCAAGGCCATCAGTGCCATTCCTCACTGTTCGAACGACGAAAGGCGCCTTTCGGACGCCTTGATGGTCTTCGCCGATGAGCACGGGCTCAAGGCAAGACAGGACGATGCGTACAACGTCGTCATTGAAAAACCCGCAAGCCAGGGCTATGAGGATGCCCCGAAAGTGATCTTGCAAGGGCACATCGACATGGTCTGCACAAAAGAAGAAGGGAAGACTTTCGATTTTTCCAAGGACGGGCTCGAACTTTTTGTCGAAGACGGCTATCTGAAAGCGGACGGCACCACCCTCGGGGCCGACAACGGCATCGCCGTCGCGATGATCCTGGCGGTCCTTGAAGACAAAAGCCTCAAGCATCCGCCCCTCACCGCGCTTTTCACCGTCGGTGAGGAGATCGGCATGGTCGGTGTCTCGAAACTTGATTCGACCCTGGTCGAAGGCGACGTCCTCATCAACCTCGACGCAGAGGATGAAGGGGTCTTCTTCGCCGCCTGCGCGGGCGGCGTCCGCAACAACGTGAGCCTTCCGGTCATCCGCTCGAAAGAAGAAGCGGCCACCGGTCACACCGTAAGGATCACCGGGCTCAAGGGCGGCCATTCCGGTCTTGAGATCGACAAGGGTCGGGGAAACGCGATCCATCTTCTGGGCCGTCTTCTCGACCGGCTGGACACCGCCGTCGACCTATCCCTTCACTCTGTGCATGGCGGTGAGAAGATGAATGCGATCGCCAAGTTCGCAAGCGCCCAGGTGGCGTTTAAGAAAGAGGCGTTCGCGACATTTGAAAAGACCGTCAAAGCCATGGATGAAGCATTCAAGGAAGAACTGAAATCCACCGACCCGGATGTCCGGATCACCACTGAGAAGACGCCCCTTGAAACCGCCCCTTTCAGTAAGACTATGACCCGCGACCTCATCGGTCTTCTCCGTCTGATCCCGACCGGCGTCAACACCATGAGCTTCGACATTCCGGGCCTGGTCGAAAGTTCGAACAATATCGGTGTCCTCACCACAAAAGAGACCACCATCGATATCGAAAGCGCCATCCGGAGTTCTAAAAAAAGCCTCAAGGAGGAGATCGCCAACCGCATCGAGCATATCGCCCATGCCCATGGCGCGACATCCGTACTCAGCGCCTCCTACCCTGAATGGCCCTATCAGAAGCATTCGCCGGTCCGCGAACTCATGAAGAAGACCTATGAATCCCTGAGCGGAAAAGAGGCCACGGTCTCAGCCATCCATGGCGGACTTGAGACAGGCTTCCTGCTTGAGAAGCTCGGTCCCATGGACGTTGTCGCGCTCGGACCCGACATCGACGATGTCCACACCCCGAATGAACGCCTCTCCATCGCTTCGACCGAACGGACATACGCTCTTCTATTGAAGACCCTTTCGAAAATCGATGCATCCCATAAGCAGTGATACGAAAGGAGCCATCCTGAATCCGGGTGGCTCCTTTCATCCCGATTGGGGACACATTATTGGTTTATCGGTTAAACTTTCTGAGATAGGCAGTTGAATTTCCAATAGAAATGCTATATAATAAAGATACAAGATAATCTGAAGAGACGGAGAGCTAGCTAAACAAGAGTGTTTTAGCAAGGCTCCTTTTCATGAGGAGGCGCGCCATGTTCGAAGGCCAGACCGTGATTCCTGCAATATCCACCCATCAAGACCTCGACACGTTCTTGAAGTCGGACCTTGACTATGGCATCCTCATGAGTTTCCAGCTGGCCCAGCTTCCCGAGCTTGTGCAGGCGATGCACAAGCATGGAAAGAAAGTGCTTGTGCATCTCGATATGATCAAGGGGCTCGCAAGCGACCCGTACGGCGCCATCTATCTCATCCAGAAACTGCGCGTCTTCGGCATCATCTCGATCAAGCCCAAAGTGATCGACCTCTGCAAGAAAAGAGGCGTCCTCGGCATCCTCCGATTCTTCTTGAAAGACACCCTCTCGCTCCATCAGAGCCTCGACATCCTGAAAAGGGTCGAGCCGGATGCCGTCGAAGTGCTTCCTGCCATCAAAAGCGACATCATCGACCGCATCAGGGCCAACACCGGCGCCCAGGTCCTGATGGGCGGGCTGATCCAGGACCGGTCGCAGATTGACGCGTGCCTTGAAAGCGGCGCCATCGCCGTCACGGTGTCAACCCCCAGGCTATGGAATCCGGCACACACTGGATAGAACACCTGGACAGTATTGAAAAAGATAATACAATCTAGAGACCTAGAGCACACGAAAAGACCGTTTTTCGTGTGCTTTTTCATTTGAAAGGATGAATACTCATGTATGATTTTCTCATTATCGGTGCCGGCATCAGCGGCGCCATGATCGCCCGGGAGTTCTCCCGTTACGATGTGAAGACTTTGGTGTTGGACAAGGAAAACGATGTGGCCAACCATGCGACCATTGCGAACAGCGCGATCGTCCACAGCGGCCATGACCCGAAACACGGCTCGCTCAAGGCGATGCTTTCGGTGCGTGGGAACGAACTCTATGACACGCTTGAAAAAGAACTGCACATCCCCCTCCTAAGAACGGGAGGGCTGTTGCTCGCGCACGGCGAGGAAGAGGAAGAGACCCTTTTCGAGATTGAAGAAAACGCACGGTTGAACGGTGTCAAGACAACCCGCCTCTCACGCGAGGCACTGCTTGAAAAAGAACCCCATCTCGCCGACGACGTGACGCTCGGGCTCGATTTGCCGACGACCAAGGTGACCTACCCCTGGGAAGTCGCGCTCAACGGTCTTGAGAACGCGATCGAGAACGGGGTCGAGTTCAAGAAGAACGAAGCCGTCGAGCAAATCGAAAAGACCGAGGACGGGTTCATCGTGAAGACCAAAAGCAAAAACGCTTATGAGACGCGCTTCGTGATCAACGCCGCCGGTGCTTTCGCCGACAGGATCGCGGCGATGGTCGAGGGAACGCCCGATTACACGATCACACCCAGACGTGGCGACTACATCGTCCTTGACCAGAACGCCCGTGGCTTTGTGACCCATACGATCTACCCTGTGCCGCATCCTATCAAGGGGAAGGGCGTCCTTCTCACCCCGCAGACACACGGGAACCTGCTTCTTGGCCCCACAAGCGAACTTCAGGACGACCCTGAGGATGTCGCGGTACGCAAAGAAGGGCTTTCCCAGATCAAAGAGGATGTCAAACGCCTCATGAAGGATGTGCCCTTCCATTACACCATCCGGACATTCGCGGGGGTGAGGGCGACCAGCACCCACAAGGACTTCTACATCAAGCCAAGCCGCCATCACGACCGTTTCATCCATGTCGCGGGCATCGATTCCCCCGGTCTCACCGCCGCCCCGGCCATCGGTGAATATGTGGTGAATCAGCTGATCAAACCGCGGATGGAGCTGAAAAAACGCGAAGACTTCAACCCTTACGCAAAAACCTACACGCTCTTCCAGGACATGAGTGAAGAAGAGAAAAAACAGGCATTCAAGAACGACCCGCGCCACGGCCGGATCATCTGCCGGTGTGAGAAAATCACCGAGGGCGACCTCATGAAGCACATCGAAAGGACCCTGAGCGCCGACACCGTCAAGGCGGTCAAGAAGCGCGTCCGCATCGGAAGCGGCCGCTGCCAGGGCGGCTACTGCCAGCACCAGGTCATCAAAAAACTCGCCGAGGTCCAAAACAAGGACGCGACCGAAGTGGATTACTACCGCAAGGATACTCCGGTACTTAAAAGCGAGACCAAGGAAGTGAAAGAATGAGACATTACGATGTGATCGTCGTAGGGGGTGGCGCCGGAGGCGTCGCCGCCGCCATAAAAGCGTCGGAAGACGGGCTCGATGTCGCCCTTTTCGAACGCGATGCGTTTTTGGGCGGGGTGCTCAACCAATGCATCCACCACGGCTTCGGCGTCTCCTATTTCAAAGAGGAGCTGACCGGTCCTGAATACGCCGAGCGTGTGACCGCGGATTTGAAGGCATCGGATGTCAAGGTCTATCTGAACACCACCGTCACTGAAATCAACAAGGACGACGTCTTCAAGGTCACGTATCAGAATGAAGAAGAGGGCGAGGTCACAGCGACTTCGACCGCGCTTGTCCTGACCACGGGTTCCTATGAACGCACCGCCGGTGCGATCAATCTTCCGGGCGACCGCCCGCCGGGTGTGATGAACGCCGGAACCGCCCAGCGGTATGTCAACATCGAAGGCTACATGGTCGGCCGCAAGGTCTTCATCCTCGGAAGCGGGGACATCGGCCTCATCATGGCGCGCCGGATGACACTCGAAGGCGCCGAGGTCAAGGGCGTCGCCGAGATCATGCCCCATCCGGGCGGGCTCACCCGCAATGTCGTGCAGTGTCTCCATGATTACGACATCCCGCTCTTCCTCTCCCACACGGTGAGCAGTGTCGAGGGCGCGGACCAGCTTGAAAGGATCACCATCAAGGAACTCGATGAGACCATGCGTCCGAAAGACGGGACGGAAAAGCACTTCGATGTCGACACCCTCCTGCTTTCTGTCGGTCTCATCCCCGATGTCGCGACGTTCAAGTCGCTTTCGTTCGACATGGATGGGCGCACGAACGGAGCGATTGTCGACCAGTTTTTGGAAACCTCGCTCGAGGGACTCTTCATCTCCGGAAACAGCCTTCACATCCATGACCTTGTCGACAACGTGACCATCGAGAGCGAAAAGGCGGGCGAGAACGCCCGGGATTATGTGCTCGGCAAGCGCGACCGCTCAAGACGCGAACACATCGCGATCGAAGCCGGGGAAGGCATCGGCTACACCCTTCCGCAGAAGTACGACCTTTCCGATCCCAACAAGTTCTTCACGCTTTCGTTTCGCACCCGGGCCGAACACGAAAAGGCGAAAGTCGTCCTGAAACAGGGAGACACCATCCTCATCAACAAGAAGAAACGATTCCTGAACCCGGGTGAGATGGAGACCCTCAAGGTCCCAATGACTTCCCCCCTTGATAAGAACACACCACTCGAACTCTCCTTGGAGGTGGAATAAATGGCCAAACGTTCCATGATCTGCACCGTATGTCCGGTCGGTTGCCATCTTGAGATCGACGACGACATGAACGTGACAGGAAACCGCTGCCCAAGGGGCGAGGTGTACGCAAAAAAAGAAGTCCTGAATCCGGAAAGGAACTTCGCCTCGACCGTGGCGATCATCAGCAAGACCACACGGAGGATTCCGGTTAAGACCGCATCCCCCGTCCCGAAAGGGAAAATCTTCGACTGCATGGACGCCATCAACAAGGCTGTCGTCCAGGCGCCCGTCAAAGTCGGCGACGTCGTCATCGAGAACGTCTGCGACACCGGTGTCGACATCGTCGCCACACGCAGTGTCGAATCCTAGGCTTTTTATGATTGAAAAGACATGGTATGATTAAACCGTAAATGTAAATAAAAACGCAAAGGAGAATGCTTATGGGCAACTATGTCATGGCCATCGACCAGGGCACCACCAGCACCCGTGCCATCATCTTCGATGAAAACGGGGACATCATCTCCAAGGCCGCGAAAGAGATCACGCAATACTATCCGAACCCGGGATGGGTCGAACAGAGCCCGAACGAGATCTGGCTCTCGACCTTGTCGGTCATCGCCTCGGCCCTTGTCGATGGAAACATCAAGGCGGATGCGATCGACAGCATCGGCATCACCAACCAACGTGAAACCACCGTCGTATGGGACAAGGAGACCGGAAACCCGATCCATAACGCCCTGGTCTGGCAGAGCCGCCAGTCCCAACCCATCTGTGACGCCTTGAAAGAAGAAGGTCACGAGCCCCTCTTCAAGAAGAAGACGGGGTTGCTTTTGGACCCTTATTTCTCAGGGACCAAGATCGCATGGGTCCTTGAAAACGTCGAAGGCGCCAAGGAAAAGGCGGAAGCGGGACAGCTCGCCTTCGGCACCATCGACACCTGGCTCATCTACAAGCTCACCGGTGGCAACACCCATGTGACCGACTACACCAACGCCTCAAGAACCCTCCTCTATAACATTCGCGAACTCAAATGGGACGACGAACTCCTCGGAATTCTGGACGTTCCTGCATCCATGCTTCCGGAGGTCAAACCCTCTTCGGAAGTCTACGGTCACACCGTACCCTATCACTTCTTTGGAAAAGAAGTCCCGATCGCCGGCATCGCCGGCGACCAGCAGGCCGCCCTGTTCGGTCAGACCTGTTTTGAAAAAGGGTCTGTCAAGAACACCTATGGCACCGGGAACTTCATGCTCATGAATACCGGCGAAGAACCTGTCGAGAGCGAACACGGCCTTCTCACCACCATCGCCTGGGGGCTTGACGGCGAGGTCAAGTACGCCCTCGAAGGCAGCATCTTCGTTACCGGAAGCGCCGTCCAGTGGCTCAGGGACGGCCTTGAAATCATCAAGGACGCCAAGGAGAGCGAAACGCTCGCAAGCGACCTCGATTCGAACGAAGGGGTCTACTTGGTCCCGGCATTCGTCGGGCTTGGCACCCCGCACTGGGACACCAATGCCAGGGGTGCGCTCTTCGGCATCACCAGGGGCACCACCCGGGCCCACCTGGCACGCTCCGTCCTTGAAAGCATCGCCTATCAGTCACGCGACGTCCTAAAGGCGATGGAAGCCGATACCGGTCTTCCGATCAAGTCCTTCAAAGTGGACGGCGGGGCCACGGCCAACCACCTTCTCATGCAGTTCCAGTCCGACATCCTGAGTCTCGAAGTCACCCGTTCCAAGGTCCAGGAGACCACTGCGCTCGGCGCCGCCTATCTGGCCGGCCTTGCGACCGGTTTCTTCCCCGACCAGAAAACCATCAAGGCCCAGTGGAAAGAGGACAGGACCTTCAAACCTGAGATGGACGCCACCACCGCTCAAAAACTGGTGGACGGATGGGACAAGGCAGTAGAAGCGACACGCACGTTCAAACTTTAACTCAAACAATGAACAGTGCCGGATGCCCGGCACTGTTCATTTTCTCGTTTACAATTAGCTTGAAACGCTGTAAACAACCCCCGACATAATGAAAATGCCGATCGATTCATCAAACCCGCCGAGACTGTCGAAGGCTCTGCCAAGGGAAACGCTTTCTTTATCGCAGCCTTATTTATAAAATTTGCGCTTTACATTCAAAAAATACCCTTGAAATAATCCATTAATTCTATATAATATGAATGTAAGCGTTAATAGTTTAGCCGTAAAACCAAAATGGTTTTGCGTCCATTTAAATTTTTTTACGGTATTGGTTCAGTTATTAAACAAAATCGGGAAAGGGACACGTCTATGCTGGAAAAACTAAGACAGAAGAACAGGGACATCACCATCCGCACTTTGGATGATCCGCGGTTTGAGAACTACGGCCGCGTCCTCGAAGGCGATTTCCGTGAACCTTGCCGATACCTTGAAGACCGTGTAACCATTCCGAAGGAAGGCAATGCCTATACACCCGACGATGCCTCGTTCAAGGCGTACCTCAACCATGCGTTCATTGAACGCTTCGGAGGGGTTCCCCTTCAATACGGGTATGTCGCGGGCCAGAACACTGTGATGAACGCAGTGGAATACCACAAGTCCCCCGAAGTGAACCTGGCGGTTCATCCGATGGTGCTTTTTCTCGGTGATGTCCGTGACATCAAAAACGGACGCTATCACACCGACCAGCTTGACGCTTTTTACATTCCATCGTTCACCGCGATCGAACTGTTCTCGACCACCTTGCATTTCGCCCCTTGCAAAGTGGAACCCGAAGGATTCATCTGCGCGGTCATCCTGCCCGAGGGCACCAATCAGGATTTCACCCAGTCCAACGAGGAAGACCCACTCCTATTCAAGTATAACAAGTGGCTTCTCGCCCACCCTTCCCATGAACGGTTCGTCAATCAGGGCGCAGCCGTCAGACTCGAGGGGAGACCCCCTGAGATTCATGTCCCATAAACACAATAAAGAGGTGCTCCATGATTGAACTGAAGACAACCGAAACAACGCTTGAGCTATACCACCAGGGAAAACGGGTGCTTTCCCACACCGGGGAAAGCCCGGCGTTCTACCTCGGTGAGGGCACGTGCGCAATCGAGATGTACCGGGGCAACTACGACATCGAGGATTACATCGCAACACGCATCCCGCTCAGGCGTTTCCAAGCCGACGGTTTATGGGCCAAGGTGATGGTCAGACGCAGACGAGAGGAGCCAGCGGGCACCGTCGGTGGCCGGATGGCGGGCGTATAATGGCCGGCACTGCGCAGCT
>JBKHIE010000014.1:0-23213 GCA_046538775.1 Candidatus Izemoplasmataceae bacterium
TACCACGAACCTTCCGCGATCCAGACAACCGACGGCATCTATGACCGTCTCATGGATATCTTCAAGATTCATGAAGAAGAGAAAATCCCGACCTACAAGGCGGCGAACCGCCTCGCGGAACGACGGATCGAGACCCTCATCCGCATGCGCGCCGATTCCATCAAGAGCCGTCCAAAATTCAAGTGGAACATCGAATAAGTTCGGAAAGGTGGTTTTACTGTGTCTAGCAGACACGCACTTCCAAGACCCACAATCGGCTCCAAGACCCCCAGGCTTTTCAACCGTTTCAGAAGCACCGTTGAAACGGCCTTCTACCGCAACAACGTCATCCCTGTCCATACGCTCGAGGAAGCCTACCGGCTCGCCCGGCAAAGCGAAGGCACCATCGAGACGGACCTCCCCGTCTACAAGGCGGAAAGCCTCGGTCTTCCCGAGGACGCGAAGGTGCTTCTCTTCAATGACGGCGCCATCACGGGAAGGCAGGCAAAAGCAAGACGCATCATCACCGAAGAAACCATGGACCGATACGCATCCCTCACAAGGGAGGGCATCTTCCAGGGCAGGAAGAAAACCATGTACAAGGCCAGCGTCATCATCGGACTCGATGAGGCGTTCAGTGTCAAGGCGCATCTCCTGGTCCCTGAAGGTTACGAAAACACCCTATATTCCTGGATGCTCAATTTCCAACCCCTGACCGACCAGTTCAAAGCCATGTACAAGGATTCCATCCCCTACGAAGAAGGCGACATCTTCATCTACGCCGACCCCGACTATCTGGTCGACGGATTCGAAGAGGGCATCTCCATCTTCGACAGCGAACACAATGCCCTCGCTCTGTTTGGCATGCGGTATTTCGGGGAATTCAAGAAAGGCACCCTGACGCTGGCGTGGTCCATCGCCGAAAGACAGGGATTCACCCCCTGTCACGGCGGCATGAAGACCATGAAAAGGAAAGGCGGCGCCTTCGTCATGGGGGTCTTCGGCCTGAGCGGCTCCGGCAAATCCACCATCACCCATGCGACGCATGGCAGTGAGAGCGCACCGGATGTCCTGCATGACGATGCGTTCGTTATCCGTAACAAGGACCGGATAAGCGTATCTATGGAACCGTCCTACTTCGACAAGGTCCAGGACTACCCGACCGATTCCAAGGACAACCGTTTCCTTCTCACCCTCCAAAACACCGGCGCAACCCTTGATGAAGACGGTTTGATCGTCCCGGTGAACGAGGACATACGAAACGGCAACGGACGGGCCATCAAATCCCAGTTCTGGACCCCGAAACGCCACTTCGTCTTCAAAGAGCCATTGAACGCCATCTTCTGGATCATGAAAGACGATTCCCTACCCCCGGTACTGAAGCTTGAGGACCCGGTGCTCTCTTCCACTTTCGGCGCCACCCTCGCAACCAAGCGGACCAGTGCCGAATACGGGGTCAAACAGGGGGAACTCACATTCGAACCGTACGCCAACCCCTTCAGGCTCTATCCTCTCAGGAGCGACTACCACCACTTCAAAGCGTTGTTTGAAACCCACAGTGTATCGTGTTATATTCTTAATACCGGCGTCTTTGAATCACGCGATATCGATAAGGCCACCACGCTTGGCGCCATTGAGAGAATCGCCGACGATACCGCGGTTTTCGAACCGTTTCTGGGATTGCCCGGCATCAAACGCATGAAGGTCCAGGGATTTGACGATCTTGCCCCTGAGCCTTCCAAGGTCCGGGAACGTCTAGAGAAAAGGCGGGCCTACATCGAAAACCTTGATGCAAACAACGCCCTACCCGAAGAAACCACCGAAGCACTCGGTCATCTGATCGAAACCATCAAGGGGGCATCGAAATGAAAACATTCATAAGTGACAAGGTTACTGGAAAACCAATCACCGACGTGGTCTTCCAGGCCTCCCAGGGCGCCCTTCGCGCCATGGAGGGCAAGAACGGCGAAAGCGTCGTAAACGGCGCCTTCGGCACCTACTTCAACGAAGAGGGCAAGCTTCACACCTTCGATACCGTCTATGAGCTCTTTGACAAGGTCGACCGCGTTGAAAAAGCGAAATACGCAGCCGGCATACCCGGTCCTAGTGCGTTTCGCGACGGGGTCAAGTACTGGCTGTTCGAACGCTTCGGCGTCGACCTCGAAAGCGACGTCATCGCGACCCCCGGAGGAACAGGCGCCCTCTCAAGCACCGTGAAGAACACCCTGGCGCCAGGCGAGACCGTCATCCAGCCCGATGTCGGATGGGGGCCCTACAAGACCATCGCCGCCCAGCACCATGTGAACATCGAAACCTACACCCTTTTCAATAAGGAGGACCAGTTCAATTTCCAATCCTTCAAGACCGTCACCTCCAGGGTCATGGAAAAGGAAGGCAAAGTGCTCGTCTTCATCAACGACCCCTGCGAGAACCCGACCGGCTACACCATGAGCGAAGAGGAATGGGAATCGGTCCTGAGTTACCTCGACCGTCTTTCAGACGAAGGCCCCGTCGTCCTACTTCATGATATCGCCTACATCGACTTCCATAAGGGCGAACATTACGGGAAAATATTCGAGAAATACAAGCATCTGAATGACAACATCCTTGTCGTGCTTGCATTCAGCGCCTCGAAGACCATGACCGCCTATGGCATGCGTGTCGGCGCCCAGGTCCTCATTTCCAACAACAAAGAGGGCAGGGAAGCCTTCAAGAACGCCTGTGAAAACACCGCACGCGGCATCTGGTCCACCGTCAACAACGGTGGCATGATGGCCTTCGCCGCCCTCGCCCATGACAAAGAGGCCCAAACACGTTACCAGAAGGAAAAGGCCGAAGTCATGAACATCATCGACGAACGGGCCTCGATCCTGATCAGGGAGGCCGAAAAGATCGGACTCGATTTCTACCCCTACAAGGAAGGGTTCTTCATCACCATGCGCGTCGAAGATGAAGCGAAAAAGGATCGGATCCACAAGGCCTTGAATGAGGCCGGCATCTTCTTTGTCAATATCAAAGGCGGGCTCAGGATCGCCATCTGCAGCATCCAGAAGGCTAAGCTCAAAGGGCTTGCCGAACGTGTCAAATCCATCCAGGACAGTAGCGGCTGAACGTTTTGGACAAACCTATGAAAAGGACAGAATCCGGATTCCGGATTCTGTCCTTTTTTCAATAAAGCTCTTTTTTCAGTATGATGCGTTCAACACCGTCATACTTCTTCGATTGCCGCACCGCTTCATAACCCATGTCCAGGAAGTTGTTGAGGCTATAGGGATTGTCGGGCGAGACGGTCGCCATCGCATGCGGATAGCCCATCGCATGCGCGATCGGTTCGCTGTAGGCGATCAGTTTCCGCTGGAGCGCGTTGCCCCGGTGCTTATCGAGCACGATGACCGATTCCATATGGCAGACCTTCATCAGGTCCTCTTCATCCATCCCGAGGTCAAGACCGAGATTATCCTCGTTCATGTGGGGAAAGCGGACGATGAGAAACGCGACCACCTTGTTGGTATGGCCTGCGACTACGATGAACCCTTCATGCTCGATGTGGTTGCGGATGAAATCCTCGTCGTCCGATACGAAAATGCTCGAATCATCGATTTGTGAATCCATGCGTTCCATGATGGCATTTACGCGTCCGAGGTCCGAGTACCGGGCAAAGCGGATGGTATAATCCTTTGCATCTTCTTTCTTATTCATACGGCCCTTCCTCATTCGATAAGTCTGGATTGCGTTCGATTTTGAGTATACTATATCATATTTCGCTTAGGCAAGCAATTCTTATGTCTGCGGCGTGTATTTGGCAACGCCAGTCAGGATGCGCTGAATGATAAGATGCTCGATGGAAGCTTCGCCCTCTTTTTTACCCTATGCACAAATTTTGATAGTTTTTTTAGGATAGGGATTGATTTTTTTAAAAATCTGTATTACAATTTATAGTGTGATATGAATGACCATTCAGTTTATGAATGACCATTCAGTTTTTAAAGAAAGGGTGTTTATCAATGAGAACTGAACCATTGAATGTTGGCGACCAAGTCAAAAAATCCAAAACCTTCACCACCAAAGAGGTTGAACTGTTTTCTGAATTGAGCGGGGATGCAAATCCCATTCATCTTGAGGAGGAATTTGCGGCCAAAACCATTTTCAAGCAAAGAATTGTCCATGGTTCACTTGTGAACAGTCTCTTTTCAAACATTCTGGGCAATGAGCTTCCAGGGGTCGGGACCATCTATTGTAAGCAGGACAGCAAGTTCCTAAAACCCGTCTTCATCGGTGACACGGTGACTGCCGAAGTGACTGTTTCACACATCGATACGGAGAAGAACCGTGTCTATCTTGACACCAAGGCCTATAACCAGAATGGGGACCTGGTGATTGCAGGTACGGCGATGGTCCTCCCACCCAAAGGGAGGGTCTCATGATGCGCAGTTTATTAAGGAAATCGCATCATCTTCTCGATGCGATGCTTGATGAATTTGTCGAAAACGAAGTGAGACCCATCGCCAAGACTGTCGATTCGGAGGAAGCCTTTCCCGAAAACACTGTCGAGAAACTTGCCAATTATGGTCTTTTGGGGCTTCCTTTCCCCAAATCCGTCGGTGGCGCAGGCGGGGATGAAATCGGCTACGCCCTCCTGATCAAGAAACTCTCTGAAGCCTGTGCGACGACAGGCGTCATCGTGAGCGCCCATACCTCGCTATGTGCCTGGCCCATCTATGCATACGGCACAGAAAAACAAAAAGAGCGTTATCTGCGACCGCTTTTAAAAGGTGAGAAACTTGGGGCGTTCGCACTGACAGAACCCAACGCTGGCACGGATGCTTCCATGCAGAAGACCACAGCCATCGACAAAGGTGATCACTACGAGCTTAGCGGTTCAAAGATTTTCATCACCAACTCAGGATATGCCGATGTCTATATCGTTACCGCCATTACAGATCCGAGCGCCAAGACAAAAGGCATCTCTACGTTTATTGTCGAGAAGGGCATGGAAGGGTTCACCGTAGGTAAAAAGGAATTGAAACTCGGTATTCGTGGCTCGGCGACAAGCGAGCTCATACTGGATAAGGTCAAGGTTCCAAAAGAGAATCTTCTTGGCAAAGTGAACAAGGGCTTCAAAATCGCCATGACCACTCTGGATGGCGGGCGGATCGGAATCGCCGCACAAGCGGTCGGAATCGCCCGGGGCGCCATCGAGGAGACCTACCGCTATACCCAGGAACGCAAACAGTTCGGTCGGCCCATCCAGGCCTTCCAAAACACCCAGTTCAAGCTGGCTGAGATGGAGACCTCCACCGAAGCTGCCTGGTTATTGACGCTTCAGGCGGCCCAGAACAAGGACCTGGGTTTCGACTATTCAAAAGAGGCGGCGATGGCAAAGCTGAATGCGGCGACCAACGCAATGGCCACAACGACCGAATGCCTTCAATTGTTCGGCGGTTACGGATACACCCGTGAATACCCCCTAGAACGCATGATGCGGGATGCCAAAATCACAGAAATCTACGAGGGAACCAATGAAGCCCAGAAAATGGTCATCGCCGGCCATATGAGAAAGGAGCGCTCAGCATGAAGATTGCAGTCCTGGTCAAACAGGTGCCGGATACGACCGAAATGTCCGTCGATAAAGAAAAGGGGACCTTGAACAGACAAGGGGTTCCCACCATCATCAACCCTGATGACCTCGCGGGCATCGAGACCGCCCTCAGACTGAAAGACACCTATGGTGGTGAGGTCCACGCGATCTCCATGGGCCCTTCCCAGGCAAAATCCATGATGGAACAACTCTACAGCCGTGGTGTGGACACCTGTACTTTGCTGACAGATAAGCGCTTTGCCGGTTCAGACACCTGGGCCACCTCCAACATCCTCGCCCATGCGCTGAAAAAAATACCTTTCGATTTGATCATTGCAGGAAGACAGGCCATCGACGGCGATACAGCCCAAGTGGGCCCTCAGGTTGCCGAATTCCTGGACATCCCCCAGGCAACCTATGTGGAGAAGGTCATCAAGGTAGAGGATGGATCCGTACGCATCCAAAGAGCCTTCGAAGATGAAAGTCTTGTTCAGGATGTGTCACTTCCCTGCCTGATTACGACCATGAGTGAAACCATAAAGCCACGCTACATGAATGCTTATGACATCTTCACCATCAATGAACGAGAAACCCATGTCTTAACCTATGACGACCTGGATCTTGAAGAAGGCACCACAGGATTGAAAGGGTCCCCTACGAAAGTGAAAAAGACATTCGTTAAAACCCTCACGAAAGACACCAGGGTCATAACCCCGAAATCGCCAGAGGAAGCTGCAAACACCATTATCGACATGATTGCGAAAAACGGAGGTGCGATTCATGGCCGACAATAAATGCATGGCTGTTTTCATCGAACAACGACAAAACACCATCCAACCGGTATCTTATGAACTGCTTGGCGAGGCCAGGAGACTGCTTGAGAGAAGGCAACGCCCCTGGACCATCACCGCCCTTGTTCTCGGCAATGGTCTTAGCGAGTCACAACTTGAATCACTGATCGAATACGGAGCCGACAAAGTCCTATACATGGAGGATTCAAAACTCGAAAGCTTCGACACGATCCATTATACCGATGCCCTTGAATCACTCATCAAGGAAACGGAACCCGAAGCCTTTTTAATCGGAGGCACCATGCTTGGCCGTGACCTTGCTCCAAGAATCTCTGCCCGGATCCATACCGGTCTAACCGCAGACGCCACGGATATCGATTTCGAGGACGACGCTCAATCCGACGTGCTTCACATCACCCGCCCTGCTTTTGGTGGGAACCTCTATGCGACCATCGCGTGTGAAAACCACACACCCCAGATGGCATCCATCCGTCCCGGAGTCTTTGAAAGAATCCAAAGGAACCCCTCCAGGAAGGGAACCATCGAAAAGCGCACATTCAATTCCTTTCGCCCCACAAAGGTACAAACCATTGAAGTACACAAAAAAGAGACTGTAAAAGACACCATCGATAAAGCGAACATCATCGTGTCGGCCGGAAGAGGGGTCAAGGAATGCCTCCATCTGGTTCGAGATGTGGCCGCACATGTTCAAGGCGATGTCGGCGGTTCAAGAGCGCTCGTGGATGAGGGCCTGATCGAGAAAACATCCCAGGTCGGACAGACCGGGACCACCGTAAGGCCGACCATCTATCTTGCGTGCGGAATATCCGGTGCCATCCAGCACATTGCAGGCATGGACAAATCCGAAACCATCATTGCCATCAATACCGATCCCGATGCACCGATATTCAATGTCGCCGACCTTGGCATCGTAGGGGATGCAAAACCCATCTTGGATGCGCTTAAAAAGCAACTTTCCTCCTAGCATCCCACCTCCTTATATTTTACACGCACAGCGTCCCCTCTCTTGGCGAAAGCCAAAAAAAGCCCCTTCATCAAGGGGCTTTTTTATCATATACGAGCCTTCTGACTGTAGGAGGTATGTAGAAGGTGGTGGGCTTTTTCACTGCCGGGATGGTCGAGGAAATCCTCATAGACTTTCTGGACCATGCGGTTTTCATGGCTTTTGCGTCGTTTCATGGATTTGTCAAGGTTATAAAGGGCCTTGCGCCGCTTCTCGATGATTGAGAAGTCACCATGATGGTAGGGCTGGCCGCCGCCTCCGATGCATCCGCCCGGGCAGGCCATGATTTCAATCGCATCGAATTCGCTTTCGCCCTTTTGGATGCTTTCGAGCAGTTTTCGTGCATTACCCAGTTCATGGGCGATGCCGATCTTGAGTGTCCGTTCACCAAGGTCGATGGTGGCTTTGCGGATGCCTTTCATGCCACGCATCGCTTCAAAGTCGACCTGTTCGAGTTCCTTTCCGGTGATCATCTCATAGGCCGTCCGGGTGGCGGCTTCGATGACACCGCCCGTGGCGCCGAAGATGCTTGAGGCACCGGTGGACTCCCCTAGGAGGTTGTCAAAGGTATCGTCTTCGAGTTTCTTGAAATCGATGGAGGCTTCCTTGATCATGCGGGCGAGCTCACGGGTGGTGATGACATGGTCGACATTCTTCATGCCTTCGACCGTGAGTTCATCCCTGTCGGCTTCCGCCTTTTTCGCTACGCACGGCATGACGGCGATGCTTCGGATCTTGGAGGGGTCGATGCCGGTTTTTTCGGCGTAGTAGGTCTTGGTCAGAGTCCCGACCATGGCCTGAGGCGATTTACAAGACGATGGCACTTCGAGAAGGTCGGGGAACTGGTGCTCGATGAACTGCACCCAGGCGGGGCAGCAGGATGTGAGCATCGGGAGCGTCTTGTTGTTTTTAATCCTGTCGATCAGTTCATGCGCCTCTTCGACGATGGTGAGGTCCGCACCGAAGTTCGTATCGAAGACCGTGTCAAATCCGAGTCGCCGGAGGGCACGGATGATCTTTCCGGTTGAGATCTCTCCCGGTTCCATGCCGAATTCCTCACCGAGCGCCACGCGCACAGCGGGTGCGATCTGGACGACGGTGTGACGGCGGGGATTGTTGAGGGCCCGCCATACGTGCGGGGTCGCATCCACTTCTGCGAGTGCGCCGGTGGGGCACACGGATACGCATTGGCCGCAGTAAGTACAGCTGGTCTCTTCAAGATCGAGGTAGAACGCCGTCGATGTGACCACGCCGAACCCGCGTTCCAAGGGTGAGAGGACACCGACCGTCTGGACCTCGTCACACATGGTGATGCAACGCCGGCACATGATGCACTTGTTGGGGTCCTTGATGATGGCGCCCGACGAGGTGTCGATCGGATGGTCCATCTTCTCGCCTTCGTAATGGATCTTGCGGATATTCATGTCGTCGGCGAGTTTCTGCAGTTCGCAATCGAGGTTCTTGACACAGGTCAGACAGTCTTGCGGATGGTTTGAAAGCAGGAGTTCGAGACTGCTTCTTCTTCCCATGACCGCCTTGATGGTGTCGGTCTCTATGGTCATGCCCTCACGGACTTTCTCCGCGCATGAAGGGACCAGTCGTCCATTGTCCTTGTTCTCGACCACACAGACACGGCAGTTGGCGTTCTGGTTCACCGCGCCGAGTTCATGCATGTTCATATGGCAAAGGGTCGGAATCTCGATCCCGACTTTCTTGGCCGCTTCGAGTACGGTCGTGCCTTTTTCAACGTTGATGTCGATGCCGTTGATGGTCACCGAGACCATCTTGTCAATGAGCTTCATGGTGTGCCTCCTTCATGCCTGGTTGTCTAGCCGTTGCCTTATTCATAGACAATCGCTCCTTTGGGGCATGCCTCAACGCATGCTCCACACAGTATGCATACGTCCTGGTCGATGGTGTGCGGCTGTTTGAGTTCACCGCTGATCGCACCGACGGGACAGACCCTTTTACACTTGGTGCATCCTATGCAATCCTCTTCTATGACCCTGTAACCGTGAGGCTTTTCACGGTTCGCATACGCCTCATATTCGTTCCTGAAGAAGCGCATGGTCGAAAGGACGGGGTTCGGTGCCGACTGGCCAAGGCCGCAAAGCGAGGTGTTCTGGATGTTTCCGGCGAGCTCCTCAAGGATTTCAAGGTCTTCGGGGCTTCCTTCCATGTTGGTGAGCTTCTCAAGAAGCTCATGCATGCGCTTGGTGCCGATGCGGCACGGTGTGCATTTGCCGCAGGATTCATCCTGGGTGAAATCGAGATAGAATTTCGCGATTTCGACCATGTCGGTCTTGTCGTCCATGACGATCATGCCGCCGGAACCCATCATGGCACCGACTTCCTTGAGCGAATCATAGTCGATCGGGGTATCGAGGTATTCTTCGGTGATGACACCGCCGGAAGGCCCTCCGATCTGGACCCCCTTGAAAGGGAGGTCATCGGGGATCCCCCCGCCGATATCGTAGATGATTTCACGGAATGTCGTACCCATCGGGACCTCGACAAGCCCGATGTTGCGGACGTTGCCCGCAAGGGCGAAGACCTTGGTCCCCTTGGAATTCTCCGTACCGATGCTGCTGAACCATTTCGCCCCTTTGGTGATGATGATGGGGATGTTGACATAGGTCTCGACGTTGTTCACATTCGAGGGTTTTCCGCGGAACCCGCTTTCACTTGGAAAGGGCGGCTTCACAGACGGTTCCCCGCGAAGGCCTTCCATGGAGTGTATGAGCGCGGTTTCCTCACCACACACAAAGGCGCCCGCACCCGCTTTGAGTTCGATGTCGAAAGAAAAATCGGTGCCGAAGATGTTTTCACCGAGGAATCCGGCTTTTCTTGCGTCTTTGAGCGCCTTTTTGAGGCGTTTGGTGGCGAGGCCGTATTCGGCGCGGATGTAGATCAGTCCGTTCTTCGCACCGGTCGCATACCCGTTGATGGCCATGGCCTCTATGATCGCGTGTGGATCCCCTTCGCAGATGGAACGGTCCATGAACGCTCCGGGGTCGCCTTCATCGGCATTGCAGATGACATACTTCTCCGGGTCTTCAACGGCTTTGGTGAACTGCCATTTGAGGCCGGTCGGAAAACCGCCGCCGCCACGTCCGCGGAGACCCGAATCCTTGATGATGCCGATGACATCGTCGGGTGATAATTCGAACAGTGATCGTGCGAGGGCTTCGTACCCCCCGTTCGCCACGGAGTCTTCAAGGCTTTCAGGGTCGATGAAACCGCAATGGCGAAGCGCGATCCGTTTTTGTTTTTTATAGAAGGCCATCTCATAATCGCCTTCGTCACTCTTGTCATACGTCAGACGTTCTACGATCTGGCGGTTCACAAGGTGGCTTTTGACGATTTCCTTGACATCCGAGGGCTTGACCTTGACATAGGTCACCTTGTCGGGTTCGATCTCGATGATCGGTCCTTGGCCGCAAAAGCCGAAACAGCCGGTCTTCACGATGTTCACATCGACCGAAAGGCCTTTTCTATCGACTTCATCTTTCAGTGCATCGGCGATCTCGATGCTTTTGGATGAGACACAGGACGTCCCGGCACATACATAGAGCGTGAGCCGGTAGTGACGGTTCGCATTGATTTTTTCCCGGTAGGCCTTCAAGGCCTTTATGCTATCGATTTTCATTGGGAGCCCTCCTTGTAGCGGGCGATGATCTCATCGACATCGTCCGGTTTCAGATTCCCATAGACTTCGTCGTTGATGGTCATGACAGGCGCGAGTCCGCAAGCCCCGATGCACCGTACATCCTTGATGCTGAAAAGGCCGTCCTCACTCATCGCATCTTCGCTCGCACCGGTCAGCTCCTTGGCTCTATCAAGCACGTCCTTGGCGCCTTTGACATAACAGGCGGTCCCCATGCAGACGCTGATGGTATAAGTCCCCATGGGCGCTTCGTTGAAATAGCTGTAAAACGTCACGACACCGTTGACATGGGCGCTCGATAGTCCCATCTTGATCGCAATATGCCTCTGAAGGTTGTGGGGAAGATACCCGAAGAGTTCCTGCGCTTTATAAAGTACCGGGATCAGTTCCTCTTTCCGGTTTTCACCTTCCAGGGAATCCATATATTCATCAAGTGTCTGAAGCTTTTCCTGGTCGAGATTCGAAAGGTCCAATAACTTTTCCTTCATGCATTTGCCTCCTTCAAATATAAACCTGTAATATAGATTTCTATCCAACTTGTATTATAAGTTTTTTTGGTGTTTTTTACAAACCCTTTTTGCGTTTTTTTGAAGGTAAACGCTTGTATGGATTGGCTGATAATCGTTGTCAAAAATACAGCGAAACCTGTGGCACAGCACTAGTGGAACGTCGCTTATGCCAGGTGAAATCCTGTGGCATCGGCTTAATTCAATGAAAAGACCTGCTTACTGATTATTAATCAGAAGCAGGTCCTTATGATTGTATGCGCCGATCTTTTATCAAGTACATACTCTGTCATGGACTCGATTCGAGCTTGTCTATTGTATTGCCAACGTCTAGTGGTTCTGAATAATAGAACCCTTGACGGTAATCGATGTTCATACTTTCTGTAAAAACATGATTGCTTTTGGTTTCTACACCCTCAACAACCGTTTCAACCTCATATAAAGAAATAATCTTAAGGAGATGATTAAAGAAATCATGGGTTTCATCAGACTCGACATCCTTTAAAAAGGCCTTATCTATTTTCACATAATCAAACATTCGTGTCTTAAGCCTAATGAGTGACGAGCGCCCTTTTCCGAAATCGTCAAGCGCGATTCTTATTTGTTGTGACTTCAATCGCTTGACATTTCTTCGAACCATTCTATTGTCGCCTATGTAATCATGTTCTGTAATTTCTATGATGAGTCTGTCTTCAGGAAAATCTTCCTTTTCCAATGTATCGATCATGTGCAGGATGTGGTTGTCATCGGTGAGTTCATCCCCGGATATGTTGATGCTATAATATAGTTTATCGCGGGTCTTTTTAGAAAGACGGTTGTAAAGAGCCAGGATGTCTCTCAGCACTTTGATCGTCAGTTTGTCCAAAAGATTGTTTTTTTTAGCAAGTGGAAGGAAATAATCCGGTTTTATGTTGCCGTATTTTCTCGTGTGCATGCGGATTAGAGCCTCAACTCCAGCTATTGAACCGTTTTTACCATACACGGGCTGAAAGAACGTTGAAAGGAACTCTTGTTGATCACTTAAAAGCGCTTCTTGCAGATAATTGGTAACGATTTTCTTTTTTTCTGCCTCGTTGCATGTCAATTGTGAATAAAATTCAATGTTCCCTTGTGCGTTTTGAATATGGTAATCCATGTGATCCATTTTCTTAAACAGTGCAGCAGGCGTTTCAGCCCGCTTCAGGAAATATCCTGCAATCCGAATGTCAATACAGTTAGCTAGGGTCAATGATTTTAGTATGGTTTTTGAAAAAGTTTCAGCTTCTTCTCCATCAAAGTCCGTAAGGACCAGAAAGCGATCGTTAGACCGTTTGTAGATATACACCTTTCTATCGGTCAATTGCAACAAGGACTCAAAAATACTGTCCTCAATGACACTGTTTTTAGTAGCGTCTGGAGCGACTGTGAAAGCGCAGGCTATTTGATAAATCGTTCGAATCCCATAGTTCTTATGCCGCATTAGCATCTTGACAAATTTCGCCTCGTTAATAATGGGTTTATTCTTGCTCGTTTTCATTATGGGTAGCACTTTTAAAGCAAGTTTATTTGTCCGCATGCAATCATCTCCTGCATGCAGTATAGCACCCGATTCTTAAGTCACCCTTACGCAAATCTTAAGAAATCCTAACGTTTCATCCCCCGTGTCTCATGTGTTAAGCACCGCTTCGATAGAATCGTTGAAGTTGACAAATTCGGTTTTAAAAAGATCGATGATTCTGTCTTTTTCAAAGGGAAGTCTGTTCGTTTCTTTTGTTGTTTTAATCAAATGCTCACAAAGAAATGCGAGCCTTTCGGCACTGAGATACTCAAACGCCCCTTTAAGATAATGCATGGTTTCAGCTATGCTTTGAAGGTTTTCGCTTTCCACAACGATCTTAACTTCACCGAGGTATTCCTCCCATTTGCTTTTATATATGTCCATTGCCTTTTTGCCTACGGCATCGAACGCTTCAAATCGTTTTCTAAACGTATGCTCGTTAAATGTCTTTTTCTTATCAATCAACGATGCTACGTAATGGTTGAACACTTCATCATTGGAAAGTTCCTTGGAAAGAATGTCATAAAGCCTATTACTGCTTATCGGTTTTATTAATACGGTTCTGATGCTGCTTTCATCCTCGTTGGCAAGGTCCTCTTTAAACGGATGTGCACTAAGAAGTATGATGGGCGCTTGAACGCCATCGTCTAACTTGATTTTTCGCGCGAAATCAAGTCCGTTCATACGGGGCATCTGATAATCCACAATGATTAGATGGTAGGAGGTCTCTCGAATCTTACCAATGGCATCCATCCCGTCTTTGGCTTGATCCACGATCAACCCGAAGCGTTTAAGCAGTTCCACCATCGTCTCACGGTTCATAGGATTGTCCTCTATAAGCAACACCTTGCCATGCAGTGGTTTTTTCACTGCCGTCAACCGTTTTTGATTGTGCCAAAGCTTTTGCAGTTCTTTTTCAAAATGTCTTGTTGGAATAAACGACTCGACATGAGCATCAATCATCGAAGCAATGTTTGCGTCTAAATCGACGTGAATGCTGTTTTGTTTAAAAAGAAGGATTCTCGTGCCATTGACACGGTAAGCCTCAATGATCTCTTTTAGGGTCTTTGTCTCGGTCCTGCTGTTCAAATCCAAGGCTAATACGATGACGGCATAATCTTTCGCAAGATTCCGCTTGAATTTAAATAACTCCGATGATTCATGGCATTTCAAATCGCGCATTCGAAGTTCGGCTTGTTTCAATATATCCACGGAGTCAAACAAGATAAGGATTTTTTTGTTTTGGAAAATATTGGAAACCGGTTTGTCTAGTGTTTTCCCCTTCTCCAGGGTCAGGCTGAATTCAAAGCGGCTCCCCGCATTCAAGGTGCTTTCCACTTTCAAGGTGCTCCCCATGAGTTCAATGATTTCATAGACGATCGGCATGCCCAATCCGAAACCTTCATATTGTGAGGGCTTTTCATTGGCGATGCTTCGATATTTGTCAGATAAGGTTTCAAGCGTGGATGCATCCATTCCCATACCGTTATCCGAGACTGAAAAAACCAAGTCGTAGGAAGTGTCGGTCTCATCGATTTTTTGAACCCCTAGAGTGATCGAACCCGATTGCGTGAATTTTAATGCGTTGTTCAAAAGGTTTAACAGCACCTGCCTGAGACGGCTGGCATCGATCAGCACCTTGCTATCGATGGATTCATCATAGTCAAACTCGAGTCGGTTGTCTTTTTCAATCGCAAATAGATTTTGGGATCGAAGCATATCAAAAAGAAGGGTATCCAACTCCACCTCTTCACGATTAAAATCAAGAATCCCCGCTTCAATCTTTGAACGTTCAAGGGCGTTTCCGACCAATGAATTGACCATGCTAAGCGCGGTTCTGGCAATACTCATATTTTTTTTACCGTCTTTATCGAAGGCCTCATAATCCATCAGATCGAGCGCGTTTGAAAGACTATGAAGCGGTGTCCTTATTTCATGGGAAAGCGACGACAGATAGTTGGTCTTTTGCCTGTTGGCTTCGACCGCGGTTTCCCTGATTGCTTGAAGACTGTCCTCTTTTGTCTTTCTGAGAAGAATATTGGTAATGATTTCTGCGAGAACATTTAAAAGGTCGCGATCCTGTTTTTTCCAATGCCTTGCATGCCTGACATCATCAAAACCCGCAAAACCGATGCATTTGCCTTGAGCCATAAGCGGAACGGTTATCAGTGATTTAATGTTTTGCATGGATAGGATCTTGAATATTTCAGAATCATGGTCAAGGTCTTTCTCAATATCCTGATAAAAAATGGATTGTCCTTTCAAGTGTTTTATGACCCATTCATTGAAAAAATCATCAAGCGGTTGATTCTGAAGGTTATGAATCTGGGGACTTACTCCGTGCTTGACCCATTCATGGGTGTTGTGGATGAGCCTGGAATCGAAATCGTATCTGAACACATAAGCCCGGTCGGCCTCGATAAATGAACCGACCAGCTCCAGGGCTTCATTGATGGCACTGTCTAATTTTGAAGTGTCGACATTGATGTAGTTTATGGAGATTCTCATAAGCAGGTTTTGAAATCGTTCTTTCGCTTCCAATGTCTTTTTAGTCTTTTGGATGTCCTCCAAATCCCTTGAAATGGTGATGATGCCTTCTAATTCATCTTTATTGTTCAAAACAGGGGAACGTATGGAATCCACGGTCTTATAGCCTTGGTCTGTAGCCATCATGATGGTTTTTCGAATGGTCTTTTTATGACGAATGACCTCATTGTCGAGTTGTCGTACGATTTTCGCATCTTTTTCGTCATATATTTGGTCGATGGTCAAACCTTCGATATCGCCAACACGCGATTCATAATATGCCTTTGCGGCCTTGTTTATGAGCACATACCTTTCTTTGGTGTTCTTATAGGCAATGAGATCCGGCATCGAATCAATAAGGGTTTTCAATAGATTGTTCGTCTTTTCAAGCCGGCCGGTATAAGTGGTCTGGTTCTCCTTGTATCGTAAAAGGTCGACATGGTTGTTGACCATGCCGATAATGTTAATGAAATCTTCAATATGCCTTTCGGATAGAGCCATGTCAGAGTGTGTTTCAAGCACACCAAAATCTCTAAGGGGAAAATAATAACACACGTCCTGACCGGCCCTTTTTTCAAGATAGGGGGAAAGATCCGGGGATATACAATGGTTGATGGCAGGGGGCTTTTGATTGGGAAGCTCCGGATACTTCATGATGATCACAGGCAATTCGCTCGAAGTATCATGGATCATCAACTGCCTGAAATTCATGGCTGAAGCCGCATATCGAAGAAACATGCCTGTTACATAAAAGGGGTCTTTCCTCTTTGAAAGCAGTGCTGCAGTCTGCTTGAGAAGCGTATCAATGTCTGGTTGGTTTGCCATAATTATCCCTCATCGCGACCGTGTCTTTATTCATAGTTCGATCACATTCCCAAAACGATACCCGATACCCCAAACGGTGATGATGAATCTCGGTTTATCAGGATAGTCTTCTATTTTTTCCCTGAGTCTTCTTATATGAACATTGATAATATTATCGGCGTGCAAAAAAGCCTCTTGCCAGACAGTGTTGAACAATTCTTCTTTCGTATAAACTTTGTTAGGATTTGATATGAGGAGCTTAAGAATAAAAAACTCTTTTTTTGTAAGTGCGATTTCTTTATTCCGCTTATAAAGCTTGTAATTGTCCAGGTCAAGTTTTAAAGGCCCGTTCACGATTTGATTCGAAGATTTCACTGGCATTCTCGAACGGCGTGAGACCGCTTGAATTCGTGCAATCAGTTCCATGATTGAAACCGGTTTTCGCAAATAATCATCAGCGCCGAGTTCAAGCGTTGTCACAATATCGATATCCGACTCTTTAGACGATAGGATTATGACCAGCACATTGCTTTTCTGGCGGATGGTTTTTAAAATGCTTTCCCCGTTTAAATCCGGAAGAATCAAATCCAATATAATTAAATCATAATCGTCATTGTCAAAGGCCAAGAGCGCCTCGTTAGCACTTTCAACCGCTTTGACTTCATACCCGTATTGAATGAGAGAAAGTCTTATAGACTGTCTAATCAGGCTGTTGTCATCCACAACCAGAATCTTTTTTATCATAATTTTCCCCTTTCCACTTTCATGCAGGTATCCTTGTTTTCATTAAGATCCCTGCTTATAGGTTAAAACCATTATAAACGCTTTTCAATTGTATCCGCCATTCTTAAGGTTTTCGTAAGAATTGGAGGCACGGCGTGCGCCCCTGAAGTGGTCTTCCTTTTTCCGAGTCACCTTCGGTCGCCCATGCCGGCCGTTTAGAAAAAGCGCCTTTTAAGGCGCCTGGATGATGAACATCCCTTTAGCAGGAAAATGAAGAAGAACCCATTGTTGCAAGGACTCCTTTTTCCATAAATGTCATGAATTGTTTATAAAAAGCGCTTAGTGTCATTAAACGCGACCTTTCTCGAGGTTGCAAGAAACGATCGATAAAAACGCTGAAGAAAAGATGCAAGCCGGTATGGAAAAGCGTTGTGCCGATGCGACCATCAGAAAATGTCTAAGAATGTGGAGGTTTGCACCAACGCTTGAAGGGTCGCAATGCTTCATGGAAGATTTATAAATCCTGCCTATCCGCTTTAAAGACGGGGCGTTGATACCCCGTGGATTGGGTATCGAAATGGACCATGCAGTCCTTATGGATGCCATGGACGAGACCTGGGGCTGCACACTCCAAAAAAGCTCCAACCAGCCTCAATAAAGAGCCTGCATCGACATGACTTTCCATGCGCAATGGATGAGGACCATGACTGATATGGGTTAAGTGCATGAATCGGATCCACCGCTTATCAATGATCCGATGTGCTTCCTCGCGGCTTCAACGACCGCTTCGAACGGCTTGTCGTCCACGCTGATACAATAGGGGTCGAACTGGTTCTTGAAGTAGGTCATCTGACGTTTCGCGAAGCGTCTGGTGTTCTGCTTGATCTTGCGTCGCGCCTCTTCGAGGTCCACCAACCCGTCGAAATACTCGAAGAGTTCCTTGTATCCGATGGCTTCCCGTGCGGTCTTGGCAAGGTCCCTCTTCCATAGGGCGCGGGCTTCATCCAGAAGCCCCTCTTCAAACATCGCATCCACCCGCTCATTGATCGTTTCGTAGAGTTTTTCACGCGCCCTGGTGAGTACGATCAGGGCATAAGGGTAAAGCGGGGTGTCGCCCTGGTCCTCCTCGCTCAAGGGGGCCCCCTCTTCTGCCCGCTCGATGGCTCTAAGCACACGCTTCTTATTATGGGGGTGCACTTTTTTTGCCGTCCTTGGATCAAGGGACTGCAGTTTCCGGTAAAGTTCCATCGGGGTCTTTTCCTCGTGCCTTTTCAAGAAGGCCTCGGACGTTTTCGATCCCTTGAAATTGAAGTCGTGAAGGACGCTCTTGATATAAAAGCCGGTCCCTCCGACGATGAGAGGGTGCCTGCCCTTTGATTCGATGGTCTCGACGAGGCCTCTCACCTTGGTCTGATAATCCGCGACACTGAACGATGTATCGGGGGTGATGATGTCGATCATATGATGGGGGACTTTCTCTCTTGATGCCTTGTCGATCTTCGCAGTGCCGATGTCCATGCCCTTGTAGACCTGCATGCTGTCGCCGCTGATGATCTCGACATCGAAATGCTTGGCAAGCTCGAGTGATAGCTTGGTCTTGCCGACGCCTGTGGGTCCTACAATCGTGATGATCATGATTGGATCCTCTTGAAGAAAGTCTCGAGTTCAGGGACGCTGAAATGGATGATCGTCGGGCGGCCGTGGGGGCAGGTGAAGGGGTTTTTCGCGTTTCTAAGGTCCTTTAGGAGCCTCTGGACTTCATCGGTCGTGAGGTATTTGTTGGCCCGGATGGAATGCTTGCAGGAGAGGTCCTTGGCAAGCGGGTCGATGATCTTCCCGATGTCTTTGGGGGCCTCGTCGTCGATAAGGGTGCGGATCATGGTCTCGGTGTAGTCCTCTTCTAGATTTTTCCGGAACCATGACGGGATGGTGGTGACTGAAAGGGTTGTTGGTGAAACCTTCTTGGCATGGATGCCGAAGGATTCGAGGGTATCACGGTAATCTTCGAACAAGGTGACCTCGTCGCTTGAGAGCCGGATTTCAAAAGGGACGGTGAGCGACTGGGTCTCAGGGGTCGCTTTTCGCATCCTGTCGTAATAGAGTTCATAGCGGATGCGTTCGGCGGCCGCGTGCTGGTCCATGATGTAAAGCCCCTTTTCATTTTGGAACATGAGGTAGGTGCCATGGAGTTGGCCGATGTATTCGAGTTCGGGAAGACGGTCTTTTGGAAGGCTGTTCTCATCGGGTTCGGGGTAATCGTTGAAATCAAGCGGGCCTGCCTCATCGTCACGATAAGGGGTTTCTGTTTCTTCGATTCTCTCCTTTTTCGGTGTTGCCCCCGAAGGTTCATCTTGGGCCGAGGGTCCTTCAGTTTCGGGTTCATCTCGATGATGCCCATCGTTGAAAGAGACCTGGGAGGACTGGTCTTGCGCCTTGGGTCTTCTTATGTTGGGGATGATGGACGCCTTCTCAAGGCGTTCATGGATGGTCTTTTGAATCAGCGATTCAAGGAGGGGTTGCTCGGTGAACTTGACCGACAGTTTCTGCGGATGGACGTTGACGTCGATCAGGACCGGGTCGACTTCGACTTCGAGATAGACGATCGGGTGCTTGTGCTTGGGAAGATAGGTCCGATACGCTTCATCGATGGCTTTCAAGAGTCGTGGTTCCTTGATCATCCTGCGGTTCACCATGACCATCATGTGCCGTCTTGATGAGCGGGTGTGAAGCGGTTTGGTCGCATAGCCGCGGATGGTGAAATATTGGTTCGAACCCTTGAATGCAAGCATGTTCCTTATGATGTCGGTCGGGTAGATCTGGTTGAGGATCTTAAGGGTGTTTCCATCCCCGCTTGTCGCAAGCAGGGTCTTGCCGTCGTTCATCAGGGTGATGGCGATGCGGCTGTGGGAGAGGGCGATGTTCTGGACGTAGTCCTGGACGTTCGAAAGTTCGCGATGCTTGTTTCTCAGGTGCTTGAGTCTTGCGGGGGTGTTGTAGAAGAGGTCCGATACCTCCACGAGCGTTCCTTGTCTGGCCGCACCCGTTCCCCGCTCGACGACACGGCCGTTTACCACCTTGACGAAATGGCCCGGCTCGTCGTTCAAGGAGCTCTCGATGGTCATATGGGTCACGCTTGCGATCGAGGGAAGCGCCTCGCCTCTGAAACCGAGAGAGGCGATGTGATGAAGGTCGTGTTCGGTCTTGATCTTGCTCGTGGCGTGACGTTTGAGCGCCATTTCCAAATCCGCTTCGTCCATGCCGGTGCCGTTGTCGATGATCCTGATGGCCCGAAGGCCGGATTCCTTCAGTTCGATGCGCACTTTCGTGCTGCCTGCGTCAATGGCATTCTCAAGCAGTTCCTTGACGACACTCGCGGGATTCTCCACGACTTCGCCTGCGGCGATCATGTTGGATAGATTGATGTCGAGTTGACGTATGCTGCCCATGCAAGACCCTCCTTTCCATGTCCTTTGTATTTTATCATGTTTAGGCGATTATTGATATCCCCGCCTGGTTTTCAGATGCGTTTTCCTGAAAGGCCCGGCAGCGGAGCGACTCAAGAAAAATCCGTCCGGTTTCAACCATCGGACGGATTTGTCTATTGCCTGTTCTTGAGGGCCTCTTTCAGTTCATAGAGCTTGGTGAGGGCGTCGATCGGTTTCATCTCATCGGGATTGATCCGCTCAAGCGCGTCAATCACCGGCTGGTGAGGATGGCGCGTATCCTCGACTTCTTCCTCGATGGTGAAGAGCGTCGGCTGGGCCTGGGTGGTCTCGCCCTTTTCAAGGGCCGTCAGGATCTTCTTGCTTCTACGGATGAGGGTGGGGGGAAGTTTGGCGAGCGAGGCGACATTGATGCCGTAGGAGCGGTCCGCCTTCCCGTCCTTCACCTTATGGTGGAAACGGATGGTGTCCCCCTCCTCCTTGGCCGCCACATGGACATTCTTGAGGCGTTTGAGTCTTTCATCAAGGCCGGTCAGTTCATGGTAGTGGGTGGAGAAGAGGGTCTTGGCCTTAATCTTTTCATGGATGTATTCGATGATGGCCTGGGCAATGGCCATGCCGTCATAGGTCGAAGTCCCGCGTCCAATCTCGTCGAAGAGGATGAGGGAGCGGTCGGTGGCGTTCTTGATCGCATGGTTCGCATCGAGCATCTCGACCATGAAGGTCGATTTTCCGCTGATGAGGTCGTCGCTTGCGCCGATCCGGGTGAAAAGCTGGTCGAAGACCGGCAGGTCGGCGCTTCTGGCCGGTACGAACGACCCGATCTGGGCCATGATGGCGGTGATGGCGAGCTGACGCATGTAGGTCGACTTCCCGCTCATGTTCGGCCCGGTGATGAGAAGGATGTCGGTTTCATCGTCCATGGTGGTGTCGTTTTGGATGAAGGGGTCTTCCAGGAAGGCTTCGACCACCGGATGCCAGCCGTCCTTGATGGCGATGTGCCTGCCTTCGTGGAGACGCGGTCTTGAAAGGGCGAGCTTCTCAGAGACGGTGGACAATGATAAGAACATGTCGACTTCACTGATGATCGCCGCATTGAGCTGGATGGCGGGGATCATTTTCCGGACCGTGTCCCTAAGTTCGCTGAAGAGCTCGTATTCGCGTTGGATGCTTTTCTCTTCGCTTGAGAGGATGACTTTCTCTTTTTCCTTGAGGGCCTCGGTGATGTAGCGTTCGGCGTTCGTAAGGGTCTGTTTGCGGGTGTAGCCGAATTCGTCCTTGATGTATTTGATTTGGCCTTTGGGGACTTCGATGTAATAGCCAAAGACACGGTTGTAGCCGACCTTGAGCTTCTTGATGCCGGTCTTTTCGCGTTCGCTTTCTTCAAGATTCCTAAGCCAGTCGTTGACGTTCAGGTGGATGTCCTTGAGTTCATCGAGGGCTTCGTCATACCCCTTCTTGATCATGCCGCCTTCCTTGATGGTGAGGGGCGGGTCGTCCACGAGGGCGTTTTGAAGGGTGTCATGGAGCGTACTCAGGGTGTCGATCGAAGCCGCGAGGTACCGGCTGTATTCAAGGTCCAGACGTTCAAGCGCATCCTTGAAGTCCGGAAGGATTTCCAGGCTGCCTCTCAGCTGGACGAGGTCCTTTGCGTTCGTGTTGCCATAGGAGACCCTGCCGACGATCCTTTCAAGGTCGTAGACGTTTTTCAGGCGTTCTGTGAGTTCATCCTTGATGATGAACTGGTTGTTCAGCTGTTCGATGAAGTCATAACGGGTCTTCAGGGTTTCCATGTTGACACTCGGGCGCAGGATCTGACGTTTCAGGAAGCGGGCGCCCATCGCGGTCCTGGTCTTGTTGAGGAGCCAGAAGAGGGAGCCGTTTTCCTTGTTCTTGATCATGGTCCGGGTGAGTTCCAGGTGGCGGATGGTGCCGGCGTCCATGCGCAAGTAGCTCGAGGCCTCGATGTGCTCGGCCTTCTTGAGATGGAGGAGGGTGCGCTTCTGTGTCTCCATGATGTAGCTTAGAAGCCTGCGGGTCGTCTTTTTCTCCTCAGGGGTAGGAAGGTCTTCAAGAAGGTGTTCGAACGTCTCATGGATGTCGGTGTTTTGATGGATGGACAGGGTGATGCCCTCGTGTTCCGCGTAGCCTTCGATGTAGGAACGGTCGAACGCGTGGGAGATGACGATCTCCCTGATGGGGATGGTCGAGAGCTCGTTGATGAGGGCGCCGCTATCCTTGGGGGTCTTGAGGGCCCCCATCTCACCGGTGGAGACGTTCAGATAGCTGATGGTGTAGAAATGTTCGCTCAGTCCCACCGAAGCGATGTGATGGGATTCAATCCCGTACTCGTCGATGTTCGTTCCGGGTGTGACGAGGCGGATGACGTCGCGGTTGACGAGCTTCTTGCCTTTTTCCGGGAGTTCGGTCTGTTCGCAGATGGCGACCTTGTAGCCTTTGTCCACGAGCCTTGAGATGTAGGTCTCGCTGGAATGATGGGGGACGCCGCACATGGGGACCTTCTCGCCGCCGCCATCCCGGGCGGTGAGCTGGATCTCAAGCTCCTTGCTTGCAAGAAGCGCGTCCTCGAAGAACATCTCATAGAAGTCCCCGAGACGAAAAAAGACTATAGCAT
>JBKHIE010000093.1:0-5582 GCA_046538775.1 Candidatus Izemoplasmataceae bacterium
GGATCTCGCGTTCGACCGAAGGCGCGATCAGGCGCTTGTAGGCATCCTTGTAGGCCAGTTCGACATGCTTAGCCTCACTCACCCCTTCTTTTTCAATGGTCTCCCTGTGAAGATGGTTGTGAACCCTCGCTTCATCCATGGTGACCTTGACCCTGAGTATTTTCTCCTTTTCGCCGCGATTGATCGCAAGAACCCTGAACAGCTTGATCCGTTTCACGGGTTCTTTGAAATCATAGTACATCCCATAGACTTTCTTGGGGTCGTCGGCGTTTTTCTTGAGCTTGGTCTCGACGACACCGTTCTCGAATGTCTGGTTGCGGATCCACTTGCGGTAGATTGGGGTATCGCTGATTTTCTCGGCAATGATGTGGCGGGCGCCTTCAAGGGCTTCATCGGCGGTGGGGACCTCTTCGGTGATGTAGGCCTTGGCAAGGGTTTCAAGGGCTTCATCGTTGAACTTGAGAATGGTGTCTGCGAGGGGTTCAAGCCCCCGTTTGATGGCGATGGTGGCCTTGGTCTTCTTCTTTTCCTTGTAAGGGCGGTAGAGATCCTCGACGTCGACAAGCTGCTTGGCATTCTCTATCGATGCCTTGAGCTCATCCGTAAGCAGACCTTTTTCGTCGATAAGACGGATGACGTCCTCTTTACGTTCACGAAGTTGTTTTTCGTATTGGTAGGCCTTCTCGATTTCACGGATCGCGGTCTCATCAAGACCGCCGGTCATCTCCTTGCGGTAGCGGGCGATGAACGGGACGGTATTCTCCTCAAGCAACGTGAGGACGGCATTGACGGTTGCCTCCTTGATGGAGAGGCGATGGGAGAGTTCTTTTATGATTGAATGGTCCATGGTTACCTCCAGTTAGTAAGATTACCTATTCATTGTACCTCAAACGGGGCATTCTTTAAAGGGTAAGGTTAAAAGGGGGATGACTTGTTTTTTGGATAGTATTGTGCTATTATACAAGTAATCAAACCAATGCCCACATTTCTTTTGGGTGATGAGTTTGACAAAGCCAAACCCGGAGCAATCCGGCGACGGAAAACTACAGGGTCTCATTGAGACAGCCAGTTACCTGCTTATCCGAAGGAAGTGCTGATGATGAAGAAAATCATCATATCAGGTGCATTGGTTTTATTTATTTTTACTTTCTCATTTAGACTTTTTGCAGAATGGGATTCTGTCACTGCGCACCGTCATGAGCTCGAACTTAACGGCTTTTACATCGAGGATGTCTCGACGACGTATGCGCCGGGTCAGAATCTTGTGCCCGAGGGTTCCATCCTGACCCAGGGCGATGTCGACCGGATCACCTACACCTACGATGTGCTCGCCTATCCGGATCAATCGGTGACATCCGAGTTCGAGTCCCTGGTGCTGGAAACCAAGAACGGCGAAGTTTCCGATGACCACGACCTTTTCAACATCGAGACCGAAGTCCTTGACCGTGAGACACTTGACGACACTGACTGTGAGCGGCTCAAGATCGAGGCCACCATAACCCTCAAAAGACCGGAAAACGCTGAAGAGGATGAATTTCTCAGCGAAATAAGGCAAATGTCGTTCGATCTCACCTTGAATGACGAAGAATGATTGCATCATGGAATTCAGACCGCATTCTCCTCCCCCTTGAATGCGGTCTTTTTTTATGGACCGCTTCTTCCACCGGGATGGATCGCACGTGTTTTGAATCCTGTTCAGTGAACTCTTGATCGTGCATTAGCAAAGCAACCGCAACGTTTTTACAAGTATTTCCTCTTTTAAACACATATCCCTTGACAAAGCCTTGGAGCTCGTATATTATTATGTTAAGTTAATAAGTTTATAAATAAGTAGCCAAACCCGGAGCGATCCGGCGACGGAAAACTAAAGGGTCTTAATCAAGATAGCCAGTTGCCATAGCGCAATTGGCTTATTGTTAGCCACTTCGCCATGACGTTTATAATGTTAAAGGCACGAATGGATCGTCATTCACGCAAAGCTATAGGGCCCCTTGGGTAGCCAGCTGTCATTATTCCTTCTTTTTGGAATTGACAGCTGGTTTTTTTATTTGCTGCCCTCCATCCAGGAAGACCATCATTCAAAGGGGTGGTGCCATGCCGAATACCAGGAAAGTTCAACTTGGAATACTGGGTTTGCTCATCATCGGATTCATCTTCACTGTATCATCCGCATTAGCCTATTGGAGAGATGTGACTGTCTCGAACACCGTCGATGTCATCGTTGTCCGTGATGAGGCTGAACTGATTGTCGAGGACATGAACGACGAGCTCGAAGACAAACAACTCGTCCCAAGAGGCTATCAAGTCTTTGCCGGCGATGTCGAGTCGGTGGAGTTCTCCTACGATGTAGGGATTTCCAGAGAACTCATCAACAGTGTCAACCTCCATGTCTCAGTGAAAGACATCACCATCGGTGGGGATGCCTCCTACGGGCACCTGATCGACATCGACATTTTAGGACAGGGCGCCAATGCGGTCACCGACCTGTTCAACGATACAGTGAACGTGACGGCAACCGTGAGTCTCATTGAACCCATCGATGCAGCGGAAGCGAACGAAAAAGACTTGCCTGAAGACACCGTGAACGTCGAAGACAGCAAAGGGGCCTATGAAAGCATCAAGGGCCAGACCGTGGAATTCACATTGGAATTCAGTCTCAGTACCAAAGAAGAAAGCAACAATGAAAACTAAGAATATAAAAAAATATTTAGAGGAGAGATTCACATGAAATCAAGAAGATTGATCATCGGAGTATTACTATTTGTAGCAGTGGCTGTATCGTCGGCCACATTTGCCTACTGGGCAAGCGGTATAACAGGGAACGACGATTCCGCAACAGGTACCGTCACCATCGGTGAAGGCGATGAAGTCACAACCACGGTCGCTGTAGGCGATGAATCCAATGGTGGCCCACTTGTCCCCGTAGGTTTCGAAGGCGGCGGGGATGTCAGCGACGTTGACTTGACTTTTGAAGTGGACTGGGATGGCACTGGCGCTTCCGGCGCAACGGGTACATTGTCAGTCATTACAGACTCTATTGAAGTCAATGGTACAGATTATAGTGATTTGTTCACAGTGTCCGTCACCTCTGGTGACGGTGCGATTACAGCCGGTTCGCCACAAAATGTCGTCGTCAATGTAGAATTCACCAACGAACCTGCAGATGAAGCAGAATACGATGACGTCACAACAGAAGACCTGATCGTCACCCTTACATTCGATGTAGAATCCGACGACGAAGCACAATAACCGTAGTATGATCGATGATAAGCATTGACAGACAAAGGAGGAGACCCCATGCGTTTTAAACATAAGCTTTTCGTGCTTTCACTGCTGACCCTCATGGTCTTCTCCTCACTGTTTGCGATGAGTGGCTCCTATGCCTTTTGGCGTGGGGACGTCATCGGTTCAAGCGACACCGCTATTGCGAGTGTCATGACCGGTGAATGGGACCAGGTCTTCGAGTGGGATCCCAATGCGACCTATCTAGACGGCGATGTCGTTGAAAACAACGGCGTCCTCTATGAAGCCAAACGGGACAACCCGGACCGGGAGCCCGGTGTAGCCAAGGGTTGGAACCGGGATTGGTTTCAACTTTAGGAATCGAAGTTTAAAATAGCACGAAAGGCTTTCTTTCGTGCTACTTTTTCTTTATGATAAGACTATAAGCTAAGACCCGAGGTGACGTATGAAAAAACAGAATAAGACTCTCATGAAAAGACTTAGAACTGTCCTCTTCTTCCTGCTGGTAGGGGTGCTTCTTCTTTATATACTAATAGAGGCCTTCGCCCCGAGACGGACCGTCGATCTCTTTGGATTCAAGCCGTATGTCGTCCTCACAGAGAGTATGGAACCCGCCATCGAGGCGGATGATGTGGTCCTTGTAAAAAAGGCCGAGGTGGACAGCTTGGAGGAAGGGGACATCATCACTTTCCTGGTCGACATCAATGATGACGGGGAAGACAACGTAGTGACCCACTATGTCTATTCCATTGAAGAGACCGGCTCAGACACCTTTGAGATCCGGACCCACCGTCACTTTGAGGATGAAGAGGCCATCACCCCCGATAGATGGGTGCTCGATGAAGAGGACGTCCTCGGCGAACACATGCTCACCGTCCCGAACATCGGGATCCTCATCCGCTTCCTGCAAAGCCCCTTCGGCATTGCAGCTTTAGTCGTAAATGTCGGGATTATCGCAGGGATTGTCCTGTTGATCAGGACCGACTCGAAAAAACCCGATAAAAAAGATACGGAATAATACCCCTGATGATGGGAGGCAGCCTGTGAAGACTTTCTTTAAAAGACTTAAATCCATAATGGCTCCACAAACCTCACTCAAAACCCGGAAATCGACTAAGATGACCGTCATTCTGATTGGATTTTATGCTTTGGCGACCCTTGTGGTCGTCAACGGATTCATCATGTCCCTTTATTTCCATGATAACGAGTATGAGTACGGCCTCTTCAAGCACTCCTACATTGAAGCCATCCTTCCAGACCAACCCACGGTTGGTACCCTCAGGACGGGCATTGTCCGCATCAGGAAACCTGAGTGGAACGCCTTTGAAGCGGGGGATTATGTCCTGAGCAGGGATATAGACGATGAACTGCTCGGTACTGGGCGGGACTTCCCCCTCGTCTCACGAGTGTTCTCAAAAGACGAGACCGCGGAAACGCTTAGGATCACATACGACAATGAAGTCACCATCACCGTCTCAATGGACGATGTGATCGGCCTTTACGAGCGTGATGCGGGATTGGTCGGCACGTATTACTACAGTGCCATGTTCATGAGAGGCTACAGCCTTCTCATGCTCAGCCACATCATCCTACTTGCCGGATACTACTTCGTCTTCATCTACGACAACCCCGACCGTTTCCTGCCAGTAAAGAAACCCTCAGCGCCTTCTCAGGACCAATAAAAAGACCGCATCCGACCCTTGGGTAGACCCTTGGGCAGAGCGCGGTTTTTTTAATGGACCATTAAGAATTTCGTTGTCTCATACGGCCAGTCGATGACGCCGCCGAGGTCATGCACATCCGCATAGCCTAGTGATCTCAGGATTTCAATCGCATCAAGGCTCCGGTGCCGATCAGCAATACACCAGGACGCCCGCCTCCATGTCAGGGATTGCTTCCTCCACCTGGTCGCTCAGGCCATCCAGGAAAATCAGTCTTTCTCCTAGAATATGTTCAGCTTCGCATTCTTCGGTCGTCCGTACGTCGAGCAGGACAACACTTTCATCACTTTCAAGCGGTGTTCCGGCCTCTTCTGCACCGATGATGGTACGCTTTCCTGGTAGGCTATGAGCGTCAGAAACATCTAGGTCAAGATCCGTATGGTTGTCATCGGGAAAACGCGTTTCCCGTATCAATGACGGTGGCTCGATCACCCAACGATGCAAGGCTTTGAATCAGACTGTAACAGATGGTCTCTTGTCTTCATGATGCATGGTCATCCTGACAAATAGACACTGTCAATTCTAGAAGGCCGGGAAAGAAAAAATAATTTTTATCTTATAAAATGTAATATATACTTGACATTTAGTTTTATATACTGTATTTTATAAGTGTGAGGT